>DITK01000020.1 GCA_002422785.1 Francisellaceae bacterium UBA6186
ATATGCTTAATCATGCTGGTTTCATTAGCTAAGTCAGATTGCAATTCTGGTAGATGATCTTGATAATTAGTTATTTTTTTAGCAGATATTGCTTGCCGCTCATAAAGACCACTTTCAATTTGCATCTCTAAAATCGAACGAGACCAGCCATGTTTGATAGTGTGCTGTATGTACCATAGACGTATTTCAGCGTCCTTTATTTTCTGAATTAATAGTGAAATATGCCCCCACGGCAATTGGCCCACAACCTGTGGGCTTATTGCAAAATCAGGATAGGTTTGGGAAAAAAGCCTCATTCTTTTAAGGTTTGTAATGGAAAACCCTTGCATTCCTGGAGAATTTTGGCGTAAATCGTGGGATAGCTGCTCTAAAAATTTATCACCCCATCGATATTCTTTTTGGCATTTAATAATACCAAAGCCAAGCTCCCAATAAAATTTTATTAGTTCTTTGTTTGCTGAGAGTGCAGCACGTATTTGTGATGTACGAAGGCGTTCCTTTATACTTTTTAGAAAAACTTTATAGTTTTGATCTAAATTTAAAGTGGTTTCATTCTTTTTAAGCTGTTTGCTCATCTAGCACCCCCTGTTTTACATGGTTTAAAGCTACAACATCAGCCTGTTTTTTTACTTCCATGTATGCCAAAAGATAATCGGTAATTTGCTGCATAGGTTTTCTAAGTCGTTCGACATCCATAACGATATACCCAGCAGTAACGTCTTGGCTCATTTTGTGGTTTAATAGACGCTTGAGTGCATAAGCTGGAATATCTAATGATTCGGCAATAGTAATAAATGTGCGTCTTAAATCATGGACAGTAAATTTAATGCCAGTACTTTCTATTACTTTTACAATTTGTTTACGAGGTTCAATTATATGACCAGCTGCACCAATACCTGGGAATACATATAAACTAGTAGCCTGTTGGCTACGCTTGTATAGCAAATCATAAAGGTAATCTGACAATGGAAGGGTATGTTGCTCTCTATTTTTAGTATCAATAATAGTAAGAATTTTGGCTTTTAGATCTACCTGCTTCCACTGTAATTTAGCAGCTTCTTGTCTACGTAACCCGGTAAATAGGATTAATCGCAAATAATCGCTTAAAATCGTATTAGAAAGACTATTAATACCATTATGCCATGCTGCAAGTTCATGAGTTTTAATAAAAGTTTGTCGACGCTCTACTCGATACCAAGCACGAGTTTGTGATAAACGCTTAACAGGATTATCGGTAATAAGCGAACGCCCCTCGGAATCTTCGTATTGTCCAGCTGCAAAATTAAAAAGAGCACGCAATACACGCATCGCTAGATTAGCATATGCTTCGCCATTTTCTTGCCCTAGTTTTTCATGATGTCTTGTTATTTTATCTTTAGTAATTGAAAGAATTGGCTTATTTTGCCATGCTGCAAAAGCTATGTTAACCACACGGTTATAATCATAGATCGTCTTTGGCTTTAATGATTTACGTGCATTTAAATAGTCTATCATTACATCATTTAAAGTAACCTGCTGTAATTTAGCTGTAACTCGTTCGGCTAATGGATCAATTTTTTGAGCAACTTGACCTAAAAAGATCTGTGCTTGTTGACGAGCTGCCTCAACAGTTAACTCAGGATAGCGTCCTAATGTAATACGTCGTAATTTGCCTTTAATTAGTTTCTCAATAAAAAAAGCTTTGGTTTTCCCAGAAGTTACTCTAACACCAAAGCCTTTAAGCTTGTCATCGTAGTACCGCTTCTGGGCTGTTTGCCCTTCAGTTATCTTTGCTGGGAAAGTTAACTTACCTACAATTGCCTTGATTATATGCATATCACTTCCAGATCTTTAACGTGTCGAACATGTGTCGAAGGAATAGTTAAAAAGCATTAAAAAAGTTTATAACGCATTATGCCCTATAAAGTCTTTAATTAAAAGGGTTTTTACAAAAAATTCGAAAAGCTTANNGGGGGTTCGAGTCCTCTTTTCGGCATTGAGAAATTAAGGGGTTTTTGAGAGGTGGTTTGATGTGGGTAGCGTGCCCCATATGTGTCAAAGGTTCAAGGTATAATTAATTGTAAGTATGAAGAATAGCAAATTAATCTTATAATTACAGACTACACTATAATTATTAAGGTATGTTATAAATGATAAATGCAAACACAAGAACAGTTAATTAATAACAATATAGAAACGCTTGGATCTTTTCTTTGGTCGGTAATTAAACCATATAAATATTTTTATCTAATGATGGCAGTGGCTCCAGTGTGTTCTGGAATTCATCCAATTCTTTACAGTTATGCAGTTAAACTATTAATAGATCTGTTTACAAAATTTGAGCATATTACATTTGCACAAGCATTTTGGCCAATTTTTTGGTTTATTATGGCTCAAGCTGTTTTAGACGGCGGTTGGAGATTGCATAATTTTGCACAACTTAAAACTATTCCATATGTTTTCCAAAACATAATGGATAGGATTTGTCAGCATGTTTTTTATTTATCGCATATCTATTTTCAAAATAACCTCTCTGGAACCATTACTGCTAAAATACGCGGGATTGGTGACAAGTATTACTCAATGCACCAATCTATAGAGTTTAAGTTAAGCAGGCCTTTGTTAATTACAGTATTTTCTGGAATTGCGTTAGTTTTGGTTAATTACAAAATATTTTTGTTTGTTCTAGGCTTTACTGCTGTCTACTCGTGCCTTGCAGTCAAATTTTTTAGCCAATTAGCTAAAATGGAACAAGCTAAGCAAGATGCTTGGTATTACTTATTTGGCACTATAGCAGATCGGATCCAAAATATAGCCAATATTTTTGCTTTCGCAACCAGGGAAAGCGAGATGGCTAAAATTCAAGATTATTACCTTGATATTCTAAATCCATTAAATATTAAGTACTACAAGTATGACTTCATAATATCTATCATTTTGAGCTTGTTATATTGGATATTTTTAATTTCGATCTTTATTTTTGTCATTCATCTTAAAAATCTTGGAGAAATTACTGTAGGTGATATAACTTTTATAATATCCATCACTTTCCTTTTTGCTGAAAATTCCTGGCAAGCAACTATGGCAATTAGGGAATTTCTAGAAGATATTTCTGCATTTCGTTCTGCATTTACTATTATGCAGGTGCCAAAATGTAGCATTGATAGTCCAAATGCAACAGAATTAAAGATTTCTCACGGTGAAATTGTCTGGCAAAATGTAACATTTAATTATGAAAATAGCCGCAATGTGTTTACCGATCTTAATTTACATATTAAACCAGGGCAGAAAGTAGGTTTGGTTGGTCATTCTGGTTCTGGTAAATCTACGCTAATAGGATTGTTACTAAAGAATTTTAAAATTACTACGGGGAATATTTATATTGATACCAGCAACATTTATGATATTACTTCTGATTCTTTGCGCGCGAATATTTCCTTAATACCACAGGATATAATGCTTTTTCATCGCAGTATTGGTGAAAATATTGGTTATGCAAAGGATAACGCCACTCCAGCCGAGATAGAACATGCAGCTAAAATAGCCAACATCCATGAATTCATTATTAATTTGCCCGAAGGATATAATACTTTAGTTGGCGAAAGAGGGGTAAAACTTTCTGGTGGGCAAAGACAAAGGATTGCAATTGCTCGTGCGATATTAAAAAACGCAGTTATTTTGATTTTAGATGAGGCAACATCTAGTTTGGATTCACAAACAGAAAATGAGATCCAAAAATCTATCAATACCATGTTAGATACTAATAAAGCGACAGTAATTGCTATTGCTCATCGGCTATCAACTATAAAACATATGGATAGAATAATAGTGTTTGATAATGGTAAAATAGTGGAAGATGGTAGTTTTACTGATCTTGTAAACTTAAAAAATGGTAAGTTTAAAGAACTTTGGGAACATCAGGTTAATGGCATGGTAATATAAACAAGAAGATAGTGTATTTGAATTGAATCATTCTTAAATTCTAAATAATTCTTAATTTTAACTCTTATTTATGACGACGGTTATTTCTTAATTTGTAAGGCATATCAATTGCTCCAACATTATGACAATTATTAATTTACATCTTTATGCAACAACGCAAATCGATAGGCAAGATAGGCACTAGGCTATTTTTAGATGGTTCAGACATATTTTTACTTCGCATTAAATGCTTATAGCTAAAAGACGTAAATAAATTAAATTGATCTTCAATTTGTTCTTGACTAACAATCAATCTAAAATATTTTTCATCTTTTAAAATATCTTCTAGTTGTTTATTCAAATGTGAAAATGCTAATTCTTTCAACACTTTTACCACCAACCAACTAGGATCTTCAAGTTCCTGAATAGATACTAAATGATTGGAGGTTTGGATCCCATTACCAAAAACAAATTCTTCTATCATGTTAGATAATATTTTTGATAAAAAATTATCCTTAGATACATCAAACTCCAGATGAATTTTTAATAATGTTTTAATAATGTCTGCCTTGTCCGTTAGTTTGTCAGCACATATAAAACACGTCAATTCTTTAGCGTTAATATCAACTTCTCTAAATCTAGATGCAACTACATCGCTTACTAAGCCTTGCAACATTTCGAATAAAACATCTTGGCAATTATCATACAACTTAACTGCCTTTAGACAAGATAGAACATGTTCGGGATTATGCATTTTTTCACGCAAAATTTTATCTAACCAATATATATATTTAGGGTTCATAGTATCTATAATTGGGTAAAAATCTTCTATATTTTTAAACATTTTATTAAATTTATTAGATATATTTTCTAAAAATGCAGCTATCTCTTGTGTAGGATTAGGTATCATTTTCAACTGTTGCATAGCTTCATAGTTTTTATCGTTTTCATGATACCATTCTTCTAATTGAGCACCTTGTTTTTTATTCATAATAGCTGAAATATCATACTGCAAGCCAAAAAACATAGGGGTAGGGCTTATTTCAATGGTCTTTGATGAAACAGATAATGCGTATTGAATGGCTATAAATAATTGATTTGCACTATCATCATTCTCCACATTTAACTCTTGTTTTCTTATACTTAAAGGCAATAATATTTTTATAATGTTGGATGTATGGTCAATACCATTTATCAAATCAATTATGGGCATTAAGTATTTATTATCATCATCTCTTTGGATATTAAAGCTACTCAAATCAAGTGTTTTTAAATTAGACATTTGTGCCAAACCCGCAAAATCACAACCATTAAATATATTAATTTGTGGCACAATAATTTTTAAATGTCTCATCAATTTAAATGACTCTATTCTGATGATGCAACTCTCAAAAAAACTAATATTTGCTGACTGAGATTCAATATCTTCTGGTACATTTTTCATTGATAAGCTAACATTTATCGCTTTTGATTTAAGCCAAAAAAATAAAGAAACATTAAGACCATCTACATGCCTAAAGGCCATATGATTCAGATCTATAATTAATTCAACTTTTGTGGTTTCCCAACATATATTTTGTAGATTTAGAGATGTAATTTGCAAGTCTATTAATTGTTTATTTTGGGTGTTAATTTCAAATTTAATTATTTTGTCATTCATGAATATAATTCCAAATTAAGTTATGTGGAGATTATTATAACTATAGATAGCATTGTAAATTTAATCCATATAGAAATTCATTAACAATTATGGCACTGTTGCAAAAACATTTTTACTCTTTCACTTCAATAAAAATCTAATTTGATCATGATTACTTATGTTTGTCGATCCTTGTCAAGTATTGTTTGTAAAATGTAGATGATCTGACCCTGGTAAGACATTATTCATATTGAGATTGTTATCGTTTTGCTCTAACATAAAATATATGTATTTAAAGGTTGCATGATTTTGTTATACGTAAAACTTTGCGTTATTGAGGTATGTACAGTTATGTTTAGAAAAAAAAGATCTGTTCAAAAAATTCATAACCTAAGTAATTCAAAAACCCAAGAATTTTCGGATACATCTTTAGATTCTGGCACGGTTTTACTAGACATTCCTATTAGTTATCCAGCAACTCCACTTGATGGTTCATATCAATCGCCTGCAATATCTTTAAATGCCATAGAGGAAAAAATTTTTCAGCAACAACAAGAAAATGATAACGGATCTAGAGATTCATTATCATTAAAACTAGAAGAATCAGCTTGGATGCAAAGTTTTTGGGAATTAGAAAACAAGCACCTAAAATTATATGATTTATACAAAAATGTATTGCAAGAAAATTTAAGAATTCAAAATGAAAATATAAGGCTAATGCAAGAATTAGAGTTTTCTTGGAAGAATGCCAAAGATTTAGAAATAAGGCTGCATGGTTTTCACAGCGGTGCTAGCATATTTCAAGACCAATATTTTATGTTGCAAAAACAAAATATTCAACTAGCAAAAAAGCTATATGAATTACAGAGTATATTAACAAATGTGTCATTTACAGAAATAGACAGTACACAAAAACATGATCCAATACCCAAATCAGAAGAACATCAACAAAATCCACAGATGGTTTGTGCGTATGAAAATTTTAAGAATGGTAGAAGCCGACATGGTGATGGTAGCAAATCTAATTCTACTGTAATTGTACCTCATCAACGTGAGCCTTACCAACAACAGCATGCGGCTTATAAAGGTCCACTTGTTCAACACGCGCCTTCCAAACAACAGCCTCCACCTTATAAAGATCCACCTGTTCAACATGTTCCTTCTCAACAACAGCATGTGCCTTATGAATTTTTTCCCTATCAATATGTGCCTTCTCAACAACAGCATGTGCCTCGCAAAGTTTTCACCTATCAACATGATCCTTATAGAGATCCATTACCACAACACGCACTCTATGAATATATAGAAGAAGAAACAAGTGTAATTGTACCAAATAGTGTCAAGGCTGCTAGCAGCTCTAAAAACCTAGAATTATGTTTTTGTCGCAATAAATAATTCATCGCTGCAAGCATTATTTGTTGCGACAAAACCTGTTTGTTTATTAAATTCAAAAATAAGATTGGTATATTCAGAGTTTAAAAGTTTTTTGCTATTTTCAAAATTAATAAATCATTGTTAACAAAAAAATTATTGTCCAAACAAGATAAAAAATCTGCTATATCTTTTTCTGCAGAATATGCATGAAAACTGTAAGATTTAAGAGTTATCGGGTTGTTTTTCATAACATTTACTTTGTCGAAATATTAAATTTTTCTTTAACTTTCTGTGAAAGTGCAACATATTTATATATAAAAATTCTTCACAAAAAAACCAAATTAACATTTTAATTAACTATATTTACATACTATAGAAGTTAACTAAAAAAAAATATTTATGCATGGCATGTTACCTAAACACAAGTATATACAAAAACATGATGACAAATAATATATTAATTTAATTGGTTCGTTCACATATGTATATAAACTATGAAGTTGAAAACAAAAAAAGAAATAAGGTGTAGATACTTATGTTGCGGAAAAAATTAACGAAGATGTCTGTTTATAAATCATATCTAGGGTATTTAAATGATGCTATAGATTACATTAGCAATGCTGATGATGTTAGATTAAAAATGCTACTTACCAGCAATCCAACATTACTTGAAGTTATTTTTCCTGACGATAATAATTTACTAGGTGTAGCTATATTAAAAAAAGCTAGTATACAGATTATAAAAACTTTAATAAGAGCTGGGGTTAGTATAAACGGGGTTGATGGTTTTAGTTTACCGCCATTACAAGCTGTTCCCATCATAAATCCTAATATAGAACAACTAAATGCTGCTTATGAGCTTGTACGCAAAGGGAGTAAATATGATTTTTATGGATATAATTCAACATTATGGTTAGATGACTGTAAAGATAATAATCCAATACTGTACGAAAAAATTTGTCAAGCAATACTTGATAGAGCAAAAGATTTAGGTAAATTTGAAGAACCGCAAAAGATATCTCTGTTATCAATAAAACATCAATATGCTTTTCTAGAAGCCATAGTAGCAGCTGATCATACAAAATTACAATTGTTAATCCTAAAAAAAAAAATACTAACTACTAAGTCAATAGCAGAAGATGCTTTACAAAATAGTGATTTCTGTTCTATACAAATGTATCTATATAATGATAGTAAAATTATTTATTTTTCTATAAAACAAACAGACTCAGTTAGCATAGATGAAAATTTAAACCATTTTTTTACTCAATCCAAGAGAAAATTAAAGAATGCTGAAAAAATTTTTACAACTACGCTTAATGATTTAGAAACAGCAGAAGCAAAAAATACTTTACTTTTATATTATAATAATGGCTGGGCTAATGCACGATTAGATCCATGTCTGTTAAAAACTATTGCGCATTTAGATAAGGAGTTAAAGATAACAAAAGAATGTAGCACATTATCATATAAGAATAATTTGTATTAGTTTCCGATAAAGTGCTGGCAAAGATTATTAAACCTCTGCTAAAATCAACTGATGGATCTTGGAGGTTAGACGAGACTTACGTGAAAATAAAGTGAAGCGGTTAGATTACAAATTAAAATCATACGGCTCATAAGAAATATAATTGAAGAAGCCACCTTGCAAAATCAGATAATAATGGTGCAACATTAATTGAAGATGCTAAGTCTAAAGCAAAAGAAGTCGTATTAAAATTGAATTAATTATGCTATTAAACATATCCCAATTATATCCCAGAATATTCCATTACAAAAAAACACCTTTAAAAATCCTTTATAAATCAACAATTTATAAATACTGGGTTAGCTAGCGGCGAGGTTACCCCTAAGAGCTAACTAAACAACCACTTTGAAATCAGATTAGACAAAGTTTCTACAACTAGAGTTCATGGGTACAAGGAATTTTGTCTAGTTGAGGGTGATTGATATGCGCTAGGATCTTCAAGATTTAATGGGCTAACATCTATAGAGTTAAGTGTGTATTTTGTAAAAAATAATTCTTTTTTAGTTGGCAACATTGTCCATTTACAATTTGCTTTACAATAAGGCTGCGTGCTATCCATTCTTTCTATAAAAAAATTTTCATTATTTTGATCTGGCGTAGGACTCATATCTTGAAGAAAATTAGAATAAGAATTTAACCATTCATCACAAACTTTAACTCCAATCGCACCAAAATATTTATATTCTGGGTTGTTTGGATTATGGCATACATCTATCACATGCACCCATGATTTATAAATAGGACTAGTTCTAATAGCGATACACCCGTGCTGGGGTGAATGATCATTTGTAATCAAAACAAATCTCCATACTCATACTAATTGTAAAAATATTATCGATGCTAATAAAAGATTTCTTTGATTTTTATCCATAATAAACACCATGGCCGTACGTTTCCTGACACTTAACCTGGCACTGTTGCAAAAACATTTAAAAGTCACATCTTCCAATTTTAATTTCTCTTAATTATTGACATTTATGCCGCCAGCCCAAATACTTTGTTAATTAATTTATTTTAGGCGAAAACATCCTTATTAGCATGATAAAAATATAATCTTTTCCAAAGAACAATTAAAAGAAAAAATAAAACTTCAAAGTGAAACACTTTTAACACAAGTAGCTCAAAAAGAATAAGATCCAGCAAGAGTTTTACAACAAACAGGCTGGTTAAATACGTAACTCTAATGATGCAAATAGCGTCAAACCTATGGAAAATGCTGCTAACGATATTTATAGATCATTTCAAAACGTCTTTCCTTTAGATAATGGACCCAACGACAAATTGTAGATCTTTCAATTTTCAATCTACGCTCAGCTGCCATTTCTTTCAAATCAGCATAAGAAAGTGCATTTGGTTTTTGCAACAGTGCCATTTAAAGGATTAGCATATATAGGGCGGGGGGCTTCAAGATTTAATGGACTAATATTTAGAGGCTTAAGTCTATTTTTTTCAAAGGATAATTCTTTTTGAAGCTTCAACATTGTCCATTTACAATTTGATTTACAATAAGGCTGCGTAATATCAATTCTTTCTATAAAAAAATTTTCATTATTTTGATCTGGCGTAGGACTCATATCTTGAAGAAAATTAGAATAAGAATTTAGCCACTCATCACAAATTTTAACTCCAATCGCACCAAAATATTTATATTCTCGATTGTTTGGATTACAGCATACATTTATCAACAGCATCCATGATTGATAAACTGGATCAATAGTAAGGTCGTTAGGAGTGGGGATAACATTATCGTCATTTGTAATCAAAATAAGACTCCATAATCATAATAATTGTAAAAATATTATAGCAACTAATAAAAGAATACTTTAGTTTTTTGTGAATAAAGATCCCAAGTGCTAAAGTTGTTAGCATATATTCCGTTAATTGAAGTAACACCTATTTTATACCACCTAAATAAGATTTGAAGTTTGTTAGTAACTGTGCTACCGTTGAATTTTAACGGTCCTTGATAGGATAATAAAATTGTTTGAAATTTATACAATTTTTTAACAATATCGTAGTAAAGTAAAGTTATGAATGATATATCTTGTTGGGAATCAAAATATCAATCTTGCACTTATTCAGAGTCGCTGATTAATAAAATGAATCTACAGAATGAAACATCAAATCATCAAGTAGATCTTTTACAAATCAAAAAAGCTATCTACTATGCCAAAAAATATCATGGTTCCCAAAAAAGATTATCTGGCGAACCCTATTATTCGCATCCGCTAGCAGTCGCTGAATTGGTTACACCACATTGTTTTAAAACCGATATTTTAGTTACTAGCATATTACATGACACTATTGAAGATACAGAGTTAACCCAAGATCTGATTGAACATATTTTTGATGCCAATATTGCCAGTAAAGTTGAGGATTTAACTAGGGTAAAGCTTGATCGGAAAATTAGCTCTGGTGAAATGATAGAATTATTGTGGTTAGAAAAAAAAGATGATCTTTTACTTGTGAAATTTTTTGATAGATTACATAATATGCAAACAATAAATGCTAAATCATTAGCAAAAAGTTTAACAATTACCACAGAAACTTTTAAAAAATTTATCAGCTTAGGTATGTATTTCAAATCTAGCATAATAAATTTAAATGAGGATATTACTTTGGTTAATTTATGTTACCAACAATTACTTCCTGACTATTATCATCAGACGATAAGTTTAATGACAAGTTGTGAGGATATTTTTTGTTTACCTTCTCCATTTTTTCACAATAAAATAATCCATACCAAAATCCTATAATTAATGGCACAAAAACAACTAACAGCCCATAGTGATTAAATTTTTCGGTTAAGTAGACGAGACCTATAGAAGTAATAATATACATTAACCCCCTAGAAAAAGCATAAATTAAACTAGCACAGGTAAAGCGTTTAAAAACAGTAAAATGCTTAAAGAAAATTGGAGTTGCTGGTATAATATGAAGCCAGCATAAGCATAGAAAAGATTGAATAATAAGAATATGAAATGGTGAGCTTACTTGAGATAGTAAATAGGGGGCAAACAATATAAAAATAGAGAATAATGAAGCTCTAAATTTCACAAGTTTCAATGGATGTATTTTACAGCTTGCGAAAACATAACATACTATAATTAAAAATTCTATTAAAGCCACAATTAAGTTATGCTGTACTATTTGTTTAGAGCTATACTGGAATATATTTTTTAATAATCCGCTGCAATATATATAGATTATTCTTAATGATTTATTAAAATAATAAATCATTCTTATACGTACTTATACTTAATTTTAACTGCAAATTGGAAAAAAGAAAAAGTAAAAGGATCAGAACTGCTATTTAGTAATGGTATAAGACAGTTAACAGTAAAAAGACCTTTTTTTGATAATGACACTTTAGAAGTTAACAGTCCCAAAAGCTCGACTACTATTGCAACCGCTGGGATTTTTATTGGTAAGAAATTTGATTGTATTGCCAGAGAACTTTATATGTATTCTGATATGATGGATCAGTTTCAAGATACTAAACCTTTAGATACATACAGTTCTGGAAAAAAAGTTGAACTCCCTATCAATAATGGCTCATATGAGGATAACGGAATTAATATACATGCAGAATATATGGCCGAGCGTTTAGGGGTAAAAGTAGGATATATGGGTACTTGCTACTCTAAGGGTAAAGTTACATTTACTACACAACGGTTTACGTCATTAAGGAACCAGTCAGTGTCATGTGTTGAAGAAATATTATTAAATTGTGGTAAAAATGGTAATTTAACCTTGGAAATTGATAAATCAGTGGAATGGTTGAATAATCCTTATCCAGATCAATTTAATGACAGTTTAAATCATAGTCTTGGTAAAGTAAAACTTTTACTACGTTAGTTTTTTAGGTGGATTAGTTCCGAAAGTCTGTCAAACAAAATGGTCGACGCAATCCCAGGTTTTTAAAGGCGGGGGTTAATCGGCCATTTTGTTCAATAATAGCAATTATTCATTTTGATAGCTATTAACATCTAGTGGCTGGTATTGATTATGCGCTGGTGAATAAGTAAAGATCTGCCCTGTTTTGATATCAAAAAACCATAAATGAATAGTTAAATTACTGTTAATTACTTTGTCATTAATCCAAGGAAAAGTCATACAATTGTTATAGGATTTTTGTAATACTAATTTTGCATAATTATCAAAATTAATTTCTTTTTCGCCTATATAGGTAGGTATTTTGATCAAAGAAACCCAATTAGTTATAAAATCGTTTTGTGGTAAATTATCATTGCTTAATAATGCTTGGATTCCACCGCATTGGCTATGCCCCAATAAAATCAAATGTTTTATATTTAAGTAACAGATCCCAAATTCTAATGCGGCACTAGTACCATGGTGCATCGTATCTTTTTCATAAGGAGGCACAATATTAGCAACATTCCTTACTACAAACAAATCTCCAGGATCGCATTGTAAAATTAATGCTGGATCTGCTCTAGAATCACAACAAGCAATAACCATAGTTTCTGGTTTTTGTCCATTCAGAGATAAATATTTCATGATTGATTTATTGCCATGAGCATATTTTTTTTTAAAATTTTTATAACCCTGTATAATTTTTTTAAAATTTTTGTCCATATGTTCTAATTAAGCATTAATAACTAAAAAATTGTGCACCGCTCAAATCAAGGTAACAAGCCGCACGCAGCACTTAGGTAAATAGCATCAAGCTTGAAATGCCTATATAATCACCTATTACATCCACTTTCAAATAGAATTAGGAGATGACGTATGTAGGCTTTGCAAGCAAAATAATGAACTAAGAACAACGCAAAAATATTGCACTAAAAATCATCACTAACAATTCTACCGTAACTCAACTATCTAAACAATATAAAATTAGCCAAAAATTTATTAATCAACAAACTAGTAAAGCTATTGGTGCAATCGATATTAAATTTGCATCAACAGTTTCAGAGACAAAATAAATCATCTAGGCTGTGTAATTTTAACCAAATTATCTGGATCTGTTATTAAAAAAGTTTTTCTAGAGCTGTTTTTTGTACCCATTAAGCATCTTACCATCTCAACCTCCAACTAAAAATATTTTTATGATTACAATTAAAATATCTAAAGCCAAAGCTACCCCCACTGGTTTAAATATCGTATAACAGCTACCCCTGATTTAAATCCAGTTCTTAGGTTTTAGGATCTGGAATACCCTAACTTTTTACTATATGAAACTTGAGCGTTAGTACAAATTGCTGTTAATATTCACTTATAAAATAATTATTATAGCAGTTACCATCATGCTAGATTTACAGACAATAATTAATCAATTACAACAACTACATAATAATTAACGGAGATCGACATGCCTAAAAGAAAAAATAACATAACTGCAACTACAGCTAAAGGTTTAACAACAAATAAACATAATTTAAATAAGAAATTTAATCTAATGTTAATATTAATGCTAAAATACCCATTTAGATTTTTAACTTTTCTTTTAGCAAGCAGTGCAGTGTTGATTTTTGGTAACAAAACAATAAATTTTTTTGGTCAAGAGCAACCTCAAAATCAATTAATTCCTTCTGAGCCTGATGTGAAAGCATTTGTCTCAACTAAAAATCAATTCATTCCTTGTGGATCTAATTTTGAAGCATTTGTTCCAAAATCATCGGTATGCTATACAATGGTTAAAATGATGGTAAATAAAGATTGTGAAGGTCTTGGTAATATTTCACCAAGTTTTGCACAAATTAACGGCTATGCTTATGCGGCAGGATGTTGTGAGTTAATTAATATACCTCTAGAAAAATGTAGTAATATGCCCGGTAGAATTAGTTCTCTAAAATCAGCTAAACAAATAGTATTACCGAAAAATTTAGTTGGATTAAATTTTGTAGAAGAAGGTAAATATGCAATTGCTGATGTTAAACAAACAATTGCTACTATTGGGATATCGTTTTGTGTAGGCGTTGCAATCACAAACTCAACAAAAGTTCTGCTGGCTCATGTTAATGCAGATAATAATATTTTAGCTCACGAACATTATTTAAAAGGCAAATTTAAAGATCCATTTATAGCTATTAAAGATTTTATAGCTAATAGTAACTTAGATGGTTGGAAAGTAACTCTTGTAAGCGGCCAGCTTGAAAATATTGTGCATATTAAAACCGTTTTAGAAAATATGGGATTAAATAACATTGATAGCTATTATGAGTCTGATTGGTCCGAGAGTTTTAGTAAGGAAAAAGTAAATATGGGGACAATTATGATCAAAGAAGGTCAGACTTTTATGATAAAAAACCCACAAGACTTTAAACATCTATTTGCTACTATATCTGCAGATCAAAAAGATACGCCAGCAGCTTTAAAGTTACAAGGTAAGTTAGCATCTTTAAAATCACGGAAACAGCTTGGTTTTTGCAACAGTGCCAGACCGGCTTTTAATTGAAAATAAACCATATGGATCAACTAGACAACAGCTACTTAAATCAATTTCCA
>DITK01000011.1 GCA_002422785.1 Francisellaceae bacterium UBA6186
CTTCAGGCTTCTGGTAATTTGATAGCAGGCTATCGATTAAATCATTGGGTAGGGCTTTTTGTGTCGTCATTTTTATTCCATTTCTGAAAAACGCAGTTTCCTGCAAAATGACGTTTACACAAAATTATTTACACCCTCTCATTAGATAAATTTAAACTCATCATGTAACCCTCGTAAACACTGCGATATTGCAGTGTTACCATTATCTCAAAATACCCTTTTTATAAACACAAACTGTATTTTAAGCTTATTAAACTGTTTATATATTATTGGAAGATTGATGCTTTTTGACTTATGGACTCAGAAAATATAACAGCTGTAAAAAGTGAGCGTCGCACCTTCATTACCAAACTAAGCAGCAAGTCAGTGCCACTTAAAGTGCTGATGAAAATGGTGGGGCATAGAAACTTACAAACGACACAGCGTTATATTGATGTGACTGCTGATATGAAGCGTGCTGCTGTGGAGTTCGTATAAAAAAAGTGCATAAGTGTGTAAGCACTTATACACTTTAATTTTTGAGCAAATAACTATTTTATTTTTTCGTTATTCATAACTTAATCTCCAATTAAATTAAGTACTGCTGCTAATGCAGCAATAAAGTTAGATACGTTATTAATACGTTAAAGCAAAATTACTCTTTATTTCTTCAACGCTTGTTCCCCTCATTAAACAATCCATTTGTTTTGCAATACGTTTTAACTCTTTATCGCTAATACGTTCACTACTACTAACTAACTCTTTAGCAGTTGTAATAAACTTACCTCTAATCCCTAATTCCAAATTAGCGTAGTTAAAAGCTACGTTAGCTTCTGCGTATAACGCTGCATCCTTCCAAAAAGAACCACTGCTTCTTTGTGTCATTAACCAAATCAGTCCAAATGTCGCACCCAATTCAACGTGTGGGTCATCACATTGTGGCAAGTAATTTTTATTAACAAATTCCGTTGTTGCTTGCTTATATGTTGCTAAAGCACTTTGCTTTTTAACACTACTTAACTCATAAGCTTGTTTAACGTAGTTCATAATCATATCTCCATTTAACACTGCGATATTGCAGTGTTACCATTATCTCAAAATACTCTTTATATAAACACAAACTGTATTTTAAGATAATTAAACTGTTTACATATTATTGGGAAATTGGTACTCTTTGACTTATGGACACAGACAATACAAAAGCCGTAAAAAGTGGGCGGCTGTACTTTTCCACACGCAGCTACCCAACGTTTGGCAGACGTAAAGACTACAGCGACGAAAATCCACCCGTCACAGTCACTGATAGCCCATACTTTTGGTGGTTTATGTACTTACGCTTAAATGCAGCTTACAAAGCAACGTGCGCTGCTAATGGTGTGGGTGATTGCGCTGCGCTATATGCTGACTTTGGAGACATATACACAGTCAACTTTAAACAGTGGTGGCAAACACACGCTGATTTGTTTGCGGAACCACAAAAGAATTACACAATGAAAATAGCAAAGAGCAGTGCAGATATAGCGCCATTTGACGACGATACTGTGCTGAATTTAGTCGTACCGTTAAATTGGTCACAAAGAACGCTAAAGAAACGCTTTAGCGAACTTGTGCTTAAATTAATTGAGAAGGGTAAAAGAGGTGTTAGCGTTGATGCTAGCGAAGCGAAATATAAGCTTAGTGGTAAATGGCATATAGAAGCACTTAAAAATTCTTATAAGGTTTACTTGCTACGTAACGAATTTAATGAAGGTAACGAGTTTGACAGTGTTTTATCAGAAACAGTTAAACGCAAAACAAAGCGTTATGCTGTCAGTTGGGCTGATATTGGAATTAGAGCTAAACTGCCAAATGCACTTGGTTTGAAAGAAGGTGTGACAAATAAGCAAGTGAGTGATGAGCGAAAGATTATTACTATTATTACGCAGCGTTATTACAAACGTGCTGAACAGTTTATTAATGCAGCTGCTACTAAATCATTCCCACAAGTTGTGATATGAAAAGTGCTGACTTAATTTATAAAGATAATGTTATTCCACAAAATTCAATTTGCTGCGTGTCATCTTTGCTAATGCACGAATCAAAACAGGAATTAAGACTTAGTTTGATTCAGCAAAGATATAGAAAAAGATTAAAAAAAGGATGAATTCGAATGAGTTTAATTGAAAAGTTACCCAAAATAATTGAGCAAGGTAGAAAAACTGCTGAGCAGATATTAGAAGGCTTAGAGACTAAACAAAGAATTAGTTTACAAACACGAGAGCTTGTTTTTCCATCACGTGAAACAACTGAGCTGGACTTGTTCAAAGTAATAAAAAATCAAAACGCAGAAATTAGCACGTGGCCAAATAGGCTTGTATACGGTGACAACTTATTAGCTATGTCAGCATTGTTGATTGGGGATGAAACTTGCGAAAGTTTAAGAGAAAAAGTTGATTTAATTTATATTGATCCTCCTTTCGATTCTAAAGCAGATTATAGAACTAAAATTTCATTACCTAAGCTCGATTTAGAGCAAAGACCAACTGTTATTGAGCAATTTGCTTATTCAGATACTTGGAATGATGGGACAGCGTCTTACTTACAGATGATCGTTCCACGTTTGATTTTAATGAAAGAGCTATTGAACAACGAAGGTTCAATTTACGTTCATTTAGATTGGCACGTTGGACATTACGTTAAAATTATTTTAGATGAAATTTTTGGTAAAGAGAATTTACGTAGAGAAATTGTTTGGAATAGAGGCAATCCGTCAGGCGGAAAAGCTGGTGCGAATAATTGGATACATTCGCACGACACAATTTTTTATTACACAAAAAATTCAGACGCTTATTTTAATAAGCAATATGAACCATACACTGAAGAATATATTAAACAGCGTTTTACTGGTAATGATAATGATGGCTTAGGACCTTATAGGCTACAAGGTAGTGGTGTTCAGGTTAGAAAGCAATATTTAAGTGATTCAAAAGGACGTGCTTACACATCAGTTTGGGATTTGCCTGACATTAATGTTATGGCTAAAGAACGTATGGACTATTCTACTCAAAAGCCTGAAAAGTTATTAGAGCGCATTATTACCTCATCGTGTAAAAAAGGTGGAATAGTTGCTGACTTTTTTGGCGGGTCAGGCACTACTGCGACAGTAGCAGAAAAACTAGGCAGAAGATGGATAACAAGCGATTTAGGAAAGCCTGCTTGTATGATTATGCGAAAGCGTTTAATTGATGTAGATGCTAAGCCATTTTTATATCAAGCCGTTGGTGATTATCAGGTTGAAACTGTTCGAAGCACTTTGGGTAAGCGTTTTGGTATGGGTGAGTTAGCTAGAATAGTTGTTGAGCTTTATGGAGCTTTGCCCTTGCCACAAGATAACAACCCAAATAAAGACAGAGGCTACATTGGTAAAACATTAGTAATCTGTGATTCGCCAAATAAAA
The DNA here is from genome assembly GCA_002422785.1 of Francisellaceae bacterium UBA6186. GTDB lineage: Bacteria > Pseudomonadota > Gammaproteobacteria > UBA6186 > Azoamicaceae > UBA6186. The sequence continues at coordinate 3,417 of DITK01000011.1, forward strand.
TTACAGGCTTGCCAACACTAAAAAAAGCTCAAGCATTACGCGATCAATTAATGGGCGGTTGGGATAAGGTAGTTATTTTAGGATGGAACTTTGCTTCTGATATTGGACATTCTGTCACCCAGTTAGGCGATAGCAGATTGGAAGTTTTAGTTATACCACCTGATTTAATGGATCGTCTGCGTAAAAAAGGTAGTTTTGAAAAACTTAAAGATAACATTCGTTTTTCAAGTCTTCAATATTTAACAGCTAAAGAACCTAAAGTTAATAAAGGGCAAGGTGAAAAAGATATTATTGAAATAGAGTTGGAAAATTATGTTTTGTTATCACCTGAAGCAATTAATTTAGATGAAGAAAATCGTAAAAACCTACAAAAATTAATGAACAACGATCCTCTTTCATTAGTTGAATATTGGGCAGTTGATCCAAATTATGATGGAGATATTTTTAGATCTGTTTGGCAAGATTACAGAGGTAATACTGAAAAAGACAATGATCCACTTCATGTTGTTCGTAAAGCAATAATTCAAAGTGAGCCAGTTGAAGGTAAGAGAAGAATTTGTATCAGAGCGGTAGATGTTTTTGGTTTTGAATCTGAAGTTGAATTTGAGGTGTAATGATGAAAAAAGACTATTTGCCACTCTCAGAAGCACTTACAGTAAAAGTAAATGAGGTTTGTATTGGGCTTGAAGATGGTGTTGCTGACATTTATGAAATGGTCACTGAATCAACTGCTAACCTACTTCGCTTTTGGTTTTTACAAGACTTTGTTGATTTACGTAGAGGATTAAATTTTCACGTAGGTCAAAAACAAGCACTATTAAACACTATTTACGCACACGAAGTTTTAGGCGCTTCATCACTTAAAGATTTGTATACCAATTTAGCACCTGACGCATTACTTAAAGATAGTCTTCTTACACACGTAAGTAAGCAAAAATATAACCATCCAAAATATTGCTTAAAGATGGCGACTGGTACTGGGAAGACGTGGGTACTTCAAGCGTTAATGATTTGGCAAATAGTCAATAAATTAAGCAATCCTAGTGATAAACGTTTTACTAAGAACTTCTTATTAGTAGCACCTGGCTTAATTGTTTATGATCGTTTATTAGATGCTTTAAAAGGTAAAGTCAAAGATGGTGTACGTAATTTTGATACATCAGATATTAAAATCTATAGCGAGTTGTTTATACCTGAAGAATACAGAACCGCTGTTTTTAGTTTTATTAATAACAACACTTGCGAGAAGCAAGAAATTGGTAAAAAAATTACGAGCAGTGGTTTGATAGCAGTTACTAACTGGAATGCTTTAATTACAGACGATGAAGAAGTTGAAACTGAAGTAGATACATTTGGTGCTGATATAGATCCAGTTGCTGTAGTTAAAGATCAGTTGCCAATTGTGCCAAATGTTTCAGCAGGTAATAGTTTGGAAGTTTTGGACAATAGGGCAAACAAAGGTGGAATATTAAATTACTTAAAATCATTGCCTGACTTAATGAATTTTAATGATGAAGCACATCACATACACGAAGTTAAAAAAGACGGTGAACTTACAGAGGTTGAATGGCAAAAAAGTTTGATTGCTATTGCTGCTTCTAAAGGTGATCGTTTTATCCAAGTAGACTTTTCCGCTACACCATACAATCAAATTGGCGTTGGCGAAAAAGCCAAAAAAGCATTCTTCCCACACATCATCTCTGATTTTGATTTAACAGAAGCAATCAAATTATGCCTTGTTAAGAGTATTGCTTTAGACGTACGTAAAGAAGTTAATGATTTAGAAGATTTGGATTTTAAAGCTGAGAGAGATGAAGATGGAGCAGTTAAGCTAAGTGAAGGTCAGCGAAAAATGTTACGTGCTGGCTTAACTAAACTGCGTCGTTTAGAAGAAGCATTTAAAGTAATTGATGAATCACGTCGCCCTAAAATGCTTGTTGTTTGTGAAGATACAAAAGTAACAGAAAAAGTTGTTGAATTTTTAATTGGTGAAAATTTAGAACCAGAAGATGTTTTAGGTATTGATAGTGGTAAAAAAGAAGAGCTTACTGAAAACGAGTGGAAGCAAGTTAAAGAGCAGTTATTTAATGTTGATAGGCATTCTAAGCCTCGTGTAATTGTTAGTGTGTTGATGTTACGAGAAGGGTTTGACGTTAACAACATTTGTGTAATCGTTCCGCTACGAAGTTCACAAGCCAACATTTTGTTAGAACAAATTGTTGGACGTGGATTACGTTTAATGTGGAGAGGTGAAGATGTTTACACAGAAATGCGTAGGCAAAATAGAGAATTGTTTGATAAAGGACAAGAGCCTAAAAACTTAATTGATGTTTTATCAATTGTTGAACATCCGCGTTACAGAGATTGGTACAAGCAGATGCTTGGTAACTTAGTAGGTGAAGTTAGTGATGACGCATCAACTACAGCTGCTGGCGATTTAATTAATGTTGGGCTTGTTACAGATTACCAAAAATACGACTTTAAAATACCAGTCATATTGCGTGACGCAGAAGAATTGATAGAAGAGCAAATTATTCTTCCACAAGATTTACAACCATTTTCTCAACTTAGTTTAGAAGACTTAAAACAAATTATTGGCAAGGGTGATAGTTGGATTAGTACTGAACTTCAAAGTGAGACCATGTTTGGTGACTATAAAGTTAGCGGTTCAGTTTTAAATGTAGAAGGCTATAACGATTACCTATCTCGCATTACACATCGTATCAGTTACGCACTTTCAAATCCTATCGAAAAGGGCGGACGAAAGAATGTTACTAAGCCATTCATTGGCTTTGATACTGTCAAGTTAGCACAAGTAATTGATATTTTTATTCGCCAATATCTTTTTGGTAAAGAGTTTGATCCATTTGTAGATGAAAACTGGCGTGTGCTTTTGGTGCGTGATGTTTTAGATCATATCGTTCGTATTACAGCACTAGCATTTGCTGAAAGTTTTGATAAGACATTTGATGACGAGGCGATTGTAGAAGAGAAACTGTTAAGCAGTGTTGAAACTTTAACAGTGTCAGAGTCAGCTTCTATTATTACAGTTAAATCAATTTATGAACGTTTGCCATTCCCTAAACGAAGTGGCGGACTTGAGTTGGACTTTATGAGTTGGTGTAATAGAGATAGCAGTGTATCTGCCTTCTGTAAACTACACGAATATAAGCACGACTTTTTGTGGCTACGCTATGTAAAAGAAGATGGAATGTTAGGGCGATATTCGCCTGACTTTATTGTGCGTTGTGGCACAAATGTTTATCTTGTAGAAACAAAAGCTCAAAATGATTTGTCTGCCCCAAATGTACAACGTAAATTAAAAGCAGCAGCTTTGTATTGCGTTCGTATTAATTCATTGCCTGCTGAAAAAAGAAATAATGAAAATTGGAGTTACGCATTAGTTGGACAAAATCGTGTTGAGCAATACATCAAAGCAAACGGAACAGTTGCTGAATTACTAACTTTAGCTAAGGTAATGCAAGTAGTGAATGTTGAACAACAAAAGCTAATCTAATTTAATCATAACTGTCTTGCCTTAATCATTAGTCTGTCACCTACATTAGGCGTGTTTAAAGCTATTTAATATGACTAATGCTTGTGTGAGTATGTACGTGGCAGATTGTGTGTAATTGAGGGGTAAGTCTTAACTTAAACAACCTGCGAGCAACCAAACCTAAATGCTTACAAACGTTTCTAAACACCAAAAAAAATGATATTTTAACCTTCTGATAAATTGAATATTTTATTTATTTAGGCTACTCAAAATACTTTGGTGCTATGTTCGACTCACAGAGGGGCCACAAGTTATAAAACCCTTGTCAGAAATGAAAACGGTATTTTATTAAGCGTTACTCAAAGTAACGTTTAAGTTATTCCACAAACTTCAATCTGCTGCGTGT
>DITK01000033.1 GCA_002422785.1 Francisellaceae bacterium UBA6186
TTTTCCAATAAATCATTGGCAATTGGTTCGTTTGCTAGTAAAGTTTGTAATGCAACACTAATTGAATATTCGCCTTTTTTAGCAGCATAAACTCTAATCGAACCACCATGAGTTGGTATTTTTTGCGCATGAAATATTTCTAAACCATGCTGATTAAGTAAATATTGCAGACTGTGTATTGAATAATATCTAAGATGTTCATGATAAATAGTATCATACTGCAAAGTATCAATTAAACTTAATAAATAATGTGATTCTGATATAAACACCCCCTCTTTATCTAACAACATTACTATGCCTTCGACAACCTGATGAATATTTTCTATATGTGCAAACACATTAGCTGCAGTAATAATTTTTGCTTTACCATGAGTTAGTAAAATTTTTTCAGCTAATTGTTTACCAAAATAATCTTGAATAGTTTCGATACCATTTTTTCTCGCTAATTCACCAACATTAGTAGGTTCCACCCCTAACACTTTATGATTATTTTTAAAATTATTTAATAAAGTACCATCATTAGAACCAATATCAATAATTAAGCTATCTGGTTGTAAATCAATTAACTTATTAGATTCAATATATAAATTAGCAAAATTATCTCGCAAAATTTTTGTAGTGCCGCTTCTATATGGATATTCCAATGGAAATAAAATTTTTTGCTGCAAAATAAATCCTAGTTGCACTAAGTTACATTTTTTACATAATAACAATTCAGTAGGATAAGATGGCTGTTCTACTAAATCTGCGGTAATAGCTGGCATCTGGTTAACTGGTGGCATGTAACCCAAAAACATAATAGATATTAATTCTTGATTGTCACAAACTTGACAATTTTTTTTTGCTAAGTTTTTTGCTGAATTTAATAAATTATTTATCATGTGATTATTCCCAATTGTGGTATGTAAAATTTTAAAGCATTTTTTATGCCCTGCTCTAAAGAAATTTTCGGAACATAACCTAATTTGGCAATTTTTGCTATATCGGGGCATCGCCTTAATGTGCTTCCCAAAGTTAATTCGCTAGAAATTATATTAATTTTACAATTTATAATTTTTTCAATAATTGCTATTACTTCTAATATAGATACTTCTTGCATAGTTCCAATGTTATATATTCCTAATTTTTCATTAGCTTTTTCTAACAAAATAATTAAACCTCTCACTACATCATCTATATAGCAAAATGCTCTTGTTTCTTCACCGTTACCTTGAATTGATAAATTAATTTCTGATGGTATGAAAGATTTATGATTAAATAATAGATCTTTTATTTTTAAAATTAATTCAGGAATAACATGCTCTCGACCCATATCCGGACCATAGATATTGTGCGGACGAAAGATTAATACTTGATCAAAATATTTACTGTAATTAACAGCCATAACCTCGCTGATAATTTTAGCTCCACCATAAGAATATCTACTGTTTAATGGATCCGGCACAGTTAAGGCAACTTGCTCATTGGTTGGAATTTCAGCAGGAGTTTGATAGACTTCGGCACTAGAAGCTAAAATTAATTTTTTAACTTTATGTTCTAGACAAGCATCTAAAATATTACACATGCCTTTTACGCCAACATCTAAAACTAAGTCGGCTTTAGAGTAAAAATATTTGGTCCCATTCACACACGCCAGATGAAAAACACAATTAACACCATCCATAGCTCGTAACACTTGAGATTTATCCCTAATATCCCCTTTAATAATCTCTATTTTGTCGGCAACAGGCTGTAACCTGCCAACTTCGCCCCTAGAATCGTTATCAAAAACCCTAACTTTATAATTTAATCTTACTAACTCTTTTACTAAAGAAGAGCCAATAAAGCCACTGCCGCCGGTTACTAAATGAATATTAGACATATTTTATTTCCACTGGATTTACACCTACAACTATAATAAACTTCATAGATATTTTATCAAGTTTTTTAATATGCAAAATAATAATCAACTACTACCAAAAATAATTAGCCTTGTTGTTATATTTTTTATAATAGGCTTGCCAATTAATAATCATTTTAAATTGTCATTGTTTGGTATATCTTTAATATATATTTCGTATGGCCAATATCGTAATAGTATTAATATAAGTATATTAATTAAATCTATTGTTTGCCTACTTATGGCATTATTTATTAAATTTAATTTGCCACAATTAAATATTTTAGAAACTCATAATGTTTTTTTATTAGATCAACAAAACATTAACAATATTGATTTTTATCGCCATAATTTACCTAATCAGGTTTTCAAATATTTCAGCGAACAATTTAATGATAATTATTTAATCTCTTCTAATTGTGACGTGTCTCAACCTAACTGTTGGAAATCTTCGGTACCAACTCATCCAAATAGATTTAATGCTTTTGCTGCAGATAGTTTGTGGCAACCACAATCTAATAATTCCAGATCTGTTGACACCATAAATATCAGCAATCGATATGATGCTAAAATAGGTACTTTTAATGATGTAAAATATAATTTTTTTGACCCGCCTGTTAACAATATTTACCGAGAAAACATGCCTTTTTTTATAATTTATAAAATACCCAAAGAATTACTGGGAATGACATTATATTGGCAGGGAGATGTGTTGTGGCCCAGTGCAGCATCAGATAATTCCACCACATATCAATTAATAACCCATAGATCCTTATTACCTAAAAAAATATCTGATGCTGATTTAGAAAAAAATATTTACATCTCCGGAATAAAAAATATTGAATCGCCAATTAAAATATATTTAGAAAAAACTATATTTTATAGATTGTTAGAGCTTTCCGAAAAAATTCTAACAATAATTAGTATTTTTATAATTTTAAACATATTTTTCGGTCTAAATAAAAATAAATTTTTCTTAATTATTGCTGCAATTTTGTTCCAATTATTAAATATATTTTTTTTCGCCAAACCTTTACTATCAGGCATGCCTATTTTAGTTGGCGGCGGAGATGGACTAGTATTTTATGGTTATGCTAGATTAATGCTGCAAAATTTCATATCAGGAAATTATCTCGAAGTTTTAAGAGGTCTTGAAGACTCTTTTTACTACATGCCAGGATTACGTTATTTACGATCAATTGAATTAATATTATTTGGTGATACATTTTATGGATATTTATTATTCTTGTTATTTATACCAATAATTGTATTTAATTTTTTAAGATCTATTTTACCATTACAACTGAGCTTAATATTAATAGGATTATTTTTTATACCCTGGCTAAAATATTTTGGTTTTGCAAATATTGCATATATAAAATTTGTATTAACAGGCTATAGTGAAACATTAGCTTATGGATTATTTTTGTTATCCAGCACTATGATTATTAAATTATTTAACAATCATAGTTTTTTCATAAAAAAATTTTTTGTAGCTAATTTTTTATTAGCTATTGCTGTTTTTTTACGACCAAACTTAATAATTGGCAGTACTATTTTAATATTTTGGGGGATATGGCAACTAAGATTAAAGTTATCTGTTTGGCAAATTATTGTAACTTTATCAGGATTTTCACCAATATTATTTATGTTGTGGCATAATATACATTATGCCAATGAATTTGCTTTATTCACAGGTAAAAAAAGTTTCTATATAAATTTAATTACTCCACCGGCCACCTATTGGCATGCTATTTGCGAAATATTTAACGGACAATTCGGCAGTGCAGTACATAATGTTCAACAGCAATTACATCTATGGAACAGAGCCGTTTACTTTTTTAGAATTCCAGCGATTTTAACAGCAATTTATTGTTTGATATCCAAAAAAACATCCTCTCACATAAGATTAATTGCATTATTAGGAATAGCAATGCAATTACAGTTACTATTTTTTAATGCTAAAATACGCTATGCTGGTTTGGCATGGTTTTTTTGTTTTGTAACCATGATTTATTTTTTAGTATATATTATGAAGGGATTCGACAATGAACAATATAAAAAAACAGAATCATCTTGCAACAACAAGTGAATACCACAAGTCTAATATAGACTTAACTATAATAGGCGGTGCAGGCCATATTGGGTTACCTCTGGCACTTTGTTTTGCCAAATCTGGTTTAAATGTATTAATTCATGACATTAATCAAGATACTTTACAGCTTATTAAAAATGGATTTTTACCTTATATCGAACATGAAGCAGAGGATTTATTAAAAAACATGTTAGAAAAAAATAGATTATTTTTTTCTTGCGATCTGTTGGATATACCAGAGACCGGACCCATTATAATCACTATAGGTACACCGGTGGATGAGTTTTTAAACCCAGTACATAGTTATGTGAAAAAATTTTTTGTTAATTTAAAACAATATATTAACTCTAATCATTTGTTAATTCTAAGATCCACAGTGTACCCAGGCACGACAGATTGGTTGGCAAAATTTTTATATTCAGAAAATATCCATGCTAAATTAGCTTTTTGTCCGGAACGTATTATTCAAGGTTATGCATTACAAGAAATTTATACTATGCCTCAAATTATAGGGGCAATAAATCCCGACTCGGAAGCTTTAGCAATTAAATTATTTAAATTAATATCACCAGACATTGTCTGTGTGAAACCAATAGAAGCTGAATTTGCTAAATTATTTAGTAATTCTTATCGATATATACAATTTGCGGTATCAAATCAATTTTATATGATAACAGATGCTGCCGGAGTTGATTATAGTAATGTTATTCGAGCCATGACTCACTCTTACCCAAGAATGCAAGGTTTCCCTTCAGCTGGATTTGCAGCAGGTCCTTGTTTGTTTAAAGATACTATGCAGCTATCTTCTTTTGCTCAAAATCAATTTAGTATTGGTAGTGCCGCAATGCTGGCTAACGAAGGTTTGCCTTTATATATTATAGAAAAAATTAAAAAAACTTTTAATTTAAATCAATTAACTGTTGGTTTACTTGGCATGGCATTTAAACCAGAAGTAGATGATATTAGATCATCTTTAAGCTATAAAATTAAAAAAATTTTAATGCTGTATGCCAAACAAGTATTAACTACCGATCCCTATGTAAATTGTGATCCAGATTTGTCAGATCTAACAACCACTTTAGAACAAAGCGATATTTTTATTATGTGCACCCCACATAAATGTTATACAAAATTAAATTTTCAGAATAAACCAGTAATAGATGTATGGGGCATAGTTAAGCAACATGCATAATTCCGCATCAAAATCAAACATCGATTTAGATCTCGATATCGTTATCCCGGTTTATAACGAAGCTACCAATATTATTCAAGTTTTAGAGCAATTTAAATTAAATATTAAAGCTAATTATAGGATTTTAATTTGTTATGATTTTCCAGAAGATAATACTTTGATAGCCATTCAAAATTATAATACCCAAAACTTAAATATAAAATTTATCCTAAACCAAAGCACAGGACCACTGGGTGCTATTATTAGTGGATTCCAAGCCTCGACTGCACCTTATGTACTAGTATACCCAGCAGATGATTTTATCAATACTTTATTAATAGACCACATGTTATATCTAGCTAAATGTGGTGCTGATATTGTATGCCCTAGTCGATTTATGCCTGGCGGTTACATGAAAAATTGTCCAAAAATAAAATCTGTAATTATGCAATGTGTAAATTTTTTATTATACTATATAGCGCAAGTTCCGACTCGTGATTCTTCCAATGGCTTTAGATTGTTTTCTAAAAAAGTTTTAAATAATATTAACATAGAATCTACTCAAGGTTTTGCATACAGCATAGAATTATTAGTTAAAGCTCATCGCTTAAATTATAATATTAAAGAGATACCATCGACATGGATAGAACGAACTAATGGACAAAGTAGATTTAAAGTATTTGGTTGGTTTTCATGTTACATGCGTTGGTTTGTATATGCTTTTGCAACTATGCTTTATTCGCTAAAATTAAAATGAATTTTTTTGAGTAATAATAAACATGTATAATAATATTAATAACAAAATCAATATTGGCATAGTAGGCTCAAATTTTGCAGTTAATGTTCATGTGCCGGCGTTTAGGTTGAATAATAACTGCCATGTATTAGGCATTACTGCCAATAATTTAGAACAAACTAAAATAATAGCTGCAAAAAATAACATCCCTAAAGTATATAAAAATTGGCAAGCAATGATTTTAGATCCTAATATCGATGCAATATCGATTGCAGTTCCCCCCTATATACAAGCAAAAATTATTTTAGCAGCGTTAGAACAAAAAAAAGCTGTGTTTGCAGAAAAACCATTAACGATAAATTTATCAGATGCTGAAAAAATTGTAACATTAGCTGAAAAATATAACTTGGTAAATATGATTAATTTTTCTTTTGCCGGATCTAAAGCTTTTATCGCAGCTAAAAAAAATTTAAATAATTTAATAAAACAAATAAGATATATAAATATTAATTGGCAATCGGAAACCAAAACTTCTGTTGAAAAAAATTCTAATCATTGGAAAACCAAAGAAGATCTTGGTGGAGGTATATTATTTAATTTTGCTAGCCATGTATTGTTTTATTTAGAATGGTTGTTACAACCTGATTTTATAGAACCAAATTCTATAACAGCTAAAACAAGTAATTTGTTAGGATGTAATTTAGGCAGCAATTTGTTACAATTATCAGCACAATTGTATAATGGTGCAATAGTTAATATTTTACTCAGCACTGCAGCATTTATGGGGGATGGACATAAAATAGAAATTTATGGTAATAATGCTAGCATGATTTTAGAAAATAAAACTAACAATATAATTAGTGGCTTTAAACTAAACATTGCCGAACGTAAAATAAATCCTGCAGCTAATCGTTGGGATAACATTGATGTTAGCAATAATACTTCTTATGTAAATCAAGATGATAGAATCATAGCAACAGCTAGCTTAATTAATCAATTTATTGACTGGATGCAAACTGGTGATATTCAACATCCAAATTTTAAAGATGGATTAAGAGTTAATTTTTTATTATCCAGTATTACATAAAAATCATATGCCACATTTATCATACCACGCCTGAAACATCAAGATCCCCCACAAATCATATTGATAATTTTTTTTACCAGACAAATGCTGCTGTAACCTAGTGTTAATAATTTTACTATCAAACAACCCTTGATTATCTATTTTTTTAGGATTTAATAAATCTGATGCCCAATTACGTAAATCTGTTTTTAGCCAATCTCCAATTGGCACGCCAAAACCCATCTTGGGTCTATTAATTAAATTTTTTGGTAAATATTTCCCTAAGATCTGTTTTAAAATCCATTTTTGTTCCGATCCTCTAATTTTCATGTGCATTGGTAGCTGCCAAGAAAATTCTACTACTCTGTGATCTAATAGCGGTTCTCTTGCCTCTAGACCATAATGCATGCTGGCTCTATCAACTTTAGTTAAAATATCGTCTAACAAATAATTATTAATATCTAAAAATTGCATTTGCTCCACAAAATCATTAATTTTAGCAACACCTTCTCTATCTCGAAGATAAACTAGATCTTGATTGAAAACTACATCATTATTAGAAGTATTTAATATTGGATTGCTATTAATCCAAAAACTAATTACGTTATTATAAAAATCCGCTTTTGTACTAAATGGCAAAATATTTGCCAGTTTATATAATTTATCTTCAAAATTATTAATATTAAGTATTTTATTTACTGTTCTCCAATTATTCAAAGAAATTGATTGAATAATATTTGCAGATAATATTCTTAATTCTTTTGGCAACCAATCGATTCTACTAATGATTTTATTCCATAAATAATATCTGTTATACCCAGCAAATAATTCGTCGCCACCATCACCTGATAATGACACCGTAACTTGTTGTCTGGCTAATTTTGAAACTAATAAAGTTGGAATTTGTGATGAATCAGCAAATGGTTCATCATATATCTCTGGCAAGCTTGGAATTAGCTCTAAAGCCTGAGATGACTCTAAAATCAATTCTTGATGACAGGTGCCAAGATGTTTAGCTACCGAATTGGCAAATTCAGCTTCATTATAGCTTTTATCGCTAAAACCTATAGTAAAAGTTTTCACTTGAGAACTAGACATCGATTGCATTAATGCCACCACCAAAGAACTATCTATCCCTCCAGACAAAAAAGCTCCTAATGATACATCTGATATCATTCTAATTTTAACAGAATCTTTAAGTAAACTATGTAAACTATCTATTGCCATGTGCTCTGCATTAATATAGTCTCTAGCTAAAATAACTTTTTCTAAATCCCAATATTTAGTTTTAATAATTTGTTGTTTATTATTAATTCTTAAAATGCTAGCTGGCTCTAATTTATAAATATGTTTAAAAATACTATAAGGAGTTGGCACATAGTTTAATTTTACATATTTACTTAACGCATCCGGATCTATAGTTCCATTCCATAAAGGATGAGTAAAAAAACTTTTTAATTGCGAACCGAAAAAAAAAGTATTGGCAATAGTGCCAAAATATAATGGTTTAACCCCTAAACGATCTCTTATTAAAATAAGTTCTTCGGTTTTACGATCCCAAATTGCCATGGCAAACATACCAATAAATTTAGTCGTTGCTAATTCTATGCCCCATTCTTCGTATGCTGCAAGGATAACCTCGGTATCGCTATGTCCTATAAATTTATGACCCAACTTAATAAGTTCATCTTGAATAGTTGCAAAATTATATACTTCACCATTATAAGCTATAACAAATCTTCCGGAACAAGAATGCATTGGTTGTTTGCCAGCATCGCTTAAATCTATAATAGCTAGTCTACGATGTGCCATCGCTAAACCTTGTTTAACATCAGCCCATGCGCCACAACTATCTGGTCCACGATTTTTAATACTATCTGCCATTTTAGTAGCTATCGCCACTAAATCTTCTTGATTAAATCTTTGGGAAAAATCCCAAAATCCTGTCAAACCACACATTTATTTTTAATCTCACCCCATTTCAACAGACACCAATATCTTTATTCCTATAGTGCTGATTCAAACTCAGTTGGAGTCCTATAGTCAATAGCTGAATGCGTTATTTTGCTAAAAAATACTATGAAATTTATTTTTGGCGTGCTTGGTTGGGCAACTACTATCTTATAAGACCACAGCATTAACCAAAACAATTCTCACTAGTACAGAGCTATCGATAAATCTGGGCAAACTTTAGATTGGATGTTAAGCCGTAAACGCAACACAAAAGCTGCCAAAAGATTTTTCAAAAAAGTACCGTCCAACAAACATGTTAAAAATCCATATGTTGTTAATGTCGATAAAAATCCTGCTTTTGTTCCAGCTCATGCTGAACTACAAAAATTCGGTAATTTCAAACAAACTACGAAATTAAGGCAAGTAAAATATTTAAATAATGGGATAGAAAACGATCATAAGTCAACAAAGTTTAAATCACGTTATCGACAATGGTATCAAAAGAAAAATTATTTTGCAGATTAAATGAATGAATTAAACTATGAGCGACTAGTATTGTGATTAGATTTTGATTCAATAATTCTTTGTTTAGGATGACCACCTCTAGCCTTACTAATCATAATATCCACATTGAAATTTAGGCGGTTTAAAAAATTAAATAAGCGTTCCACTTTAAATCTAGAATACTTGCCAAGTTTTAAATTTGAAATCTCAGGCTGATCAATACCAAGCAAGTATGCAGCTTGCGTTTGATTTAATTTGCGATTTTTAATAGCTTTAAAAATTTCCAAGGCTAACTGAGCTTTTAGTTCTTCTAGTTCTGGATCCAAAAATCCTAAATCCTTAAAAATATTACCTGAACTTTTTT
>DITK01000023.1 GCA_002422785.1 Francisellaceae bacterium UBA6186
TTGAGCGAGATAATTTTATTCTTGGTGAGGATTATGAAAATATTATGCGTAATCCGCTTATCAGTGATGAACAGAAGCAGCGTATTGCTAGAGATGCCCACGCTAGATACGAACAAGTGCAACAACATCGAGAAAACGCCAGTTCTAGTTCTGCTAGTATTATTGATGCAGTTACAGACATGTGGAGCCATGATCCCGAAAGATTAGGCCTTAATGTTGGGTTATTTTTTGGATTTAGAAAACCAATTGCAGAATTTGCAACTATTAATAGTAATCCTATAAGGCCAGGATTTCCGTTTAAAATAAATACAGTTAAATCCAGAATTAGAGAAGCAATGTTACCGCAGGAAGGTAGGATTAGATTTATACCTCGTGAAGATTATAATCCTAGCAATAGATTACATATAGATGCAGCGACTAATGGTTTTAAAGATAAATTTAATAATGTTTGGAAAAAAGGTCCATCACGCACACCTGGAGAAGCCTTTGAATGGGATGTACAACTTTCAGAGTCAGGGAAATTACAATTAGGGTGGTTATCCAGAGATGGAAAATATATAAATGTATCTTTAAAAGGGCGTGTTACGCATAGATGATATATGGATATTAGTAAACCTAAATTTGAGGTTGGTGAAATAGTCGAAATAAACTTAGATACTTTAAAATTATTATTTTTAAAGGGGATAGAGTCTGGGGAAATTCACAAGCTCAGTCTAGACTATGTATTAGAATATCCTATGGCTAGTGTAACAAAAATAAAACAAAACAGTAATAATCAATGGTTGTATTGGCTATATTTTTTAAATGCTGAAGTTGATGATATGATTTTTGCAGAAAAAGATCTCAAGCCTACTGGTCATTTTGTTAAACCGAATAAGTTTACAAGTTATGAAATTGTTCGTATAGTGAATCCTTCAAAAATGCATAAAGAAAACCTTAAATATTTAAATGGATTTATAGATGGAATGACTATAAATAGAAATGGTGTATATTACTACGGTGTGTTCTTATTTAACAAGCAAGAAGGATATTGTTTTGAAGAACACGAATTAGAAAGCACTGGGCAATTTGTTAAAAAAGAAGATTATTACTCTGGTGAAAGTGTAAAAGTAATTGTTCATCCGGATGGTAGGGGTGAATTAAAAGAAGAATAAATATAAAGAAGTTGTTAAAATCACCAGAAAACATAAAATTATTTGCCATCTGCGTTAGGCCCCAACGGTCCGAAAAATAAATTAAAAATACCAAAAAATAATAGTTAATCAATAATATCAGGATAAATTGTATGAATAAATCTCCTTATACTGAATTAAAGAATTTAAAATGCTGGAATATTATAGAAAATGCCATGAATGATTTAGTTCAAAATAATGATTTAATCGAACAGACATCAAAAGAATATATTGTTGGTTATATAGTTCAATGTATATTGGAGTATTATCCAAGTCTCAATACTTAAAAATATAGAGAAGGATCATAAATATCAAAATTTATGGATCAAATGGCTATGGTCTTTTGGGGTGTCATAAGAGTCAGAGAAATTACAATTAGGGTGGTTATCGAAAGATGGTAAACATATAAATGTTTCTTTAAAAGGGCGAATAACGCATAGATAAAAATGTCAAAATTTTCTATAAACGAAATAGTAAGCATATCTCCTATAGATAAAAATTTTCAACATCTTGTTGGCTGTAAAGGTATTATTAAAAAAGTTATTAAAGATAAAAATTATTTAATATACTCTTGTTATGATGGTGATTTAATTGACTTAAAAGAATCAGAATTAATTAAGACTGGAAAATTTTCCAAACCATCTAAATTTAATTTTTATGAAATAGTCAAATCATCTTCTGGTGTTAACAGCTTAATTTTAGCTGAAGGTTTTATTGGCGGTAAATCTCAAGATGATGATGGCGAGTGGTATTATTCAGTGTTTTTATTTAAAAAAGAAGAAGCATGTTGTTTTGAAGAACACGAATTAGAAAGCACTGGGCAATTTGTTAAAAAAGAAGATTATTACTCTGGTGAAAGTGTAAAAGTAATTGTGCATCCAGATGGCAGAGGTGAATTAAAAGAAGAATAAGTATAAAGAAGATGTGAAAATCAGCAGAAAAATAAAATTATTTGCCATTCAGCAAGCAGAAACAAAGGGTGTGGTTATAAATGTTACAGAACACCTAGCCAATACTGCTGGTCAAATTAATACTTTAGATCTAAATAAATCTTTAGATTCAGCTGTTGTATGTTTAAAAAATGATTTTAAGCATCAAGTAACACCGGCAGCAGTAGTGCCGTTACCAGCTATAGTAATGGTTTTGTCTTTAGTAGGATGGAATGAACAAGAACAATCTTTTGGTGGGCTTCCATTAGATCCAAATAAACCAACAATATTTATTACTCCATTAAAGTTTTTTGATTCATCTGATTGGCATCCAATAAGAATTTCTAGTAGTGTTAAAAAACATACTGTCGGAACAGGTAAAGATAAGAGTGGTAGATATCATTATAGGGATCTTGGTACTGGAAAATTTTCTAAATCAGCTATGGATAAAGCCAAAGATAGCTTTTGTAAAGGGGAATTACCTTCCTCAAGTATTGATAGTTCTATAAAAGGGAAATTATTTGATTATAGGGGATGTCGAGAATTACGATTTGTTAGAGTTGAAAGTGATGGGATTGAAACTGGTGGCTTGGCTCTTGTTTGCAATGATAGTTATGGTGATTATTCTGTAACTAAGGGCAACGTTAATATTCAAGGTTCACTTGGCTTTGATGGTAGAATTAATTTAGCATCAGGCCGCAGTGAATCTTCCTTTGGGGAAAACAGAGTAGATGTAGATGCAGTTAATGTTTCTGTAAAGGCAGGCTGTCAAATTGTTGCTGATAATGAACAAATAGATATTGGTCTTAAGGGGGAAGTAATTTTTAGAGGGCCAACAGTAACAGCAGAATCTAAATCAAGAAAAATTTGTATGAGCGATAATTGTTATACGCTAAAAGTAACTCCTTACTCCGGTATTGGGAGAGGTGGTCAAATAGGGATTGGATATCATCATAATAAAAAAACTACAAATAGCACATTAATTTTTTCAGGAGGTGCTGGCTATACCAGAATGCTTGGTGCGCATATAGCTATAGAAAAAGAGCAAAAAGATCCAGATTCATATCATAAAACTAATAAGCCATCTTCCCTATGAAAAGTATAATAGTACTATGTTTAGTTTTAACATGTAATTTGTCTTTTGCCAAAGAAAAGAAGAGTATAGAGATAGTGCATGATCCTTTTTCTGTTTTTTATCCTCATTTTGGAAATAGCATATGTAGAATAGAAGCTTTTGAAATTGCTAAAAATAAAAGTTTAAATAAAGAAAAAAAGATTAAAGCTTGGAATAAATATAAAAATTTTTGTTCTAAAGATGGAAGTTATCAGCTAATTTTGGCAGATTTATATACAACTTATAAAAATTATAAGGCGAGCAAAAAAATTTTAGAAAAAGCTATACAAAATACAATTTATGATACTAGGCATCATAAATCACATCTACATGAAGTATACGTACAACTTGGGGAAATAAAAAGATCAATAGATTTAGCAATGACAACAATTAAAGATTACCCAGATTTCGATGGTGGATATGAAAGTTTAGCAGTTAATTATTGCAAGATAAAGGATTGGGTTAACGCTAAAAAATATTTAGAGAAAGCAGTTTTGTTAAATAATAAAAATGCCTATACTTATAGGTTGCTTACTAGAGTTGCATATGAATTAAGAGAAGATGATAAGGTGCATTTGTATTATGAAAAAGCATTTCTCATAGATCCTTTTGTTACTTTTTCAGACAGATCAAGCTCACTATCAATGCTTGCTGTATTTATAAATGAAAAAAAATTTGAAGAAGCTGAAACTTTGATAAATAATCAATTAGAATTTGACCCAAACATTAAAGATGACCATAGATTTATAATCTTTAAAAAATATTGTGAAAACGAATTAAAAAAGCAGGATCAAAATAACTAATACTTAATAACTTCTTACTATTAATATATAAGTTATTGTGGTGCCTTACATGGGTGTTGAAGTTGGTGTTCAGAGTGGATCGATTGTGGTGATGATTAACACTATAAAATACATATTGTTATTGTTATGTTGTTCGTATAATTTAGCTATTGCTGAAGGAAAACAGATTAAAGAAATAGTAATTGATCCATTTGCTGATTTTTATCCTCATCTTGGAAATAGTATATGCAGAAGAAAAGCTTTTGAAATAGTTTTTGATAAAACAATAGCTAGAGACAAAAAAACCCAATTGTGGAAAAATTATGAAAATATTTGTTCAATTGATGGTAGTTATCAATTGATGTTAGCTAATTTTTATATGAGCTTTGGAAGGCATTATAAAGAAGCCAAGGAAGTTTTAGAAAAAACTATAATTAATGCAAACTATGATATCAGATACCATAAATCATTATTGCATGCAGCCTATCAAGAACTAGATGAAAAATTTAAAGCGATGAATTTGGCAAAAGAAATAATTAATGATTATCCTAATTGGTATAAAGGGTACGAAGATTTAGGATCTGATTTTTTAAATGCAAAAGATTGGAATAGCGCTAAGCAGTATTTTGCAAAAGCACTTACAATGTACGATCAGGATCCAGTTACATATTTGCTGTTAGCTGCTGTATCGTATGAGTTAAAAGAAGATGATAAAGTCATTGATTATTATCATAAAGCATTTTTATTGGATCCTTATAGGCCATTTCTAAGTTCAAGAAGTTCTGCGGCTGTAGTGGCTGTTCATGTGATGAGAGGTCAATTTGAAGAGGCTAAAAATATATTAGATACCCAGCAAGAATTTAACCCTGGCATAATCAAAGACGCAAGATTTATTGTGATGAAAGAGTATTATGAAAATGCATTAAAAAAAGTAGGATCAAAATAACTAATACTTAATAACTTCTTACTATTAATATATAAGTTGTTGTGGTATCTTACATGGGTGTTGAAGTTGGTGTTCAGAGTGGATCGATTGTGGTGATGATTAACACTATAAAATACATATTGTTATTGTTATTGTTGATGTTATGTTGTTCGCATAATTTAGCTATCGCTGAAGAAAAACCAATTAAAGAAATAATAATTGATCCATTTGCTAATTTTTATCCACATCTCGGAGATAGCATATGCAGAAAAAAAGCCTTTGAATTAGAAGTAAGCAATGCGCCCATAGAACAATTGATTACACTTTGGAAAAATTATGAAAAATCTTGCTCTAAAGATGGTAGTTATCAATTAATCCTTGCTGGATTATATGAGAGTAGAGCTATGTATTTAAAGTATGGATATTATGATTATAAAGCGGTGGAAGGCATTCTAGCAACAGCAATAAAAAATGCTAATTACGATGCTCGATACCATAAACTACATCTTTGTAATGCATATGCTGGGTTAGGCAAAAAAAATAAAGCAAAACTTTTAGCAGAACAAATGATTAAAGATTATCCAAATTGGTTTGGAGGTTATTATTCATTAGGAGGTTATTATTTTAAGTTAAAAAAATATGATCAAGCAAAACAACATTTTGAAAAAACAATTATTCTTAACGATAAACATGTTACTACATATTTAATGTTAGGTTATATTGCAAAGGTAAAAAAATATTACGAACAACAATTAAAAAAACAAACAAATACTGGGACGTCATAAATGGGGTTGCTTATTATTTCACAACCAAGGAGCGATGGTCTTGTTTGCAGTGCTTAAAACGTGGAATTTGGGGAAAAGAAACAGCAAAATATATATTAATAGAGGAAATTAAAAAAGAGAATGCAAAAAGAAATAAGCCATTATTTAAATAAATCAAGCCTCATTGTTGTGGGATCTGCTATTGTTAGCGCAAGTTTAACTATTGTGGATGGAATACAAGATCGTTCTGTTCATGTATTTGAGTATTTTGTCGGATATTTATTTGGACATTTTATTGCCAGTTTTTTGATGGTTTGTGTTTTAACTTTAATAATTACGTTTATACAATTTTTATTTTTTTGTTTTCTAAGTAAAAAAGAACGATTTTCTGATTGGTATCACATTGTTGGGTTTATATTGTCAATATTTGTTGTAATATGTTATAAGTTATATGAAAAAATATAAATTTGTTTTTTTGTCTATTATACTTGCTGTAGTAGTCAGTATTATTTCCTTCATTCTGCTATCATCATGTAAATATCATGAGACTAAACTAACTAGCTTAGCTAAAATTCAATATGATAAAAAGAATTTCAGAAAAGCATTCATATTGTACCAACAAGCTGCACACAAAGGTTCATTTGTTGCTAAAAACAATATTGGAGTAATGTTTCTTAATGGTGATGGTGTTGAGAAGAATTACTTAAAAGCACTGAAATGCTTCGAGGAAGCTGCTTCACATGATGTCGGCATGGCTAATCATAATCTTGGATCAATGTATGCTACAGGGCGAGGTGTTGATAAAGATTACAGCAAAGCGTACGAATACTACAAGAAATCAGCCAAACAAGGGGTTTTTATTTCTCGATTGGTTATTTCTACATTTTATCTGCAAGACAACAAACCCAAAAGTGAGGGGCTGTTGTGGTTTTCTGGGGTGCAGGATTGATAAATTATAATAGTAATTTGTGTTTATGATATATATGATATGCCCCCGTTTTAACGGAGACTGCTCTTTGAAAAGCTTTCAGCAACAGCATTATCTATGGTTAAAAAATATAATATTTTTTAACCACATTAATAGTGGTAAGGTGTAAAACAGTATATCTGATTTAAATAACCAGTGTAAATACCCTAACTTGTGTTTTGTCGCTTGCTATATTTTAATTTAAAAGTGCACTACAAATGCGGATGTCAGGAGATAAAAAATATCCCAATAGACGAAGTGGCTTATGCTACTACTTTAAATTATCAAAATTTAATTATATCTCTTAAACCACTCTTAGTATATTTTTTACTAGTAAAAAAACTATTTTTCTATTAAAATTAATTAAAATTAATTAAAATTATAATTAGATGTTTTTTGGATACTTAAAATATGACGATAGAGTCATTAACTCCCTTTTTACAATGGATTACGGAACATCCTCACTTATCTGGATTTATTGTTTTTCTTATTTCTTTATCAGAATCTTTAGCTTTTGTAGGTTTAGTGATACCCGGTGTTATTTTAATGACAGCTATAGGCAGTCTTATGGGTTCAGGTAGATTGCCAGTCATGAATACGATGCTGTGGGCAATGTTAGGGGCAATAGTAGGCGATGGAATAAGCTATTGGTTAGGATATCATTATCAAAACAAGCTAAGCGAATCATGGTTGTTTAAAAGTTTTTCTCGGTTTATAGAAAAAGGAACACTATTTTTCCAACGTCACGGTGGGAAAAGTATTATTTTAGGCAGATTTATTGGTCCAATTAGGCCGACAATTCCAGTTATTGCTGGTGTTATGCAGATGGATCCTAAAACTTTTCTATTCTTTAATATTATTTCAGCTATTTTGTGGGCTCCAATTTATTGTTTGCCGGGTATTTTAATTGGTGTTTCTTTGGGAGATCTTTCTTCTGCCATGGCAAGCATGTTGCTAAGTTTGCTGTTGGGCATGTTATTTGTTTTATGGTTGTTTTTTTATTTGTTATTAGAGATTATTATTTATATAGAACGTAAATTAGCCAAGTTTTTTATGCAGCACGGACAAATCGGGGCTACGGTACTATTAATATTTTCTGTTATTAGTTTTAATTTTATTTTAGTCTATGTTAAAGAAGAACAAGGGATTGTATATTGGGATGATACTATTTATCAGTGTTTTCGTGCTTTATATACCAATATGGTTGCTAATTGGGCGATAATTGCACTTAGTTTTGGAGAACCGTTAATCATATTTAGTACCATAAGTATTGTTGGAATATGGTTATTATTCAAAGATAGAGCTATTGCTTGTTGCTGGTTGGGCACTTTGTTAGCAGGATCGGCAGTTGGCCAATATTATAAATTGTCTCTTAATATTGCAAGACCAGAAGGTTTAATGCAATCCCCTGATACTTATTCTTTTCCAGGTATGCACGTATTGTTGGCAACTATTACCTATGGATTAGTAGCTGTGTTTGTAAAACAAATATTACCTATAAGATATAGATGGACTTTATGGCTGGCGGCGTTATTTTTAATTACCATAATTTCTTTTGCTAGCATTTATCTAGGGTTACATTGGTTTTCTGATGTATTGGCTGGTGCTTTAATTGGCGTGGCTAGTATAACTATTGGGATATTAATTTATAACCGTTATTGTGCTCATCAGGTGGTAGCTAGTGTATTGTTAAAGCAATTATTAATTATTACTAGTATAGTTTTATTGTCATTGGTTACCATTTATAATTTTTATACTTATAAAAATAATCAGCAGATGTGGAAAAGACAGTGGCCTGCTGATGTGTTAAATATTAAAGAGTGGTGGCAAGGTAAGTCTAATATCGATTCTTTATATCGTTCTAGTGTTATAAAAAAACAGATGATACCATTTGATTTAAATTGGCTGGGAACTTTGGATTCTATATCCAATACTTTAAAACAACAAGGATGGGTAGTTTTACCGCCATTAACATTTAAATCTAGTCTTACCATGTTATCTGATAGTGTTGAACACAAATTGATTCCGGTGTTTCCTAGATTTCATCGCGATAGGTTACCAAGGTTAGTTTTTACTAAGGTATTAAAAGATAATTCTGAGAGGCTGGTATTGCAGTTATGGTATTCGGATTATTTAACAGTAGATAATTTGCCTTTGTTGGTTGGTACTATTAGATTAGAAAATATTAGACACCACATATCCTTTATGAATATTAATTTTTATGTGGAAAATACTAAACAAAATGAACGCAATAAATATATAAGCCAACTTTTGGCAGATATTAGTGATAATTGGCAACATAGAACAGCGGAAAAAATGCCTTCGTTGTTTTTAATTGTCCCGAAAAATAGCGTAGAGTAAAACTTTAATACACCCAAAAAAGACAGCTCTTATCGCTTATGCCGTATGTAAATAACTAACAATATAGCTAAGATATTTTGCTTTGCATGGATATCTATTTATGCTAACGTCTACTAAAATATTTTTCTAGCAATATTAGTAGATGTTAGTTGTATGTTACCGAGATATGATTCATTGAGGTTATTTTAGATGTTGGAAATTTTAAAACATAATTTGTCTGTTTATTTAGTTATACCAGTAATTTTTTTATCTGGGCTATATTTTTCGATAGTTTTAAAATTTATTCAATTTAGAAAAATATTTGATGCTATTAAATATACGATAACCACCAGTCATGATAAGCAAAACTTTTCATCTTTTGGGGCAGTATCTGCGGTTTTAGGTGGTAATTTGGGTACTGGCAATATAGCTGGCATTGCAGTTGCGTTAACAACCGGTGGGCCTGGATCATTATTTTGGATGATAATTATGGTGGTTTTTGGCACCGTTATTAAGTTTTGTTGTTGTTTTTTAGGGATTAAATATAGAGAAAAAGACAGTAAAAATAATTGGGTGGGTGGACCTATGTTTTATTTGTCAAAGGGTTTGAATTGTAAATATCTTAATAAAATTTTTTGTGTATTGGTTATTTGTTCAGCTATTACTACCGGTAATTTCATACAAGTACATTCTATTTCTTTACCTTTAGAATCAACGCAAGTTTCACCATTATTAATTGGATTTTTAATGGCATTTTTTGTGGCGATTACTATGATGGGTGGATTAAAAAGATTTTCTCATATGATAACTAAAATAGTGCCGCTTATGGCATTGTTTTATATTATTGCATGTATAAAAATTTTGTTTGCTTATAAACAGTTTTTGCTCCCAAATTTGCATTTGATTTTACAAAGTGTGGTTAATTATAAATCTATTCAAGGAGCTAGTTTAGGATTTATATTATCAGAAGCTACTAGGGTTGGTTTTGATAGAGGGGTTATGGCAACAGATACCGGCATAGGTATTGCTCCTATTTTACATTCTAAGGTTTCTCAAAACAATATTAAAGACTATAGAATAATTGCTATGCAACAAGGATTAATTAGTATGTTAGCACCAATGGTAGTGTTGATAATTTGTTTATTAACCGGTTTAGTTTTATTAGTCACCGGCGCCTGGAGGTTGCCACTGGAAAGTACTAGCATGTGTTTGGCTGCGTTTAAAATAGGTTTAAAGAACGATAATTTAGCGATTGTGGTAGTAAATGTTACTTTATGTTTATTTGCTTTTACCACCATTCTTACTTGGGGGTATTGCGCAGAAAGTGCGATGCAATATTTGTGTGTCAATTTGAAACATAATAGATATATATTTTTATTCAAATGTTTATTTATAATATTTATTCCTTGTGGAGTTTTGTTTGAGGTAAGATTTTTGTGGAATTTATCAGATATATTGTTAAATTGCATGTTGTTAATTAATATGTATGGTGTTTGTAGATTATTTCATCAAGTGTCTCAAGATATGCGCCAAATAAATTTGTTACAGGTTTCAGCTGCCAAAATACATTATGTTGCGTAAAATGCCATTGCTGTTATTGTTAATAGCTATTTTTATAGTTTCTTGTGATAAATTTATACCTATCGAGATCTATCAATATTTATATGGAATAAGTTTAATTATTAAATCTTTAATAATATCGCTATTACCTTTTATAATTTTTAGTTTGTTATTTAAGGCAGCAATTAATTTAGCTAATAATGCAACACGTATAATAGGTTTAATTTTGATTTGTGTTTGTTGTTCTAGCTTAATGGCGCTGTTTGTTAGTCACTTGGTCGGGGTTGCTGTTTATAATTGTAATTTGTCAATTTTTTTACCAGAAAGTAGTAAAGGGTTGGAGCCAATTTGGATATTTGAATTTCCTAAATTTATTTCTAATGACAAAGCCATGCTTGCTGGGATTATTTTAGGGATAGTAGCTAATTTTAAAAAACTAGCTGTATTTAATAAATTTTTGGTGCACATTTCAATTAAATTAGAATTTTTGGTTTTTAAGTTTTTTAAAATATTTATATATTTAATACCATTATTTGTTGCTGGATTTATAGCTAAACTGCAGCATGATAAATTAATCATGTTGTTAGTTAAAGATTATACTTTAATTTTGAGTACCATATTGTTAGCACAATTTTGTTACATATTGTTGATTTATTTTTGTGTTAATAATTTTAATATAAAAAAATTATGTATTAGTTTGCAAAATATGTTGCCAGCCGCAATTAGCGGTTTTAGTACGATGTCTAGTGCAGCTAGTATGCCGCTTACTATAGTTGGCGCTGAAAATAATGCAAAATTTAAAGATTTAGCACATTCCATTATTCCAGCAACAGTCAACATACACTTAGTTGGGGATTGTTTTACAACTCCTATTTTAGCTTATGCGGTTATTAGGAGCTATTCTATGCCAGAGCCGCTGTTATTAAATTATTTTATGTTTGTTGTTTATTTTGTTATTGCTAAATTTTCTGTGGCAGGAATTCCAGGAGGTGGTATTATAGTCATGTTGCCTATTTTAGAATCTTATCTTGGATTTAATTCCGAAATGATGTCATTGATTACAGCACTATATATACTTTTTGACCCAATTAATACCTGTATTAATGTGCTAGGTAACGGGGCTTTTGCTAAAATGATAGATAACATTATATTTTATTGGTCGCGTAAAAAGAGTCGCACATCGCAAGGCTCATATAGGTAGCATTGATATGTTTTTAATATGTCAGTATAATTAAGCAAATTTTATAATATTCAACTAAATTTAATTTAACATTGTTTTTAAAATGGTAATGATATGAAAAAAAAAGCTCAAAACGACCTAAAAGTAGTTGTGGGGGCGTTTGTTGGTTTTACCCTAGTATTTATATTTTTATTTACTTAGATTGTTGTTATTAATTATTTTAGTCATAATTATTTAGAAGATATGTATTTTTCTCTCTTTATGTTATTTCTCGGAATATTAAATTTTTCTAATATAATTACTGATTGATCTATCATATCAGGATTACCACATAAATAAACTACGTCAGTTTCAGGTTTTAGATTTAATTCAATTAATTTGTTTTGTACATAACCAAAGTATTCCTGCTTATTATTAGGCTGAGTTTGTTTGTGATTATCAGTATTATGGTGATTGTTTTGATTCTCGCGACTGTAACAAGCAATAAATTTAAAATTAGGATATCTAGCTGCAAAATTTATAAAATCTTCTGCATACAATAATTCATAACGATCTCTAACTCCCAATAATAAAATGAATTCTATATTATCCATATTCGCTTTATCTAATCTTAATTTAATAGATTGCAGCATTGCCCTATATGGGGTGACACCCGTGCCAGTTGCAACCAAAATATAACGTTTAATGCCTATAAAATCGTCCCGCGGTAACACAAAAATACCAAAAGGGCCGCTAGCATTAATATGATCTCCTATTTTCATATTCCATAGGGTAGTTGAGGCTATGCCGTTAGGCACAAAAGTTGCAGCTATTTCTATTTGATAAGTATTAGATGGTGAGTTAGCGATGCTAAAATTACGACGAATTATTTTAGAATTATTTTCTATCAGTAAACTCACAAATTGTCCTGCTATATAGTTTAGCGGTTTATCAGATAATAATTTAAATTCCAAATGGCGCATTCTATTATTTAGTAGATAAGTGTTGGTTAAACATAATTCAAATTTATTAACAATTATATTGGTATTGGTTACTGACATAACATCACCTTTTATTTATGTAGCTAAAACTAATGTATTTATTATTTTCAACACTATATGGAATATTTACCTTGACATCAACCCGCTATGTTGTTGTAAAATGCAAACCTGTATGCGGGAATAGCTCAGTGGTAGAGCATAACCTT
>DITK01000001.1 GCA_002422785.1 Francisellaceae bacterium UBA6186
GGTTTATTAAAAAGCAGTGTTTTTTAAAAAAAACCGTGCTTTTTGTTAAACGTCATCCCCTAGCTTCTCAAGCTTCTTGCGTAGCTCATCCTCCATCGCCTTCACTAGCTTGTCACGCTTGCTAACAAAGTTGCTGTTAGTAGCATTCACTTTATTAAAACCATTGCGTACTAGTGCGTTATTAGCAGCACTGTGTGCATTCTTATTGTCGTCACTTGCTTTAAAGTACGCATCTAAAAATATCTTGCTTGCTTTAACTTCACCCTGCTGCTGCAATTTCTCAATACCATCAATCAAACCATCATCAGCTGTTTGTAATGCTTGCTTCAATATATCAATGCGTACTTCACGTATTGTTTTCCAACCAATCGCTTGTATTTCAGCTGCAGTTTTAGGTTGTTTGTATTTTTTACGTAGTGCTTGCTGAGCTACCCACGCTGCTTTCAATTCGTTTTGCTGTGCAGCAGTCAGCAGCGCATTAATATCACGTGCCGCTAAAGCTTCGCCGCGCTCTAGCTGCGCAATTCTAAGCTGCAAGCGTTCAACAATGTGCGTTATGTTTATTTTAGGCATAGGTTAACTTTATCATAACAATCAAAAGCAATTATTACCCACCACCTATATGCTAGTGCAAAAATCTGCGCTGCGTTTTTCTGCAATCCCCCATTTCCTTTCAACCTACCACTTGCTAACCACAAGCCACGCACTAGCAAAATTCCTAATATGAGTCAAAACAGCTTAGTTACGCTTAAAACTTCAACAGTTTGGTGATTTGACGGTTAGGCTATGCGAGGACTGTGAATATTAGTGTGGCTAGTATTTGAATTATTGAGCTAATAAGCGCAAAATAAAACTTTATTAATTTAATGATAGGGATTGAACAATGGCAACAACACGTACACGTTTAACAGCAGAAGAAAAGATTGCAGCTTTACAAACGAAGATTAAAGCTATCAAGGCTGCTGAACGTAATGCGAAGAAAACAAATAAAGAACTTACACGTGACAGCGAGGGTATGGAAAACTTGCTTGCACAGTTAGACGCAGTAGCAAAAGCTAACAAAGTAAGGATGCCTGTCGTCATTCGTGCAATAGCAAAGTTGACACGTAGCAGATTGAAGTTTGTTGAGTAAAACTAAAGTAGAAAGACTAATAATTATTATTCAAAATAATGGTGTATTTTCTAGTTTTTTGAATTAAATTCATATCAAAATATTTAATAATGGAAATTATATGACTGAAGACCCTGATGAATTTAGATATTTAGAAGAAAGTCGTATAAAAGATACAAAAGTTGCATTCGCCGCAATTGAAGAGATTGAAGTGCAATTGCGTTATGGCATATCAAGTTTAAAGTTTATTGGTTGGTTAATTGTTTTTTTGCTGTGCTTGATAATATGGAGAATTTGGTAGAGTTATTACGAAATTTTCAACTCTAACGCTAAAAATTATTTCACAAAAAAGTTTAAGCAATTATCACATTGTATCAATTGTTGATTCGTGCAATAGCAAAGTTAACACGCAGCAGATTGAAGTTTGTTGATTAGATTTAAGATTTTGCTAGAGGGAGAAATACTATGAAAGGCGAACTAGGAAGTGATGGGCTTTATGTAAATGCACCAAGTAGGACATTTAATAAAGCAGTTAAGGTTTGCTTAGAAAAATATTTTGATTTTAGCGGTAGGGCAAGTAGGTCAGAATATTGGTATTTTCAACTTTTCTTACTCATAGTTGGTCTTATTACAGGGTTCTTAGATTTAATTATATTTAACATAAAAGTAGGTGAGACAAATGGTCCATTAACTGGTTTAGCTACATTAGTATTTATATTACCTAACGCAGCAGTTGTATCTCGACGCCTACACGATATTAATAAATCATTTTGGTGGTTAGGTGGATTCTTAATTGCATTTATATTTTTTATTCTTATAGCTATATCAATTCATAAACAAGACAACTCATTATCAAACTTATTTACGTTTTTTGGTCTTGTAGTGCTTGTATGGTCAGTAATGATGATTATTTTTTTATGCACTAAGGGTGACCTACACAGTAATGACTTTGATGAAAACAGAACTTTTAACACTATTTCAAATAATTATGATAAGACCGTTAATAATACATTAACTAATGACGATATTGATTCAAAACATTATTTGACTGCAATGACTGAACTTAAAGAAAATAAAGATGATGCAGTTTGGGCGAAATGTTTTGCTGAAAATGACGGAGATATCCAAAAGGCAGAAGCTAATTATATAAAAGTTAGAGCACTTTACATTAATAATTCTATTAAAATTGAATCAGAAAATGCTAAATGGGAAAATGAAAATACTGCTGAAAATCTTTATAGAAAAGTTCTATATGAAGACAAAAATTACAAAGACTTCAAATATAAACATCTTAAAAATGGAAATGTTGCTTACAGACCACCTTTTGATGACTATTTTAAACGAGTATACATATATATGAGTGAAGAGGATTTTAAATTAGCAGTTGATAGTAAAAATATGGAGATGGGTGTTATACAAGTATTTAAAGACTGAATTTAATATGCTTGTAATGAAAAACATAGTATCAAAAAACTTCAATNNCGTGTTTAGCAGATTGGGAGTTTGTCTATAAAAATGAAGACGGAAACAAATTTTATGTTGACTTTGATACAAGACAGATAGTTGGCAATTCTATATTTGTATTGGAATTTTCGAACTTTTTACAGCGAACTGAAAATAACGAAATGTCTATAGTAGTTAAAACTGAATATGATTGCCTACTTAAAAGATGGCGTGGAATATCAGCAAGAACTTATGAGCATACAAACCTAAAAGGAAAAATGATAGAAAATTATGAGATAGATAGTAATAAATGGGAGATATCAGAAGAAGGTAGTGCTGCTTTAGCAATAAATGAAAAAGTTTGTAGTTTCGCTTCTTAATATAGTTTACATAATCATTTAATTGTTAATATTAATGTTAAGTCGTTTTAAAAGACTTTCTTAATAAAGTTTTTAACTATTTTAGATACTGACGTGAAATATACTTAATAAAATGGATTATAAATGAAGGTATTTTCAATATTATTTTTGTTCTTAATTTCAAGCAATTCTCAAGCTGCTTGGTTTGGGCCAAGCACGTATGGAGGGTGTCCTGAATTTTGTGTAAACGTCGGTTGATTACTGCTGAGGCATTCTCTCCTCGAATTGAATAGTAAACCTATTTAAGGCAGGTTTCCAATCACGCAGTGGCAACGTCCATTTTTTGCTGATGTTATTTAGCGCCAAATAGAACAATTTCATTACAGACTCATCGTTTGGAAATGAACCACGGCTCTTCGTCACTTTACGTAAAC
>DITK01000014.1 GCA_002422785.1 Francisellaceae bacterium UBA6186
GCAGTGTTATGAGAGAGCTGAATAAATCTAAACAATTGTCTAAAAAAGATTTTTCCAACTTGACAAATCTAAATATAGGTGAATCTGGGTTGGTCTTGGATATAGTAGCTGATAGTAACCAATATTATAGACAGAGGTTGTTAGCTCAAGGTGTTGTTCCAGGGGAAATATTAAAGATAAAAAAAGCTGCTCCATTTGGCGATCCGATAGAGGTGGTATTGTCTTCTGGCCGTAGTTTTATTATTAGAAGACAAGAAGCAAATATTATAACCATTAGTAAACTAAATACTTTATAATAATAAATTATTATTCATGGAATCAGAAATTGAAATCACTTTAATTGGAACTCCAAATGTTGGTAAGACCAGTTTATTTAATTATTTAACCGGCGAGCATAACGTAGTAGGTAATTGGGATGGAGTTACTTTAAGTTTAGCGCAATCTAATTTTAATTGTTGTGATAAAACAATACAAATTAACGATTTGCCAGGATGCTATTCTTTAGTTTCTACTAGTCAAATGTCTTTAGAAGAAAAATTAGTTTGTGAATATATTAACAACCCAACTAACAAGTCGCAAAATAACATATTTATTAATTTAATTAGTACCGAAAGCTTAGCTAGAGATTTATATGTTACTCTGCAATTATTAGAGCAGGGTTGCAATATAATAATAGTTCTTAATATGCACAATTCTATAGCAGATAATAATTATAATAAAAAATACCAAGAATTAGCCATTAATATACAAAATATTTTAGGTTGTAGCGTAGTTTCTTGTAATATTATTACAGGTTTTGGTATTGACAAATTAAAAAAAATGATTTTGCAACAATCTAGTTGTTCGTCATTTAATCTACAAAATAATTTTTTAGCTTTAAAACAATACATTGCTTTACCAATGTTTGAAAATTGGCAACAACATATTGTATCTGGTGTTTTTCATTCTATTGGTGAATTAATTAGATTCTTAGAAGGCGACATTGTTGTTAATAATTTACGACAAAATATTAATAAGCCTTTATTGCTAGATCCTAGTAGTTGCTCTAAATTACAACAATGGGATGTGTTTTTGGCCAGCCGTAGACACGAATTTATTAAAAATAATTTTACTGTTAATCTAGATAATATGCATAAAATTAATTTAAATAAACTTGCTGGTCATTTAGATGATATAGTATTAAATAAATACTTTGGGCTGCCAATTTTTGGTATTGTTATATATGTTATGTTTTTTTGTGTGACTCAAATTAGCAATGCAACCGAAAATTATTTTGATAGTATTATAAATAGATTTTTTATTCATCCGATCAATATAATCTTAACTTTATTTAACATTCCTAATTGGTTATTAACAATATTTAATGATGGAATAGCTGTTGGTGTAAGTACTTTATTTAAATTTATCCCAGTATTGTTTGTTATGCATACATTTTTGTTTGTTTTAGAAAACTCTGGATATATTGCAAGGGCAGTATTTTTAATTGATAGATCTATGAGATTTTTAGGGTTGTCCGGAAAATCTTTAATTCCCATGATTATAGGATTTGGTTGTAATGTCCCAGCTATTTTAGGTGCCAGAGTAATAGAACAAAAGCGTGATAAAATTATTACTATCCTAATGACACCGTTTATGTCTTGTAATGCTAGATTGGTTACATATTCTGTATTTGCAACTGCTTTTTTTGAATCAAACCAAGGAAATATTATTTTTTATTTATATATAATAGGCATTATATTTGCAATATTAACTGGTTTTTTATTGCAAAATATTTTATCTGGTTCTATCTCAAATTTAATTATGGAATTGCCTAGTTATTCTATGCCATCTCTCCAGTTGATATTTAAAAAATCAGTTTATAAAGTTAAAAGATTTTTAATTGATTCCGCTTTAATTGTAATTTGTGTCTGTACTGTGATAGCTGGATTGAAAAATATAGATTTTGCAAATTTTGATTTATTAAATTGTGCTTTGTTTAAATATACCATGTTAATTTTTAAGCCAATAGGTATTGTAGAAAACAATTGGCCAGCTGTTGCTGGTTTATTTAGTGGTTTAATAGCTAAAGAAGCGATTATTGGTTCGTTAAATTCTTTGTATAATACTAATAATCAAGAAATATTAAAGGTGTTATATATCAATTTTGGTAGTTACAAAGCAGCTTTTGCTTATTTGTTGTTTGTTTTGTTGTCTTTTCCCTGTGTTTCAGTAATTGCAAGTATTGCCAAAGAATTAAATATTAGGTGGGCTATTTTTGCTATGTTTTGGACCACAGGGTTGGCCTATATGGTGTCGGTTTTTTATTATCAATTAGCAACTTTTAATGAACATCCCATATATTCAACAACCATATTATTACGCATTTTAAGTGTATTAGTAATTGTTTTATTGACGATTAAAATTAAAATTAATAACATCAAAATACAAGATGAAAAAATGATTCCGATATTGGTTGTAGATTAATAGGAGATAATAATGTTGATTATTGGATTTATAATTGGGTTAGTGGCCATGTATGTATATTGTGCATCTACTATGGTTTCCAGGGTTTTGCATGCAGTGCAACAGACCGAGAAAGCTCAGTATCAACAAACTATAATCAGTTTAAATCAAAAAATTAATGATATACAAACAGTTTTAGGTGATCAACTGTTGGATATCAAAAATAAAGATATAAAAATTGCTGAAATAAGCGCCACGTTGGTAGCCAGTGAAAACAGCATTGTACAGCATAAAAAAGATATCCAAGAGATGCAAGGGCAGTTGAAGTTATATTTTCAGAATATATCGAATGATTTGTTAATAAAGCAAACCAGCATTTTTGGGGAACAATCTAGCAAAGCAATAAGCGCATTATTGGAACCATTTAAATCAGAAATAAAGACTATAAATGATACTATTCAGAGAGAAACCAGAACAAAAATTACTTTAGAAGGAGCTATCAAGCAAGTTGTAGAATCTAATGCAAAAATAAGTTTACAAGCAGAAAATTTTGCCAAGGCCCTCAAAGGAGACAATAAAATTCAAGGTAATTGGGGGGAAATAATGTTGGAAAAGATCTTGGACGAATCTGGCTTGCGTAAAGATCTAGATTATACATTACAAGCCGAGAATATGGGTTTAAAAAATGAAGAAAATAGGACGGTTAGGCCAGATGTTATTATCAATTTACCGGAAAACAAGCATATTATAATTGATTCAAAAGTTTCTTTAACTGATTATGAACGTTACGTTTCTGCCACGAGCGACGAAAACCGAGATATGCATCTTAATAATTTTTTATTGTCTGTAAAACGACATATAAAGAATTTAAGTGAAAAAAGTTATCATGATCTTGGTAAAATTAATTCACCAGATTTTGTTTTAATGTTTCTATGTATTGAAGGGGCTTATACTTTAGCTATACAAAAGGATCTTGATATACATAGCTATGCTTGGAACAGGAAAATAGTAGTAGTATGTCCTTCAACTTTATATACGACTTTAAGGACAATTAATGCTGTATGGAGACTAGAGTTGCAAAACCAAAATGCCCTAGAAATTGCTAAGCAAGGTGGGGCATTGTATGACAAGTTGGTAGCCTTGGTAGAGGACTTGACTAAAGTTGGATCGCAGCTACAAACGGTAAACAAGACTTATAATTTTGCAATGAATAAATTATCGACTGGAAGTGGTAATTTATTATCTAAGGCTGAGGGATTAAGAAAATTAGGTGTTAAGTCTAATAAAAAATTACCCACCGAATTATTGGATTTAGAAGATACGGTGGATATTGCAGAAACCGCAACTGCTGAGTTAACAGAAAAATAAAAAATCAAAAGATAAAATATTTCTTGTGGCATATTTTTTTTAACACATACGCTCATATTTGTTATAAAAGCATGATGCATTTTTTTGCATTGTGTTTCGCAATTTGAAAGTTTTTCTTGTACTTCCAATACTGTAGATGGGCTGGCTAGCTGTAGTCTCTTATTAATTTCCGTCCAACATCGTTCAACTAACTTTATTTATAGGTTAAGTTGCTATACACTACAAATTAAATAATTATAATGAATAATTAGTTTGGTGATATTGATGCAACAGTTAAATTTGGAAAATGAAGTAAAATCAAGGTTAGCAGAACAAAAAAAATTATTAAATTATTGGCGTGCTGCTATTAAGAATGAACAAATATTAGGTATTAAGATCAATAATGATCAATATAACGATTATTTTTTATCAAAAGAAGAGGTGGAAGATAAAGGTATTTCTGCAGAAAAATCTAGAAAATTATTTGAAAAACATAAAAAATTTTTAGTGCAAATCAAATGTGAATCGATAAATGTTGAAAATAAAATCATTAAAGAAGTACAGGAAAAAATTGTAGTTTTACCAATAGTAATTGCTCCTTTTATTTATAAAAGAAAACATGAACAAGGTTGGTATAAAAATTCCCAAAAAAAAACTTATATTCACCCTGTTTGGATTTATGCTTATTTGGGGAAAGATGGTGATATATTTTCTGAATATCCGTGTCTTTTGCCACCATGGATTTCTAGAGAATACTTAAGTCCGAGTTATAGGCAAGGAGAGTCTATTATTATCGGAGATATGTCAAAGTATGATGGTTTTTTGGATCAAAATAATATTAATAGTCTATATAATTATGATGATATAGAAGGTACTAGAAAGCATCTTGTTTGGCAAGATTTATATGATTATTCTAAAAAAATAATAAAAGAAGTTTCGCCAGAACTGGATGATTGTTTGTGTCAAAATGGTTATATTTCTCAACAAATCGATAATATATTAATTATACCGGTTAATGATAATAAAAATAAAAATTACTCTACTATGCTATTAAAGTTGTTAGACAATTTAGCTACGACAAACGAAGAATTTAAACCGTTGTTTTCTCGTTATTTAAATTTAAAGCAACCATCATTTCAAAAAGTACTTTCGGTTGAAGAACAATTAGAATGTATAGCTTTCAATCATCTAGGGCAGATGACTGGAGATTTTCCTTTAGCGCAATCACAGCGAATTGCTTTACATCATTTATTATTAATGCCAGAAGGAGAAATATTAGCTATTAATGGTCCACCAGGTACCGGCAAAACCACCTTGCTAGGAAGTATAATTGCTAGTTTATGGGTTAAAGCGGCTATAAAAAAAGAATTTCCCCCCATTGTTGTTGTAAGCTCAACTAACAACAGGGCTATTCAAAATGTAATTGATAGTTTAGAAAATAAGATTTTAGAGCATACCAAATTTGGCACAACAATGCAGGAATTTTTAGGAAAAAGATGGATCAATGGTGTAACAAGTTTTGGTTTATATTTAACGAATAATCCTAAGGGTTCCTATCAGTACTATAGTGAAAACAATCAAAGTGGCACCTTGCAATCCATAGAAAATAGTAATTATGTTCAAATAAAAGATTATTATTTAGAAAATTTTAATAAGTGTTTTGGATTGAATGTTTTTTCTATTCAAGAAACAGCCGATTTTTTACACGATAAAATTACTAAATTAGAACTATCTTTGCAATCTATTTTAAAAATTGCTACAAGATATAGGAATATTATAAAAAAATATCCAAGATATTCTCAAGAAAGTGTTCTTGTTTCAAAGCTTAATAATTTAAAAAATCGTTTAGAAAATTTAAATATTGGTTTAAATAAATTACATAAGTTTAAAGAGAAGTGGGAAATTTTTTTAGCTAAGTCTATATGGTATAAATTAATAACTATTTTATTGCCTTTTTTGAAAAATTTATTAGAGAACCTTTGGGCACAAAAAATTGAAAATTTTCTTTTAAATCAAAAAATAGCAATAGAGCCACAGCAAAGAGTAGTAGCAAATTATTTAAAAAGACAAATAAATTATCATTGTTCCCAAATTAAAAGGATAAAATTTTTAATAAATAGCTATGAAATACATTTAAAAAACATATGTTGCGTTAAAAGTGAATGGGAACACTTGAAACAACAGCAGAATTTAAACAATATAGATTTAGAAACCATATTTGATTTTAATAGTGTAGAAAACAACAATGAACAAAATATTTTAATTTTTTTGGATACTAAAATTAGATTTCTTTTGTTTCAACATGCTGTACATTATTGGGAAGCCAGATGGATTTTAGAGGCTATTAAAAAAATTAAGCAAAGCGAAAAAAATAAATTTGATAGAAGATCTAAGTTAAACAATTTTAAACACATGGCTATGTTGGCTCCCTGTTTTATAACTACCATGCAATCTGGTCCAGGATTTTTTACATTTAAAATGACTAATGACCAGAGTTCTGAGTTTATGCTAAATAGTATTGATTTGTTAATTGTAGATGAGGCAAGTCAAGTACATCCTGGATATGGAGCAGGTATGATGGCTTTAGCTAAAAAGGCATGTGTAGTAGGTGATATTCTTCAATTACCACCCATTGTAAATATTCCTGGAGCAGTGGATATAGGTAATATGAAACATTATAACTTAATTAATAATGATGAAGAATATTATGATATTAGTAAATGTGGGGCAAATATATCTTATTGCTCTAGACATGGAGCTGGTAGTGTTATGAAATTAGCTAAAAATTCTAGTTTTTTTCAAGGATCTATCTTGACTCCTACATTGAAAGAAAAAGGTTTATTTTTAACTGAACATCGCAGATGTGTGCCAGGAATCATTAGTTATTGTAATGAATATTTTTATGAAAATAAAATGAGTTACCATAGAACTCCAAATAAAAACCACCCTTTTGCTCCAATTGGGTATGCACATATTTCTGGCCTACAGAAAACTGTAGGGTCAAGCAAAATTAATAATACTGAAGCTATGAGTATTGTAAAATGGATTTCTGATAAAAAAGAAGTGTTTTTTAAACTTTATCCAGGGAAAAGTTTAGATCAAATTTTTGGTATTATTACTCCATTTAATGCCCAAGCAAATGTTATTAAGTCTTTTTTAGGTGAGTATGGGCTTCTTTTTGAAGCAAATAATATTGGCACCATTCATACATTTCAAGGTGGGGAGTTTCCTATTATTATTTTTTCCTCAGTATATTCTTATCAGTCTGATCAAAAATCGAGAAAATTATTTTTTGATACAGAGGATACTATGCTAAATGTTGCAGTATCCAGAGCAAGGGATCACTTTTTTGTATTTGGAGATATTGAAGTGTTTGATCCAAAAGAAGTAAATACCCCATCAGGATTTTTAGCAAATTATTTATTAGCAAAACCAGAAAATGAGATATTAGATGTTAAAACTTTGCACCAATTTTATAAAAACAATCAAAATATAGTAGTTAAGCATGTTAATTCCTTAGAAGAACATAGGGGATTACTAAAACAAGCATTTTATATAGCTAAAAAAAGGGTGTTTTTAGTTTCTCCTTGGATCACTTATAATGCTCTTGTAGCTGATAATATAGAATTATTGATTAAATCTGCCGTATCTAGAGGAGTGGAAGTTATTATATATACTGATATTAATAATATGAAATGTTTAGAAAGTATAGAGATTTTAGAGAGATCTGGTGCAGCAGTTAGGATAGTAAAAAACATTCATGCTAAAACTCTATTTGTAGATAGCCAGCTTTTTATTGAAGGTTCTTTTAATTGGTTATCGGCAAGCCGTACTAATCCAAATTATGAAGCGTCTGTGTGTTGTGAAGGAAAGAATTTAGAATATATAATTAATAATTTTATGAAGCGATTAGAAAATAGAGAATTAATTTCTGTTAGTAAAGTTACGGAAGCTTAGGGTTTCTTTGCCCATATACACAGAATATGTCGATAAATTTGATTTATATCGACATATTTCTTTGACATGTCGATTCAATCGACATATTATAAAAACATGTCGACAAAAATGGAAAAGATAAACATATCATGAAAATAGATGTAACCTCACCCTATAATGACTTGCCAAACCTTCCACCCAAGCATGATCTTGAGACAAAGAAGATTTTAAAACATTGTATAGAAGCTCGAGCGGCATTAGCCGAGCTGCATAAGGCGGCAGAAATGCTGCCAAATCAAACTGTACTCATAAATACTTTGCCGTTACTGGAAGCGCAAGCAAGTTCAGAGATAGAAAATATTGTAACCACTACTGATAAGTTGTTTCAGTATGCGCATGATATATACTCACCGCAAATAGATCCGGCTACAAAAGAGGCGCTACGTTACCGGGCTGCCTTAAAAGAAGGTTTTGAAAAAATAAAAATCCGTCCATCCAATACAGTGCTTGCAGAGCAGATATGCTCAACTTTGCGTGGTATAAATATGACGGTGAGAAAAGTGCCTGGTACGACCTTGAGTAACCATATAACTGGGAAAATTATCTATACGCCTCCTGTAGGCGAATCTTTACTTAGAGACAAGTTGAGCAATTGGGGGCAGTTTTTACATGAGGAGAGCGAAATCGATCCATTAATCAAGATGGCGGTTGGACATTATCAATTTGAAGCTATACATCCTTTTACTGATGGTAATGGTAGAACTGGGAGAATTTTGAACACATTGTATCTTATAGAGCAAAACTTGCTAACGCTACCGATCTTATATTTGAGTCATTATATTATTCTCAATAAGAATGACTATTACAAAAATTTATTAAATGTAACTTTATTAGAAGATTGGGAAACATGGATAATCTATATGTTGAATGCCATAGAAGAAACTTCTAAATGGACTAGTCAAAAAATAAAAACAATAATTGCTCTTATGGAAGAAACAAGAATATATGTTAAAAATAATCTCCCCAAAATATATACAAGAGAGCTTGTAGATTTATTGTTTATGCAGCCTTATTGTAGAATATATAATGTGGTAGAATCTGGAGTTGCAAAAAGGCAAGCTGGTTCAGAATATCTTAAAAAATTGGCCAGTATAAATGTTTTACACGAAAAAGAGATTGGTAGAGAAAAAATATTTATTAACCCAAGACTTATGAGTATTCTTTTAAAAGATACGAATAATTATATGCCATTTAATTAATGAAATTTATATGTCATTTAATAATTATCTGAGGTAGTTTTGCTACAATCATGGTAATAATTTTTAGAAGGCTAAAAATAAAAAATGTTTAGACCAAAGTTGACTGGTTCAATAAATGTGGAAGTATTCAAGACGTTTTATTGGGATAAAATCGAGCTAATAGAATTTTGCAAACTCAATGGATTACCATCTAAAGGAGCTAAACTTGAATTGTCACAAAGGATTGAATATTTTTTAAGCACAGGGCGAGTTGAGGTGCCAGCTAAAAAAATTAAACGTCTTGGTAAATGGGATAGTGACCAAATAATCACTAGAAGTACACCAGTTATAAACTATAAAAATGATGCTAAAACCAAACTTTTTTTTGTCAAAAATATTGGATCAAATTTTCATTTTAATTCTTATCTAAGAAATTTTGCTAAAACCACCAACATGGATGGTAGCATAACTTATGGCGATCTGATTGAAGGTTGGCTTGCAGCAGAAGTATATAAAAAATCTTTACAACAAAAGTCACCGATAGAAAAGCAGTTCCAGTTTAACATATTTCAAAGAGAGTTCTATACGGCAGAAAGAGGCAAAACTAGAAAACAAATGATTGATGCTTGGAAAATGGTTAGATCTGTATCTGGTCCGGCAACGTATGCCCATTATTTGTTATTAATAAAGAAGAGTTAGAGTTTCAAAATTAGAGGCGAGGTGCATTGAATTAGTCAGTATAGGATTTCTTTGGCCATACATACAGAATATGTCGATAAATTACATTTCGTTGACATATCGATTCAATCGACATATTATAAAAACATGTCGACAAAAATGGAAAAGATAAACATATCATGAAAATAGATGTAACCTTAACCCATAATCACTTGCCAAACCTTCCACCCAAGCATAATCTTGAGACAAAAAAGATTCTAAAACATTGTATAGCAGCTTGAGCGGCGTTGGTAAAGTTGCATAAATCGGCAGAAATGTTTCCAATAAAAGATACGAATAATTATGTGCCATTTAATTAAAGGTGTGAAGATGTTTGAACAAACATTTAAAAATATTGACGATATTTTACATAAAGACGCTGGCTGCAGCAGTGAGCTTGATTATGTAGAGCAGACTTCCTGGGTACTGTTTCTAAAATACTTGGATGATTTTGAAAAAGATAAGTATGCAGAGGCAGAATTATCCAACAAGAAGTATAAGCAGATTATTGGATCAGAATACCGCTGGGAAGTGTGGGCTGCCCCAAAGGTCAAGAATGGTAAATTAGATCATCACAAGGCATTAACCGGCGATGATCTCAAAGATTTTGTTGACCATAAGTTGGTCCCATATTTAAAGAAATTTAAAACAAGTGCTGAGAGCCCAGATACGATTCAATACAAGATCGGTGAAATATTCAACGAGCTTAAAAATAAAATTCAAAGTGGATATAATTTGCGTGAGGTTATTAATTTAATCGATCAGCTTCGTTTTCGATCGCATGCTGAGAAGCACGAAATGTCTCACCTATACGAAGATAAAATCAAAAATATGGGCAACGCAGGCAGGAATGGTGGTGAGTACTATACACCAAGAGCACTTATTAAAACGATCGTCAAAGTTATCGACCCCAAAATTGGTGACAGAATATATGATGGGGCAGCAGGTTCAGCAGGCTTCTTAGTTGAGGCTTTTGAATATCTGAAGAGTAAAAAACTTAGTACAAAAGATATTGAAACTCTGCAAAAGAGAACATTTTATGGCAAGGAAAAAAAGGCGCTAGCCTATATTATTGGTACCATGAATATGATTCTTCATGGTGTAGAAGCGCCGAATATTATTCATACCAATACATTGTCTGAAAATATTGACGACATACAAGAAAAAGATCGTTATGATATTATCCTTGCCAATCCTCCTTTCGGTGGAAAAGAACGTGCAGAAGTGCAGCAGAATTTCCCAATTAAAACTGGTGAAACTGCCTTCCTGTTTCTGCAGCATTTTATTAAGTCGCTTAAGGCTGGAGGTAAAGCTGGTGTTGTCATTAAAAATACATTTCTTTCAAATACAGATAATGCATCAGTCAGTCTGCGAAAACTGTTATTAGATAGCTGCAATTTACATACGGTTCTTGAGCTCCCTGGCGGCACATTCACTGGTGCAGGGGTTAAAACGGTTGTGTTGTTTTTTGAGAAAGGGTGTGCCACTAAAAAAGTGTGGTACTATCAACTAAATTTGGAAAGAAATCTTGGTAAGACTAATGCGCTGAATGAAAAAGATTTGATTGATTTTGTGGAGCTGCAAAAAATAAAAGCAGCAAGTGAAAATTCTTGGACCATAAATATAAAAAACATTAACCAAAGCACCTTTGATCTAAACGTTAAAAATCCTAACAAGAAAGAGAAAACAGGCTTTCGTCTACCAAAAGAAATTTTAGAGGAAATGAAAGTATTAGATAAAGAAAGTGCCTACATTTTAAACTCGATATCGGAGTTTGTATGAAAGAAAAATGGCGCTTGCCTAAGGATTGGAAAGTATTAACACTTGGAGATGTTTGTGAAGCGCGCTCTTCAAATGTTTCTCAAAATAAACTAGACCAAGAGGTTGGGGATTATCCTATTTTCGGAGCAAGTGGTTTAATAAAAAACGTAAGTTTTTATCACCAAGAGGAACCATATCTATCAATAGTAAAGGATGGATCTGGTTTTGGAAGAGTAACAAAAATGAATGGCTATACTTCTGTTATCGGAACTCTTCAATACATATTGCCTAAAAAAAATGTAGATTTGAATTATTTATATTACAACTTAATTTCAATTGACTTCAAAAAGTATGTTTCCGGCGCAGCTATACCCCATATCTATTTTAGAGACTATAAGAATGAGCATTTTTTGTGGATGCCTCTCCCTGAGCAACAACGTATCGTAGCTAGCTTAAATAAAGCATTTGCTGCTATAGATAAGGCAGAAGCCAATACAGAACAAAACCTAAAAAATGCCAAAGAACTTTT
Organism: Francisellaceae bacterium UBA6186; assembly: GCA_002422785.1. GTDB lineage: Bacteria > Pseudomonadota > Gammaproteobacteria > UBA6186 > Azoamicaceae > UBA6186. Next base: position 11,971 of record DITK01000014.1, read on the forward strand.
TCATAGCATTATGAAAGAGTCATTTGAAAAACAAACTGAAGGTTGGATGGAATATACAGTTCAGGAATTGGTTAACAACGGATTAATTTTTAAACCTTTAGATGGTAATCATGGAGAAATTCATCCGCTTAAAAGCGATTATCTGAGTATCGGCATACCATTCATTATGTCGCGCGACATGAAATGTGGAACTATAGATGAGCAAAATTGTAAGTTTATTAGTGAAAAACAAGTGCGTAGTTTAAGGACTGGCTTTGCAGTAAGTGGAGATGTCTTATTGTCACATAAAGGTACTATTGGTAGTGCTGCTATTTTACATACGAAACATGATTTTGTTGTATTAACCCCACAGATTACATATTACCGAGTTAAAGATTCTAGCAGGCTTCTTAATAGGTTTATATATTATCAGTTCCTATCTCCAATTTTCCAAAGAACTATAAATAGAATTGCAGAATCCGGTTCAACGCGGGCTTATATAGGAATTACAAAACAACTGTCCTTGAAGTTGTCATTTCCTTCATTAAGTGTTCAAAAGACTATTGTAAAAAAACTTGATAGTCTATCTGATGAAATTAAGAGATTAGAATCAATCTATCATGATAAAATCATTAGTTTAGTAGAGTTGAAAAAATCTATTCTTCAAAAAGCACTTAGTGGAGAATTAACTAGATCAGAGGTCTATACATAATGACTGAAGATGAAACAAGGGCAGAACTAATTGATCCAAAACTTCTAGAAAGTGGGTGGGGTGTTACCGAAGACACCAAGGTCTATCGTAACCACGCTATCACTAAGGGACGGATTAAGATCGGCGGTCGTCGTGAAGCAACGAAACGTGCTGATTATGTATTGTCTTATAAGAATCAAAAGCTCGCCGTCATTGAGGCTAAAAGTGCTGATTTACAAGTAGGTGAAGGTGTTGCTCAGGCAAAGGAATATGCTGCCAAAATGGATCTTAAAACAACTTTTTCTGCCAATGGAAAAGAAATATATCAAATATGCATGGAAACTGGCGAAGAAAAGCTAGTTGATAGATTCCCCACGCCAGAGGAGCTGTGGCATAAGACCTTCCCACAAGAAAATTCTTGGCGTGATAAATTTGATACAGTGCCATTTAATGACTTAAGTGGATCAAAGCCACCTTATTTTTATCAAGAGATAGCTGTTAATAAAGTATTATTTGCGGTGGCTAATGAAAGAAACCGTATTCTACTCACTCTTGCAACAGGTACTGGTAAGACATTTATTGCATTTCAAATTGCATGGAAATTATTTAATTCTAGATGGAATTTAAAACGTGATGGATCTCGAAGACCGAGAATATTGTTTTTGGCAGACAGAAACATACTAGCTAACCAAGCCTTCAATGACTTTTCATCTTTTCCAGAAGATGCCTTGGTGCGAATCGATCCAAAAGAAATTAGAAAAAGGGGCAGTGTGCCGACCAATGGCAGTATCTTCTTCACTATCTTTCAAACATTTATGACAGGGAAAGACAACAAACCATATTTTGGGGATTATCCTCAGGACTACTTTGACATTGTCATTATTGATGAGTGTCATCGTGGGGGTGCCAATGATGAGAGCGATTGGCGTGGCATTTTAGAATATTTTTCACCTGCAGTTCAACTGGGATTAACAGCCACACCGAAAAGAAAAGGCAATGCCGATACATATGCTTATTTTGGAGAACCAGTTTATGTATATTCGTTGAAAGAAGGTATCAATGATGGATTCTTAACGCCATTTAAAGTAAAGCGTATTCAGACTACTTTAGATGAGTACGTTTATACCTCTGATGACACTATTGTTGAAGGTGAAATAGAGGAAGGAAAAATTTATCAAGAGGCTGACTTTAATAGGATTATAGAGATAAAAGCAAAAGAAGAAAATCGAGTAGAACTTTTTCTCTCAATGATGAATCAGAATGAGAAGACGATTGTCTTTTGTGCTACGCAAAACCATGCTGCAGCCGTGCGTGATCTAATTAATCAACAATTCAAGAATAAAAATCCATTTTACTGTGTCCGTGTTACTGCAAATGATGGTGCAATGGGTGACCAATACTTGAGAGATTTCCGGGATAATGAAAAACTTATTCCTACGATACTAACTACTTCTCAGAAACTTTCTACTGGCGTGGATGCTAGAAATGTTAGAAATATTATTTTAATGCGACCAGTTAACTCGATGATTGAATTCAAACAAATTATTGGCCGTGGTACTCGTACATTCGATGGAAAAGAATATTTTACTATTTATGATTTTGTTGGAGCGTACCACCATTTTGGCGATCCAGCGTGGGACGGTGAACCGATAGATGAAACAACGGTTAGTGAAAAAATAGATCCAAAAAATATAGGTGATTCAGAATCGTTTTTTATAAAAGCAGATGTTCAAGAAATAAATAAGAAAAAAATTGTGCAAATCAAGCTTCGTGATGGAAAAGAACGGCAAATACAACATATGGTTGCTACCTCATTCTGGAGTGAGGATGGCAGGCCTATCTCTGCCGAAGAATTTATGCAAAATCTATACGGTGCTCTACCTCAGTTTTTCAAAACAGAAACTGAACTTCGTAAAATATGGGCAGATCCAACTACCCGCCAGGCATTATTAGAAAAATTAGATAAAGCGGGGTATAGCCATAATGTTCTAGCAGAGCTTCAAAAATTGATTAACGCTGAAGATAGCGATATGTTTGATGTGCTTGAGTATGTAGCATATAACATCACACCGATTACACGTGAAGAGCGTGTAGCGAAGGCGCAAACAAAAATATTTACTCTGATCAATAATAAGCAAAAAGAATTTCTTGAGTTTGTATTATCTAAATATATTGAATCAGGCGTGAATGAGCTTGCTCAGGAAAAACTACCAAACTTACTACGGTTGAAATATCTATCTATTGCAGATGCTCAAGAAGAGCTGGGAAGTTTAGATGAAATAAAGAATACATTCGTACAATTTCAAAGACATCTTTATCAACACCAAGTAAACTCAATGACTTTGTAGTGTGGTGGAGGCGGCGGGAGTTGAACCCGCGTCCGCCAGCGCTATTTTCTAAAGCATCTACGTGTGTAGCCTATTTATTGTTTTAACTATTAATCGACCCAAGAGGCAGGGAGATGAATAGCTGTCTCGTGAAATTTAGTTTATCAAAGCCGAGCATTTAATAAACGATCTTATGATTGCGACCCTTAGTAGAAAGAGCATAAGCACTCTCTCAGTAAAGGGCATCAGCTAGTTTATTAAGCTGCTAATGCGTATTGATTTTCGTTGGCAGTTAAATGCCTGCCACGAAATTTTTACGAGTTACGTTGCCTGCTCGACACGCACGTTAGATTTTGCAACCTACGTCGAAGCCAAATACGCCCCCATAACGGTATTATAAATATTTTTTTTAAAATTTACTAGACTTTTTTAATAATCTTTGTTTTTGCAACTTCCAATCTTTGTCTTTATCGCTAGCTCGTTTATCATAAAGTTTTTTACCTTTAGCCACACCAATGTGTAATTTAACTTTATTTTTGCTCCAATACATGGATTGTGGAATTAATGTATAGCCCTTTTGTTTTGTTAATCCGATTAAATTATTAATTTCTTTGCGATGTAGCAATAGTTTACGTGTTCTGGTTGGGTTGGGAATTTGATGGGTACAAGTAGAGATTAGCGGGCTAATTAAAGTACCAAGCAGCCATACTTCGTTATTTTTAATAATTACATAGCTATCTGACAGTTGAGCCTTATGGGCACGAATACTCTTGACTTCCCAGCCTTCTAAAACTATTCCCGCATCTAATTGTTTTTCAAAAGAATAATCATGAAAAGCTTTTTTATTAGTTGCAATACTATTTTGATTGATTTTTTTGTGTGGTTTGTTCATTATCTTAAATACCTAATTTTAGTGATTATTAATAACATGTGGCATATGAAAAATCAAAATAATTTACATTTAGATCAACTAATTCAATCAACAATAACAATAGAAATTGCATATGCAGCATCTAATTTGGCAGCAACTCAGTCGGTTATTAAACTGGAAATTGAGCGTGGGTCTAATATTCAAGAGGCGATTAACCAATCAGGAATTTTATTTGAATATCCAAATATTAGTTTAACAAATAATCAAGTTGGTATTTTTGGTCAAATACAAAATTTAGCCACAATAGTTAAAAATGGCGACCGTGTTGAAATTTATAGAAACTTACAACACGAACCAAATGCCATCAGAATTCTTAGATCTAAAAATTTGGATTAGTCTAGTGATTATTTTTTCTTCACAGTAGTGGTTAAACCATCGATAATAAAATCACCAGCATAATGATTTAATTGATTATTATTGTCAAAAAATAGAATTAAATGTTGTTGCTTAGTAATTCCATCTTGGTTTGGGTTAATACTATAATAATAATCTAATCTATTAGAGCTGGTTGGCTCTAAAGTGGTTGTTCCTAAAATTTTTTGTACTTGTTGTTTTGTCATTCTAGGTTTTAATTGATCTAATTTGGATTGTTCTATTTCTGTACCCTGTTTAATATCCATTCTATATATGTGACATGCTGATTGGCTCAAAATAACCAAAATAGATATAATTGCTGAAAATAAATAGACATGCAATTTATTATTGGATAGCATATATGGCATGTTTTGCTCCTAAATTTTTTTAGTTGAGTTGTTAATTAAATATATTATATATGGAAGATACATAAAATTAAACATCAAATTAGCAATATGAAATCTTAATTTTAAGGAATATATGGCAGACTTTTTGAAAAATACAGGCCTTAAAACTACGGTACAACGATGTAGAATATTAGCAGCATTCAAAAATTCTATTAACAAGCACATAAGTGCAGAAGATTTATATAAATTATTAAAATCTAATTCTCAATCAGTGTCTTTAGCAACCATATATAGAGTTTTAGCGCAATTTGAGATTGCAGGAATTATTATTAAGCATAAATTTGAAGATAATCATGCGGTATTTGAATTGTCTGAGCATGAAGACCATCATGATCATTATCATTTAATTTGTACAAAATGCCCAGCTATTATAGAATTTTTTGATGAAATTATAGAGGGTAGGCAATTGGCGATAGCCAATCAATACGATTTTAAAATTAGCAGCCATTCATTAAGCATTTCTGGTATATGCAGTAAATGTAAGTAATGGGTTGTGATTACTTAGGCGGATTGCCTACCAGGACCATAGTTAAGTCATTAGAATTAAAATATTTATTGGCTACAGTATTAACTTCTTCTATAGTTGTTGCATTTATTCTTTGATTAAAATCATTTAAATCTTGGATAGTACCGCCAAGCAGATTAGATATTAATAATCTTTCGCTAGTTTGCTCAGTAGTTATAAAATGTAAGGCAAATTCGCCAATTAATCCTGATTTTGCATTACTTAATTCTTGCTGAGTTATGCCTTTGGTTTGTAATTTTCCTAATTCAGTTTTAACTAAATTAATAACTTCAGGAGAATCTTTGTTGTCGCATTTAAAATATCCAATTAAAATGTCAGAAAGTTCGCCATTAAACACATAACTACCTATCTCGTACGCCAGGCCACGTTTTTCCCTTATTTCCAACCACAATCTACTAGTAAATGGAGTTCCTCCAAAAATACGATTTAAAATTAGCATAGGATAAAATTCTTTTGAATTAAATTTGGGAGCATTAATAGCAAACACCACACCACTTTGTGCACTATTTTTAATTATAACTTGCACAGAACCATCTAATTTTGGTTTTGTTGGCAGAGTTGGTTTTAAAGTGGCTTGGTTTGGTAATTTATCAAAAGATTGTTCGATATACTTAATGGCTGTTTTTTGGTCGATATTACCCACAATTGATACTATAAGATTGTTTTTAGCTAAATTATTTTTTATAGTATTTTTAATATCCTGTAATCCTAAAGTTTGGATGCTATTTGCTAGCCCGCTTGGCGGTAAACCATACGCATGATTAATAAAAATATTGCTTTCTAATGCATGTTTAGCAAAAGAAATTTCTGATGTAGTTTCTAGTTGTATATCGCTAGTAAAAGTTTTTAATTTGTTTAATTCACTATCTTGTAGATCAGAATTTACTATCAAGCCAGACACGATATTCATAATTTTAAGTAAATTTTCTTCTGGGCACTTAAATTGAATTAATAAATTATCTTTCTTCATTTCAATATTTATACCATCGATAACCCCTAATTCTTTCACTATTCTAGATCTTTTATTTCTATCCATGTTGTCTGATGGGCTTCTGTATAAAAGTTGCATAGCAGTGTAAGATAGCCCTTCTTTACCTTTAGGATCGGTTTTGCTGCCAGCCCCTTTAAAAGCCATATTAACAGACACTAAATCGGTAGTATGATCCTGTAGTAAAATAACAGTGATATGTTTGGCAGCAGTAAATAATGTTGCCTGAATAATGGCGTTAGCGTTTTTAATAATAAAAAGATTTAATATAAATAAAATACTTATTATTTTTAATATATTGATTTTTTTTAACATACATAAATCTCTAAGTTAATTAATTTTCTATAATTGGATAAGCGTAAGAAACAACTTTTGCTGGTTTAGAAAAAACTAATTTTGCTGCATCATTTACTTGCTGTACAGAAACACTTTGTAAAATTGTTAATATGTTTTTTATTTCATTTATTGTATAACCATGAGCTAAATTTTCTCCAACCAACTGAGCTATGCTTATAATTGAATCATGATTAAAGCGAAAATAGTTAATATACTGTTGTTTAGCAGTTTCGAATTCAGCATTGTTGATACCATTAGTTAATAGATTGTTTATTTCTGAATTTACTAAGTATTCTGTTTTTGCAGTATCTATAACATTGACAGGGGAGACAACAATAGAAAAACTATATGGGTCGATCATACCGCCAGAATAAGTTGCAGATGCCGAAAATGCTATTTTTTGATTATCTACCAATACTTTTCTTAATCTACCTAAAGATTCTTCTCCCAAAATAAACTGTAGCAAATCTAATGCTGCTTCAGTTTGTACTCCAGCAGTATTATGGTTAGGAGCCGTATAAATTGATTCCCAAAATGGTTGTTGCAATTTGGTATCTCTTAATTCTACTTTGGTAGTACAATTATTATGATTAGGTTCTATTTCTCTTAAAGCCGACCTGTCTGGTAAATTTTTATGAGCAATAGTGCCATAATATTTGTTTATAAGGGGCATAATCGTATCTTTCGAGATATCTCCAGCAATAACTAAAATAGCATTATTAGGGTTATACCAAGTTTGATAAAATAGTTTAGCATCTTGATAAGTATAGTTTTCCATATGATTTCTAAAACCTATTACCGGCCTGCCATAGGGATGTTGCCAAAAAAAAGCAGCATTAGCAGCTTCAGACAGCAATCTAGTTGGTTTAGATTCTATTTCTTGACGACGTTCTTGTAGAATAACTTGTAATTCTTTTGCGAAATCATCATGGTTAAAAGCCAAATTAGTCATACGATCAGATTCTAGTTCCATTATTTTTGCTAAATATTCTTTGGCAATTGTTGTTGAATACGCAGTCCGATCCCAGGAAGTATTTGCATCTTGAGAACCTCCTAGATTATTAATAATCAATTTAAATGTATCTGATGGATACTTTACTGTTCCTTTGAACATTAAGTGCTCTACAAAATGGGCTAAGCCAGTTTTGTGGTGGGGTGAATCTGCGGATCCAGCTTTATACCATAATCCATGATATACAACTGGAGCTCTATTGTTAGGAATTAAAACGACTTCCATGCCATTAGATAGTTTTAAAGCTTCTATCGGAAATTGTTTAGCCGATACACCGATAGTCGTTATAAATAAAACAATATAAAATAACTGATAAATATATGGTAAAAAAAATTTGTACAACTTTATGTCTCTCTGTAAGCTATATTTTAAGTAATTAATTTTGATTATATATTAAAAGTTAATCACAAGTACATTAAATCTTTGTGATTATAAAAATTTAATGAAAAAATAATTCCGGATTAACCCTAGCATCATTCAAACTAATAGCCCAATGTAAATGAGCACCAGTAGCTCTGCCTGTTGCTCCAACTGTTCCTAGTATAGTTTGGGTATCTATAAGATCTCCTTCGTTAACTGCAATAGTTGCTAAATGGCAATAACTAGTAATTAATCCTTGACCATGATCAATAAATACCACATTACCTGGGTAAAAAAAATTTCCCGTTAATATGACCTGTCCCATCGCAGATGCATAAACTTTAGTACCAAGCGGTGCTGCAATATCTAAACCAGAGTGAAAGCCTTTATTTTGACCGTTCAAAATACGTTTTAAGCCAAAAGGACTAGATTTACGTCCAATTGTTGGTTGTTTTAGTGTTAAGTTAGGTATAGATTTGGTCCAGGAATTATATGCATTTTTTATTAATTCACTTTCTTTATTAATTCTAAGTTGATCAGCCGCTGATGGAGTTACAAATTTAGCAGACAATTTAAGTTTTTCAGCAGGATATTTTTTGCTAGATACCAAAAAACTTCTTTCAATATTAGTGGTAAAATGATTGTGATCTTTTTGATCTAAAAAAACTGAAACTTTGTGTAATCCAGGATTAGTACTCATTGGAATGCCAACTATCGCTAGCCAATTAGGATGATTATGAGCTTGCTCGTAGCCAATATCGTGATGCTTAATAACTAAAACTCGTTTATCATTAAAAAAAACTACCGGTAAGTTAATACTTTCTACATCTAAAGATATAATAGCTATGCCACCTGGTATTGGGTAATGTTTTGGTAAATTTAGGCTGCAGCAAATATTAGCAAAAAATATATTGAATAATAAAATAATTGCGGTAGTAATAAAGCGATAATTAAATTTACTCATGGATTTATTACCGTAATTGTGTTGTTGAGGCCATTACCAAGTGTATTATTTATAGGATGATTATAGCTGATTTAAAAAATATTTATTAATTAATTTGGTATTATTTTAGGCTAAGTTAAATATTATGAACCAAGATGAAATTTTTATGTTAAAAGCACTAGAGCAAGCTAAATTAGCTTGGGAGAAAAACAATGAAGTACCGATTGGAGCAGTTATAGTACGGCAAAATCAGATTATTGCTGTTGGGTCTAACTTATCAATAACTAACTTAGATCCAACAGCTCATGCAGAAATTATAGCTATTAGAGAAGCTGCTAAATTATTGCATAATTACCGACTAGTAGATGTTGATTTATATGTAACTTTGGAGCCATGTGCTATGTGTTTTGGCGCTATTATTCAAGCTAGAATTAAAAGATTAGTCTTTGGGGCTATGGATCCTAAATTTGGTGTAATAGGGAGTGTTGTTAATTTAGGTGACTACAAATGGACGCATAAGTTTAGTTACCAAGGTGGGGTTTTAAAAAAAGATTGTGCATTAATACTAAAAGAATTTTTTAAAAATAAACGCAATTAAATTTATTCACAATATTTTTGCATATCTATGTGGATAAGGTGGTAGTAATTTGTTGTAGACCATATCCGCTCTAGCTTTTTTGAGATTGTTCAAAAAATTACCATTTGTTAAGATAGAGTCTTTTATGGTATATTTTTTATCTTACCTATAGCATAGGCGCGTAGCTCAGTGGTTAGAGCATCACCTTGACATGGTGGTGGTCGGTGGTTCGATTCCACTCGTGCCTATATAATTTCGCCGCAAAAGATTCTTTAAACTAAAATGACAAATTTATATGGTGTGTTATCAACAATGCATATACCCAGCCTTGTTTTTCTTACCTAAATAGCATAAGTTTACTATATGAATAATTTGTACACAAAGTGTGAATATGCTAATTATTTAATATATTTAGTAAAATTTATAAATCATAATTTAGTTAGATTTATATTTGCTATCGTAATTGCATTATCCAACGATTGCCCATTGGCAGAAACTGTTGATACGCTAAGTAATTCATCAAATATAGAAAATACTGAAATACCAAATAATAAATTTATAACAAGCCTTGATACATCGAGAAATTATTTTAATAAGGCATTATTGTTAGTTAAAGCTGGTAATCACCAGGCTGCGATATCGTTATTAGATCTTGCTATACGTCTAGACCCAAAATATGTAGATGCTTATGTTGCGAGGGCTAGCATAGAGGAAAAAAATGGTAACCTAAAGTCTGCACTACTTGATTATAGTTATGCCTTAAATATTAAGCAGTCGGATAAAATTTATTATCAACGTGGAACTATAGAATTTGCTTTAAAGGCATTTCCTGAAGCCATTAGAGATTTTACCGCTGCTATAGAGCTAAACCCACTGTTTGCCAGAGCATATAACCAGAGAGGATTAGTCTTTTTTGCTAATAATATGTTGTCGGAAGCTAAAAATGATTTTATAAGAGCATATGAATTAAACGATAAAATTTTATCAGCCTTAGAAAAAATTGGGGAAATAAATATTTCTCAGGGAAATTTGGAACAAGCATTGGAAAATTTTAATAAAATAATAGCCATTAAGCCTGATGATGCAAGAGCTTATTTTAATAGGGCCAAAGTATTTGAATTTTTACAAATGCACGATAAATCTTTAAAAGACTACAATATGGCCATAGAACTAAATAAACATTTAGAAGACAATGATCCTGCCAATAATGATCAACAAGTAAATTCGCATTCTATTTAATAATTTAAAAAATATTTTAAATAACTATAACGTACCATAGTATGGTAGCTTATCAACAATATAACCCACATTTCTAGACCTTAATAATTAAATTTTGTAATTACATCAAAACAAGTTATCTTATTATCTTGTTTTTATAGTAAGGATTTGTTTTATGTTAATTGATTTCTTCTATAGCTTTTTGTACATCCATAAATTATCCATCATATAAATACAAAACTTAAATTTATTATCCAGAAAATTAAGTAAATATGCAAACGAAAACTTTTTGTGATTTACTTTGAATGAGACTGTATCCATTTTTTAAACTGACCATCAAATTCTTCTCCTTCACCCCAAAGACCCTGGGTCTTAACACCTGTAAATTCATCCCAAGCTTTACAATACTCTATAGATTTTTTGCCAATCAGATAAGGAATTAATTTTCCTGAAGCTAATGTTCCTGCAGAAGTATAGTTAATTAAATTTTCTAAAAAACAAGTTGCAGCTGCAGCTTTAACACTAAATTCTCCTTCATTTAAAAAAAATTCGACTAAAGAGAAAATTTCCTCTAATTCTTTTACTTTTTCTGAAGTAATATGTGGTATATTTAAAATATCTTCTACATATCTGCCAACAGTTGTCATTAGACCGCTCAACCTTAATGATTCTTCATTGTCTTTATAATCCATCCATAAGTAATATCCTTCCCAATGTTCTGATTTTTGTAAATCTGGGAATCTATCTATTATAGTTTTGGTGGCTTCGTTTGTGAGTACCATGGTTTTTTTCCTAGTGCATCTTTTAAATCTGTTATAATATTCTCAATTCCTGCGCAATCAGATGAACTAGCAGTTGGATTGTTTTTAAGCCAATCACTTAGAAATTTAATAGTATTTTTAGATTTTTCAACATGCCACTTGCCACCTACTTTTTGATTATTTGCAATTTCTAACCTAACTCCATCAGCTGTACTACCGCTTCCAATTTTAGCATCCGGTCTATATAGTTCTTCAATTATCTTTATTAATTTTGGATCTTGACTCTGTATTGCTGGTTTTTCCATATTTTGTCTATATAAACTTTTTGCAGCTTCATGTTGAATACGATCGCTAGGTAACCTATTTCTAAAACCTTGAGTTGTTCTATAAGCTTGATATGCAAACTGTACTTTGCTATATCCTTCAGCAATCTTTGGAACAACAGAAACACCACTTATAGCTATCGATGAATTTAAACATACTTGACCAAGATCATCCATAGAGCCAGGCAAAAACCAACTAGCTCCTAATCTATTATGAACATTATTTTTAAACCCTAATATAGGATCATTCCATGCCCTATAACTGCTATTTATTGCATCAGCAAATGCAGCACCTATTGGAAATCTACGTCTCATCTCTAATTGAGCATTAGCATCACCATCCAATGCTGATTTGAAAATATTAAATATTCCTTCTGGCCGAGTTAAGGCCGAACTTGCAAAAGAATCGTTACTTGATTGTGGCACTCCATCTGCGTATGCCATAGGCCCAAATAATAAATCTGTCGGAAAACTTAAAATTGAACTTAATAAAGATGGGTTGGACTTTAATTGTTGCTGTTGTTTAGGGCTAATTGCTAAATCATTCTCCGAAATAGATTTAATAGATAAAATTTGAACTTGATCTAATGATGAAGGATCTGACAATGCTGGAAACAGTTTAGATGTATATTTACTTACTCTAGGTTTTGAAGAAGATAGTAATTCCTGCTCAGCTTGCGCCTTACCTGTAGCTGTTCTTTTGGTATCTTTGCCGTGTTCAGATCTTTCCTGCAGAAATTGTGGTACTAAAACTAATTTTTGGCTCAATAATGCTCTATCGGCCTCTATTTTAGATTTAAATTCTTCTCCTATGGTTTTTCCTATATGACCAGCTGCACTTTCTATCGCTCCAGTCGCTAAATTAGGAACTAACTCACCACCATGAATAGCTGTTGCTGTAGTATCTTTAATGGCTCTTTCGGTTAAATCTTTAGTTAAACCTTCCATGTGTATACCGCTAGCTCCAGCTAAACCAGCACCCAACATAGCTGCAGGATCCAGTTTGCCTTTACCATACACAATTGTGCTTACTCCGCTGCTTACCGCTACATTGATAATACCGAGCTTAGCTCCTTCAATGCTTTTTGCAGACCCAGCAAGTTCGCTGGAAACTGGAACTTGAGACATCACCCCAGCTGTTACCCCACTAATTGCTGCCGATTTAAGAATATCATCAAAATTACCTCCAGTTATCGCAGTTTGGGTTGCACCACCAATTGCAGCTGAAGCCACTGTTGTAGCCATGCCAGCTGATACACCTAATACACCACAAGCTGCAGGTCCCACAAAACACCCAGCTGCAATAGCTCCTGCTTGCTTTAGCGTATTTTGAAACCCTCTGCTACGAGCACCTATTTTAGCTTGGGCTATTGCAGAATTAATGTTTCTTATTTCTTGTTGTAATAAAACAGCTCCCTGCACATTAACTCTTGCAATCTCAGCTTCCCCCCATTCTTCTATCTGCTTAAGTTGTTCTTTTAATTCTGCAATATAAGATTGAATAGCCTGATTAGATTGCTCTCTATCTTTTGTTACTGCTTTCTTATCAAATAAGGTCATATTTTTATTTATACTGGCGGTTACAAAATCAATAGCTTGTGTCAAATGAATTAGTTCACAAAACTTACCTTTTTCATAAGAAGATTCAGAAATCACCGAGTATGTGGCTATAATCGCTATTTTGTCTTGCATGTCAATCCATGTCATACGAGGCATTAAACCGCTAATAAGACTATTTATTCTAATTGCAAATTGACTATCTTTGAACCTAACATCTAAAGATAAATCATTGTATACTTTATGTACTTCTGTACCTTTTGGGACAAATGAAGTTACAAGTATAGAAAATGAATAATATAACTTTAAAAATTCATAATCTACCGCTAAAAAAGGCATTCCTTGTTGTAAAAAGTTTTTAGTGTCAGTAAAAAATGTTAATGCTTGTTGCTTAGTAAGATCTTCTGTAGCATAAGATAAATAATAAGCCAGAGATACATAAGCAAATTTACATTTTAAATTCTCACTAATATGACCAAGCTCTAACGCTTTAGATAATTCATCAAAGCAATTTGAATTAATAACAGAGTTTGTATTATATAAATCTAATTCAGCACCTATCCGCAACAATCTTAGTTTTTGTGCCTCTAGCGCAAGATTGCCTGGTAGTTTTTTTATCGACTCAATACATTCTTGCTGTTGTTCGGAAAAAATTATTTTTCTAAATTCTTCTTTAATTAGATTATGCTCTAATTGATTTTCATCTTCTTGTTGATAATCAATCTGCAGCATATATCTTTGGGGCACATGCTGCAAAAAGTTCTCAATTTGTTTGTCAACTTCTTCAATGGTTAAAACCATAAATCATCTCCCAAAATAAATTCTTTTTTAAGGTCTTGGTTTTGGAGCTGTTGCAGATTTAGGTGCCGATGCTTTGGCTGAACTATATAATTCACCAAAAACAATACCATTATCATTATTATTAACCAAAATTGCAGCATTAATTAATGGTTGATGAATTTGTGAATGTCTTCTTATTTGTTCTAAAAATGAATCTTCGCCTTCAAATTGAATAAATGCTGAGATTATTTGTTTTATTTTTTCAAAATTCTGCTCAGCAATTGCAATATCAATATTTGACCATACATTCTCTGATAATTCTGTTTTTAAAGCAGCTATACTTGGATGATTGTGTTCACTTAACATACGTATCGCATCAATATTAATATTAGACTCAATGTAGGATAAATACGCTTCATTTAATGGATTTAACCACATAAAAAAGATATATGTATCGTTATCATCATCTAATTGCAATATTAATTTAAGATCTTGGGTTCTACCAAACCTACAATCATCATATGCAAAGAATGGATTAGTAACAATATCTTGATCTATCTCAACTTTAATCTCACTGGCTGTTTCTTTTTCTATTTTTTCAATTTCAGCTCTAACAGCATTAGCTTCTGTCACAATAAGATCTCTAATATTCTGTTGATTTGCCTGTATATTAGCTGCTACACGTTGTTGTGCTTCACGAATAAGTTGAGCCTTTTGATTATCTAGGCGTTTATTTTCTCTTTCCCTTACTCCAGTAAGATCATTAACAATACTTTTCACTGGCTCTTGAACTGGCTTAGTTGCATTATCTGCAACTCTGGCTACTTCTCTTACAATTATAGCTGCTCCTGGCCCAACGCCCGGCACTAGTCTAGTAACTTCTCGAAATGGTTTAGTAATTTCTTTCCAAAACGGCATAACTAACTCCTGTAAATTTCAATTATATTTTAAATCCTATACTTATGCCTGGTTCAAAATTATAATAAAAAAATTAGTTTTATTATTACTTCTATTTAAGCATTATTAATATTTATTTAACCGGAGTTAACCTAACATATGAAAATTATTGTTGCAACACATGTTGTCAAAACAAATAAAAAATAAATATTGATAATGTTTAGAATATATAGGCTGTTGTATCTGCTTAATTAAAAATAATTGTTTGCAGCTAACTATTCAGGGCGAACGCATCTTAAATCACCTGTTTTATTAGGTTAAACCTAAAATTATCATCTAATGCAGCCATATTCATCTTTCGTTTAACGCTAGCTTTTATAGATTTATCATTACTAATAATATTAAGAGCAATATGTCTGATCATTGCATAATTTTCTGGATGCATCTTCATTCATAGTAACATCTAGCGTCCAATGTAACGAATTTTCTACTTGCCATTGCTTGCGTACTGCTTCACTAAAAAATTTAGCATTATATTTTTGAAATTGTTTTTTATAGCATGGTTAAAAAAATAGCATGTTGACAGCCCATCGCATCAATACTAACAATACCCCCTTTAAATCCAACACTTCCAACAATTCTGGGATCGCAGTAATTTCATTGCTTTTTTCAGAAGTTTTTTCATGATTCCTTATGTTTATCGATCCTTGTCAAGTATTATTTGTAAAATTTAGATGATCTGGCCCTGCGTAACTTAAGTAATTTGTTGTAGAATTAGATGTTATTATTTAATATAATTAACTATTTTTGGGTTAGTTAGTGTATGCACAAATATAGAACACATAATTGTAATGAGTTAAATAAATCTCATATTAATCAACAAGTAAAGCTCTCTGGCTGGGTACATAGAAGGCGAGATCATGGCAGCGTTTGCTTTATAGATTTAAGAGATCATTTTGGTCTTACGCAAATCGTAGCATCCGATCCAGAACAATGTGCAATTTTTAGTAAATTAAGCTTTGAAACAGTAATAACTATAGTTGGCAAAGTTGTAGCCAGATCCAAAGATACTATCAACTCAAATCTTGCGACAGGCGACATAGAAGTTATTTTAGCAGAGCTGCATGTGGAATCAGTTGCGTCATTGTTGCCGTTAAATGTTAATAGCGATTTACAATTCCCAGAAGAATTAAGATTGAAATATCGATTTTTAGATTTGCGACGGGAAAAATTACATAAGAATATTGTGTTAAGAAATAATATTATATCTCATTTACGACAAGCTATGCATAAATTAGGATTTATGGAATTTCAGACTCCCATTTTAACTGCTAGTTCGCCAGAAGGTGCAAGAGACTTTTTAGTTCCAAGTAGACTGCATGCAGGTAAATTTTATGCATTACCGCAAGCACCGCAGCAATTTAAACAATTGTTAATGATATCTAGCTTTGATAAATATTTTCAGATAGCTCCTTGTTTCCGGGATGAGGACGCAAGAGCCGACAGAGCACCGGGAGAATTTTATCAACTAGATATAGAAATGTCTTTTGTAACTCAAGAGGATATTTTTGCGATTATAGAGCCAGTATTATATAGCACTTTTGAAAAATTTTCTGATTTTAAAGTAACTAACATGCCATTTCCTAGAATTAGTTATTCTGATGCCATGTTGAAATACGGTACAGACAAACCAGATCTAAGAAATCCATTAACAATTGTAGATATAACAGCAATTTTTAAAACTTCTGAATTTACAACTTTTAAACAAGCAATTAATAATAATTGTGTAGTAAGAGCGATCCCTGTGCCTAATGCTGCTACCTTACCAAGGAGCTTTTTTGATAGATTAACAGAGTTTGCTAAAAACGAACTTGCAGCTAAAGGGTTAGCATATATATGTTTTGATGAAACCGGTAAAGCTAAGGGGCCTGTAGCTAAGTTTTTAACCGATAACGAGCTGCAACAAATTAAATTAATAGCTAATTTGCAAAATAATGATGCCATATTTTTTGTTTGTGAACTAATAGATACAGCAGCCAAAATGGCTGGCAAAATTCGCACTAAATTAGGTGAAGATTTACATTTAATTGAACAAAATGTTTATAAATTTTGTTGGGTGGTTGATTTTCCATACTATGAGTGGAATGTTGATGAGAAAAAAATTGAATTTTCTCATAATCCATTTTCCATGCCGCAAGGTGGTTTAGATGGGTTATTATCTGCTAATACGGTCGAGAAACAATTAGCATTAACAGCATTTCAGTATGATATTGTAGTTAATGGCATAGAATTATCTAGTGGTGCTATCCGTAATCATCAACCAGAATTAATGTATAAAGCATTTGAAATAGCAGGTTTTACCAAAGAAAATGTTGATGACAAATTTGGTGGTATGATTAGTGCTTTAAAATATGGGGCTCCACCTCATGGTGGTTTGGCACCGGGTATTGACAGAATGGTCATGTTAATTGCTAATGAACCAAATATTAGAGAAGTAATTTGTTTTCCATTAAATCAAAGTGCTCAAGATTTATTGATGAATGCTCCTAGTAATGTAACCGAAAAACAGCTTAGAGAGTTGCATATTAAATTAAATTTACCAAAACAGCATTTGCCAGGTGGCTAATTATATGTCGCTATCTTGTGGTATAATTTCAATTAATTTGCCAAAAGTTGTAACTACAAAATAATCATTTTTACTGGAATAGAAAGTATAAAAAAATATTTGACTAAGAATTATGCCTATTATTATATAAAAAAATATAAAACACTTAATAAGTTTTTTATAATAATTACGTAAATATATTATATCGGTAGCTTGTTTTTGGATATATGCTTTAGGCATCGATGATTATTCCCTCCACCAAGGTTGCGCAAGCTTTATGGGGCCTGCTATAAAAGTTCTGATCCATCTGAAAAATACTGGCACAGTAAATTTAAAGCGTTCTAATATCGCAAAAAAAATCATACAACCAATAGTAAGTAAAAAAGTCCATAACCTAATATGCAATAACATTATTAAAATTGGGAAAGCAGCGGCTGCATCAACAAAAAAAAATCTAGCTTGTCTAGCACTATCTCGCCAGTGCGCATCACTTGTTGGTTCTGCCATATTTTTTTATTTTCCATTAATAATAATTATTTATTATAAGCCTAAATCTTTATCAAGCATTTCTGATTGATGTATTATAATTCTATATTCCCTTTCTTCTAATAACCCAGCTTGAAATTTTTTAGTAGCATCAACTAGCATAGGTTGACCAAATTCTTTCAATAATTTTCTAGTTGTTTGAGCTAATGCATTTATATCAGTTTTTAACAAAATATCTCTAACTTTATCGTTAAATACTAAAAATTCCCTTAGGGCAACTCTTTTACCGTCGGTACCTGGTGATAGTTTTTGCCAAACAATTAATCTCATAGTTTCTAATATATCAAGCGCTCGGCCGTGTCGTTCATCAGCAGGAAAAGTAGAAATCATGCGTCTTACAGCATCTGCAACCCCATTGCTATGTACCGTGGTATAAACTGGATGTCCAGTCAATGCTGCATCTATAACTGCCGCAATCGTTTCTTGATCACGAGCTTCACCCACTAAAATTAAGCGAGGTTTGCGACGTAAGGCATTTCTTACCCCTGCTGCAAAAGTTGGTAAATGCTTTGGTATTTCTGATTGGCTCATTAATGAAGTGGGGGCATCGACGGTATCATAAACAAATTCTATAGGAGCTTCGTAGGTTAGCATTTTACGATTACCATCTGGCTGTTCTAATAAATTTTTAATTATTGAAGCAAGCAACGTACTTTTACCAGATCCAGTTGATCCAGTAATAACAACAGTTCCTTGATACGGAGCCATATTATCAATTATTTCTTGTTCTAAATTTAAGCTAGTTATATCTGGAGGACTAGTTGGAATAGTACGCATAGTAATTTGAATACCGTCATGCCCTTCGATTTGACAGCCAGTGGCATTTACCCTAAAACGAAATCTTTTAGTCCTAGATGGGCGGATCTCATAATGAGTGTCTACATCAATACCGCTGTAAATTTGAGTGGTACCATTGGCACCATAAATTATATTTAATAAATCCCCAACTTCAGTGTTGGTAATTTTTCTTTTAGTAACTTTATATAATTTGCCGTGAATTTCCGTAATTACGGCAGAATTGGATTGGAAAGTGATATCTGATGCTTCTAATTCTGAGCAATGTAATAACAAACGATCTAGAGTCTCTGCGGTAAAGCGAATCGGTTCATCTGGTAATAAAAAATCACTCATATTGTTTTATCTTAGTTTTCCATTGCGAACCATCGGTTTGTAAACTAGGAAAAGCTGTAATTTTTAAAATCCTATCATTAACGGTTAGATTATTTTTATCGCCGGTAATACCTAATTCTATACTAGAAACAAAAGGAGGGGTAATCATTTGCTGTGCTAGTAATTTTCTATATAAAATCATTCCATTAAAATCTCTGGTTAAAATATTTAAATTTTCTTTTAATATCGCATCAGCTTGTTTAACTCCCTCTATCCAACCTTGGTCAATGTATTTCCCCCAAATCCCTTGTTCAGTAGCATTTTTAGGAAGTAAGCTTTTATCCGGGATCTCTGGTACTTCAAAAGATTTCCAAATATACTGGCGCCAATTCGGTGGGGCTGTTACAAATTTTGCTTGATGAATAATTTTATAATTGCGATCAGCAATTCTAATAACATCAGGTCCGGTTAAATTGAGTGCATTCCGCGCCTCGATTAATACTGGCGGCAATACGCTTTCTTCGACTAACAAGGCATAAAAATTGAAAATTCTATCCAAATTTTTTTCATAATTGGATAATACCAAATGAATATTTTTTGTTCTCCAAGCAAGCCCACCTCTTGCGCCTACAGACAAGGCAGTATCTCTTAAAGCTCGGATCCTTAAAGAATTAACAGCAAAAGATTGATTATTTTTAGGAATTGTTTTTAAAGAGTTTTGCTCTTTGCTAATATTTTTATTTGCACAACTACACAGAAAAATTACTGTTAAAATTACAATGAGTTTATCCATTTTTTTTACCGTTAGTAGTCGGTATTTCAGTTTTGGTCTTGGTGTTATCATCACTTGATAAGTTCGAGCTATTATAGGATCCAAAACGATAGCGTAATTCTATAATTTTATTAGCCGGAAATACTACAATATTTACTCTTTTACCAGCTTGTAAGCTCGCATTTTTTAAAATATCAGCAATAATAGCTTTAGATTGAGTTATAGATACAATTATTGGTATTGGGGTTGGTGAACCCATTATTTTTAAATTATAATCAGTCATACTCGCAATTTTTTCTAATAACGGCTCTAGTGGGCCAGTCCAATCAATATCCGCAGTTCCTGCCATACCGCCTTCTGGAGTTAACAATGGCGCAGTATTTAATACTGGTATATTAGTTATTTCTTGAGTGGCCGCCAAAGTTGCCAATGATTTTTCGATTAATCTGGCAGAAGCAACTAATTGTGCCCCGATATCAGTATCAATATCATTATTTGTCTTAGAGTTATTGCTAATATAATTAACTTTGTCGTAGCTAGCCTTACTAGATTTATTTGAATTCAATAACCTAGAGCAACCTGAAATATAAGTTTGAATAATTAGGCTTAAAAATATTAAAATTATTTTATTATTTTTTTTATTGTTATAGTTCATAATTGATTCTTAATATAATTTTTATAAAATAGTTGGCTAAGTAAAACTTAAAATAAAATAAAGCATAATAACCTATATTATTATATATTCGGTTTAATTAACATTAAATACTAAAAAAATTTTGATAGTGAATTTTATGGATAAAAATAAAGAAAAAGAAAAACAAGATTACCAACATCTTATAATTAAGCAAATAGTTGCTATTGCTAGGTCAATAAATTGTAAATTTACTGTGCAAAACGAGCCAATTAGCGTTGAAAAAGCATTTGGACCGACTGGACTATTGCCGGCTATTATGCGCCGAGCAGATCAGCTATGTTCTTTTTGTATGGGCTATGGTTTGGGGGTAACTTTTGACAAAGCAGATAACTCCATGTTGGGGGTTGCAGTTTATTTTGATAAGAAAACAGCAATTTCATTGCGGTTGTTATGCATTACCGATGTTTTGCTAGAGATTATACACTCTTCAAGTTCTAGCCAAATAGTACCGCTAGATAGTTTAATAGAAGAATAAATTAGGAGTCGATTTGCATGGCTGTTGGCGGTGGGGGACAAGCATCTCCAGGTGATGATAGTGCTTTGAATGTTATTTGGGCGATAATCGCATTATTTGCTATTTGCCTATTAATATGGTTTTCTTTTTCAGAGCAATTAAAATTTTTTTTCTTGCAAGTGAGAAAATATGAGCTGATTGCGATTAATTTTATTATGCAAATATTACCATTAGACTTAATTAATCTAGGACACTTAAAAACCGAATTATCTGACGCAGTATCAATAGCTTCTGAAACTAGGGTTGAAGATTTATCTTTAAATATTGCTGAACACCTTAGTTTAATAGCTGGCAGTTATTTGCGTTATCCTGTTATTTTGTGTTTGATTTATTTTTCTTATCATGGTTTTTTCAAAAATGTAACCAATAAATATAGAAAGCATTATGATATGCATAAACTCGCTAATCAAGAACGTATCGAGTGGCCGCAAATTAATCCGGTTATTGGGTTAGATTTAGTAAATGAGCCACTAAATACCGGACCATGGTCTATGGGTAAATCCCCAGTAGATTTTTGTAAAGAAAATAAATTAATAACAATATCAGTAGAAGAAAGCAAAGAATTTAAAGTAGGTGCTGCAGTAAAATTTAAAATGGAATTAGATGAAGATAAAGCGGAAGCTGTTTTTGTCAAACAGCTAGGGAAATTATGGCGTTCTCCGGAATCTTTACCAATGCATCAGCGAGCATTATTTGCGATCTTTTTAGCTAGAGGATGTAGAGAGCCTAAAGTTGCAGCTAAAGTTTTAAGGCAAATTAATCAATCTAGCAATAGCAAGCATCCGTATTCTTTGGATTTTTCTGGAATTGATGATGTTTGGCGCAAATATTATAATCAAAGAATTATTCAAGATATAGTGCATGCTCACGCATATGAATTTACTATATTTATAGATTTATTATTGTTAGCTCGTCAAGATGGGGTGCTAGCGAATGCAGATTTTTTATGGTTAAAGCCGATTGATAGATTATTTTGGTATGTTTTATCAAGTACCGGTAGACAAACTTACTTTGTCGAAGCCTCTGGTACACATGCCCATTTTTTAGTAGAAAGATCTTTAGGACGAGGTCTTAGTGTGCCATATATAATAGAAGCAGTTAAAGCACTTAAATTGGCATTAAACGACATTATTTACGTACCGACGGAGGATGAAAAGCATCAATTATTACAAAAAAATTAACATTTAACATAATAATAATAACAAAATAATAATAAAAACATGGCTATTCGAGGTTTAGAAGAAAAACACGAGCATGGCGCACAAGAAGTTACGCGAGATACTCGTCCATTAGGAGAACGCGCTGCGGAATTTCTATCGCAACCGATTACCTCGTTATCATTTAATACTAGTGGCATTGTTATAATAATAATGTATCCAGAAATTACCGATATATTGTTTCCTATACTGATCCTATTGTTTATGGTGGTAATTTTTGCTAATAAAAGTTTACCATTTCGTATGCCTAGATCTAGTAAATCACTTGATTACAACGACATAAAGCCAGGTAGTACTGAGCCTAATATGGCAGATGGTATTTCTTTTTTAGGTAATGACAGGCGTAATCAGCAAGAATTATGGTTTACTAACAGTGATCTTCGTACCCACATATTAATTTTTGGCTCGACCGGTAGTGGTAAAACAGAAGCATTAGTTTCTATCGCCTTTAATTCTTTAATGCAAGCTAGTGGTTTTATCTATGTAGATGGTAAAGGTGATAATAGTTTATTTGCCAAAGTATTTTCTATGGTTCGCAGCATGGGGCGTGAGGATGATATTTTATTAATTAATTTTATGACAGGAGCTAGAGATGTTTTAGGCCCGCAAACTAATCGATTATCTAACACGATGAATCCATTTTCTCATGGTTCATCTAGTATGTTGTCACAATTGGTAACAAGTTTAATGGATTCTGGAGGTAGTGGTGGTGGTGATGGAGATATGTGGAAAGGTAGGGCTATCAACTTTGTAGAAAGTTTAATGAAAATTTTAACTGCAATGCGAGATGCTGGGCATATTTTATTAGATGCGAATACTATTCGTGATTATTTTATTTTAGAAAAACTAGAATCCATTGTGGTTGATAAGCAGTTTCCTATTGGGGAAAATAATTTTAAGATCCCGCTTCATGATTTACCCGCACTGATTTTAGAGCCGCTCAAAAATTATGTTATCAACTTGCCGGGTTATAACCCAAAAAATAAATTTAATCAGGCTGGTGAAGTTCGTGAACAACATGGTTTTATCACGATGCAATTAACCAGGGTGTTTGGATCTTTAGCCGATACTTACGGACATATAATTCGTACTAATTTAGCAGAAGTTGATTTAAAAGATGTAGTGTTAAATCGTCGTATCTTAGTGGTGTTGCTACCAGCGTTAGAAAAGTCTCCAGACGAATTGGCAAATTTAGGTAAAGTTATTATTGCATCATTAAAAGCTATGATGGCAGCTGGTCTTGGTGATAAAGTAGAAGGTGATTATCGTGATGTTATTTTAAGTAAACCGACAAATTCTCCGTCACCATATGTATGTATTATGGATGAATATGGCTACTATGCAGTCAAAGGTTTTGCAGTGGTACCTGCTCAAGCTAGATCGTTAGGTTTTTCTGCGATTTTTGCAGGACAAGATTTGCCAGCTTTTCAAAAAGCATCTAAAGAAGAAGCTGCGTCTATCGGTGCAAATTGCAATATAAAAATTTGTATGAAACTTGAAGATCCTATGGAAACTTGGGATTTTTTCAATAAAACTGCTGGCGAAACTTATGTGACCAGTGTCAGTGGATTTCAAATGGATGCGGGTAGTGTTTCATTAAATTATATGGATACGAAAAATGCATCAGTTGATCGTAAGCAAAGGATCGACTTGTTAGATTTAAAAGATCAACGTGAAGGTGAGGCACATATATTTTTCAAGTCGAAAATCGTCAGAGCTGAAATGTTTTATGCAAATCCAAAACCAGTTAAGACGATAAGAATAAATCATTTATTAAAAGTTGAAGTTCCAGCAACTCAAGCTTTAATAGAATTAGAAAAAAGAATTAAATTATTTAAAGCAATATTAATAGATAATTTTTTTCAAGAGCCAGTATTTGAGGCCAACGAGGATATTAATATATTACAAAAATGCATGATGGAATCGGAAATAATTAACCCATTAGAACGAGGTATTGCAGGGATAATCGCTATTTTAGAAAATGAAGTTGCTAAACAAAAAAAATTAAATGCAGTACAAGAGGCACCGCCGCCACCACCAGCAAAAGCTATTATGAAACAACCTGATAAAGCGCAAGCTATACCCGTAACAGCTAATGCGGTTACGTCGATATTTACGGGAGTTCCGATGACAGAATTAGTTGCAAGCATGGTGCATAAATCAGAACATGAATTATTTCGATTGCCATTATTAAGACGTGGAAATTTAAGCGAAAACTTAAAAAATATCGAACAATTAGCAGGCGAAGTACAAACAGTCGCTGCAACCAATTCTGATAAATTAGCTAATGAATTATTAGAACTTACAACTTTTCCGCATCAATCTCCGGCCAAAATAGATTTAACAAGTTATCTGCAAGATGTTAATAAAATTATTGAAATATTAGGTGGTGATACAACTAGTGACAATTTAGAGGATCCCAATAAAGCTATTACGGCACCATTATATGCGGATCTACCAGATTTACCAGATTTAGATGATTTAGATGATTTAGATGATCTGGAGGATTTAGATGATTTGGAGTATTTAGATGATGAATAGGGAAGCTAATTGCAAGACAATTGTTGTGTATACGCTAAATAACCTGTATTTTACAGAACTTTTGTTACGGAGAGATTGTCTATATAATAATAATTTTTATTAAATAGGGTATTGATGATATATGTCAGGTCCAAAAACACCAGCAAGTCCTAACAGTTCTGCTCCAAGCGTTACAGTACAAGCAGCCACAGCTGCTACTCCAAGCGTTACAGTAACTGCAGCTCCTACTCCTGCTGCTACTCCCAGTGTTAAAGTAACGACAGCAGTCCCAACAGCAGCTACTTCTGCAAGCGTTCAAGCAACCCCTCCGGCAGCTGCGGGTATACAGCTTGCTGTGGTGCAAGATGATCCAGACAATGAGCTTGATATAGAGGCTACCAATGGCGATTCAGAACTAGGGCTTACGGCCGAAGAAGAACAAATACAGCCATTGGAAAAAATCAAGAAACTAAAGCCATTAGAAAAGTATAAGAATGAAAATGGCGGTATTGGCGACAAGATTGGTGAATTTTTGTTAAATTTGATTAAGCTATGGCAAAACAGACCATTATATAAAGAGAATGGAGTGATTGAAAATGAAAACATAAAGATTGAAGAAAACAATAACAAGATACAGGCAAAAAATAATAGAATATTTAAGAACTTAAAAGGTAAAACAGAAGAAGACAAGTTGAACAATCTTAGCGAGGAACAGCAAGAACTTTATAAAGCAAATAAGAAAACAGCTGAGGAAAATGAGAAGACAATCAAAGAAAATAATGAGGCACGAGGTGCAACGCTAAAGGAACAGGAAGAAGCTATAGCTGGGACTATGCCTAGGGTTTTTGTTGCTAAACTTAAAGGTTTGCTACGCCCATCTCCTCCAGCCCCTGGTGCTGCTCCGCTACCACCAGATCCAAATCAGACAGTACCACTAAATAGTGCAGCAACAACACCGCGTTCTAATCCTGGCGGGAGGAGTCCATTGGCGGATGCTACAGCAGAATTTACAAATCTGCAAGGTGTTGCTGATAATCTACCAGTCAGCCCTACCGGGCGGCCCGTAGATTATATGCGACAAGCAGCCGCCAGAGCAGCATCATATCTAACCGACCCCACAATGCCTAATGATAATAGGGATAGTCTTGCTCAAACTAATCGTTCCCCCCGTTCTCCACGATAACTCTAATCAGCGATTAAAATCATCTTCTCAAATGAAAAGTTTACTATTTACCAAAAAATGCGTATATATAGCAGCTAAATACCCTAATAAAATCGCCCAACTCCATTTTAAATGAGCAAAGAAACCATAAACGCCTTTAGTTTGTCCCATTAAAGCAACACCAGCTGCCGATCCGATAGACAATAAGCTGCCACCAATACCTAAAGTTAAAGTTACTAACAACCACTGTCCTTTCACCATATTAGGATCCATAGTTAATACTGCAAACATCAATGGAATATTATCGATAATAGCCGATAGTATGCCGATTATAATATTACCAGGAGTATGTTGATGCATAAGTGGTAAGTTGTTACCAAATCCATGGTATATGAAGGAATATGCTTGTTCTAAATAACCGATAGCATCAAGTCCACCAATACACATCATGACCCCATAAAAAAACAGCAGCGTATCCCATTCGATATTTTTTATTTGTTTAAAAATATCGAATGGCACTAAATCAGCAATTAAAGCTTGTTTTTTAATTTCATGTTTTTTTATATAAAATGCAAAAATATTTAATAAGCCGAAACCGGTCATCATTCCTATAACTGGAGGCAAACTTAATACATGATTACCTATAACTACGAATGTTATGGTAATTAAAAATAATAGTACTATTCTTTTAGCTCCAAATTTTAAATAAACATCCTCATGAGCAGGTGGTGGTAATTTATTTTTAATACCAAATGACATAAATATGGCTGGAATGATAAAACTAACTACTGCTGGGATGAATAATTTAAAAAAATCAAGAAAAGCTAATTTATTATTTTGCCAAACCATCAGAGTAGTTATGTCCCCAAATGGACTAAAAGCACCACCAGCATTAGCTGCCACTACGATATTAATTGAGGCACAACAAAGAAATTTTTTATCATGGGGGGCAACAGCCATAATAATTGCTGACATTAATAAAGCGGTAGTTAAATTATCGGCTATTGGAGATATAAAAAAAGCTAAGATCCCAGTTATCCAAAATAGTTGTTTTAGAGAAAATCTTTTGTTGGTTAACCAGACCCTTATAGCATTAAATACTTGCCTATCTTCTAAAGCATTAATATATGTCATCGCAACTATTAAAAATAATAGTAATTCAGCGTATTCTAAAATATTTTTTTTTATAGCAATATTCAAAAATTCAGTTGACTGTTTTTGCGTCGCTATAATTGCAACTATTGTCCAAATTATGCCAGATCCTAATAATACCGGCTTAGATTTTCTTAAATCAATTACTTCTTCAAAAATAACCAGAGTATACGCTACAATAAAAAAAATAGCGGCAATAATGCCTAAATAAGATTCGGTAGCATGTAAATTCATTATGTTCCGATAGAAGAATAATCTTGGTGTTTATGATATACAGTATTAGCTAAGTAATTTCCAAGCAACTTAATTGCATAAATAATACCAGTAGACAATAATATTATACAAAACACATAGGATAATTCTAAATTATCATAGCCTTTTTCTAAAGCTAATTTACCAAGACCACCTACCCCTAAAGCACTGGATATAATTGACAATCCAATTAAATTTATAATTAATTTAGTTACGTTTTGTATCAAATGTTTGCTAGCTTCTGGTAATAAAAATTTAGTTAATATTTGTATTGGTTCAGCACCTAAAAATTTGGCGGTATCAGATAACTCTTTGGGTAAATTATTCAAAGAATTAAATACATCATGGGCAAAAATAAATATCCCGATCAATACCATAGCAATCACTGCTGATAATTCTATGGTAAAATGTTCAAATAAAACTTTATTAATGATAGGAATAAGTATTATTAATATTAAAAATATTGGTATATTAGAAAAAAGTTTTATAATACTAAATAGTGTTTTATGTAACCATAAATATTTACGACCTAAAATATTATTGTTTTGAGTTGCTTCTAACAATAAACCAAGTGGCATTCCTATTAAGATGGTAAACACTGATGCTATAAATACTATTCTTAGTGTATCGTAAGTGGCATCAAGTAAAATTTGCAACATATCCCAGTACCTCTAAATGTAGCTCGTGGTGTTGTAAAAATATAATAGCTTCAGCAAAATTTTCTTCAAAATCATCAGCTGAACCTTCTATTTCTGCTAATATTACATTGATTGGTTTATGTTGTACATGTTCTTGATAGGCTTGAATAATACTAATTTTAAATTGATAACTTTCTATAAGTTGTCCTAATAAATGTTCGGTAGCAAGGGCAGTGGTAAAACTTATCCTAACTATCGGATGTTGATTTTGAGTGGATTGAAAGCGAATTTTTCTTCTATAGACCCATGGCATTTCATGCCGTGTTGCTGATCTAACTAGTTCTTTAGCAAATTCTGTTTTAGGACGAGCAAAAATTTCGTACGATGAAGATTCTTCTACGATTGTGCCCTTATCTATAACTCCGACTTTGTGACTTAAAGTTTTGATAACTTCTATATCATTACTAATAATTACCATGGTGATCCCAAATTCTTTATTAATTGCATTTAATAGATTCACCATTTGATGAGTGGACTTTATATCTAAGTGATAAGTGATATCATCGCATAATAAAGCTTTTGGTTTCATAACTAGAGCTCTTGCGATGCAAACTAGTTGTTTCTGCAAGACATTCAATTGACTACCTAAGCTGGAGGATTTATCAGCAATACCAACAAAGTTTAATATTGGTTCAACTATTTTAGCTATATCGTTTTTAGAAATATTTTTTTGCAACTCTAATGGTAAGGCAACGTTATGAAAAACATTTTTGCTACTAACAAGGTAAGGAGTCTTGCTTATTAATGCCATTTTACGACGTAAATTATTAATATCCTTATCTAACAAAGAATTTAAATTTTGATTATCAATAGTTATTTTACCGTATTGCGGTTCGTTAATGCGATTGATACATCGTAATAATTCAGCTTTACCAGAATCATGCTTACCAATTATGGTATAAATTTCTCCGGTTTTAACATGCAAATTAATATTTTTTAAAACATTGTATTCCAAGTCTTGTAATGCAATCATAAGTGGTCTATCTACAATTTGTTCCCTCGGTATCATATTTTTACCTTTGCTAAGTATAGTATTTTCTAAATATGAGTTTATATACGGATCTTGTATCTATTGTAGCTTATATTTATTTTTTTATGTTATATTTTATAAGATAGGTAAATTAAAAAAAACAAATTTAGTATTTTTAGGTTCAGGGATTAATGGGTACACAAGCAATAGTAGGAATTTTGGTATCGCTGGCAGCAATTGCAAGTTATATAAATTATAAATTTGTTAAATTACCTAAATCTATAGGAATCACATTGGTAACTTTAGGTTTATCTTTGGTTGTGGCAATAGGTGGCAGATATAGTTGGGATATAGAATTTTTATCTCAAAGTTTACTAGATAGCGCAGGTTTCGACGAAACTTTTTTAAATGGCATGTTAAGTTTTTTGTTATTTGCAGGATCATTACATGTTAATGCTATGGAGCTCGCTAAGTACAAATTGTTGGTTGCTTTTTTAGCAACCATAAGCGTTATTATTTCTTCAGTATTGATAGGCTATGCTATGCATGGTTTAACTTCCATATTAGGAATAGATTTACCATTTTATTATTGCTTTGTATTTGGAGCTTTAATTTCTCCAACTGATCCTATCGCAGTTATTGGGATATTAAAAACTATTAAAGCGCCAAAATCCCTAGGGATTAAAATTGCTGGAGAAGCATTATTTAATGATGGTATGGGGATCTTATTGTTTTTTGCAACCTTGACTATTGCATCGGGACAAGAAGAACTACTTACACCCAATTCTTTATTTTTGTTATTTATAAGACAAGGGGTTGGTGGCTTAGTTTTAGGTGGGGCCATGGGGTATTTAGCTGGCAAATTAATTCGTTCAGTAGATGATTACGAAGTGTCTATTATTTTAACATTGGCAATAGTAACAGGAGGGTATAGCTTAGCTGTTTCTATAGCTGAAGTCTCGGGGCCGATAACCATTGCAACAGCAGGTCTGGTAATCGGTAGTTTCATCAAAAATGGTAACATGAGCGAACATACGTTGCATCAATTAGAAGGATTTTGGGAACTTTTGGATGCAGTGTTAAACTCGGTATTATTTGTATTGATTGGCTTAGAATTCATGCATATTAATTTTGATGTTGATACTTCGATTGCAGCAATTGGTGCAATTATTATTACCATTGCTGCTAGATGGATTAGTATAGTTATCCCTGTTGGCTATTTACCTTCTGCTTTCAAAAGATTTAGTCCTGATGTTATGTTAATGATGACTT
Source organism: Francisellaceae bacterium UBA6186 (assembly GCA_002422785.1). GTDB lineage: Bacteria > Pseudomonadota > Gammaproteobacteria > UBA6186 > Azoamicaceae > UBA6186. The sequence goes on from DITK01000014.1 coordinate 42,422, forward strand.
GGGGTGGTTTGCGAGGCGGTATTTCTATAGCATTAGCTTTAAGTATTCATGGCCCGTATCATAATTTTATTGTAACTATAACTTATGCCGTGGTAATTTTTTCTATGATGGTTCAGGGACTTACTATTGGTCCATTAATACGGAAAATCACTAAAGAAGGATCGGCACATTTACATTCCCAGGATCAGCTAGAGTTAACCAAGACTGTTGACGAACCAGCTGAGTGAAAGTGTTCGTTTATGACATTAACTAACATATCTTATATTAAACAGCAATTATTATGGGATCAAATAATTGCTACCTGGATAGAAAAACAAGCCAATAACAATAGTTATTTATCATTATCTATAGACAGTTGGCAGATGGCTCTTAAAGCCAGTGAGGCTTTCAACCTAATACAAACATATCAAATACCTCTACATAAAATAGAAAAATATTTTTGGCATCAAGAAGCCAAAGTTTTTTTGGAGTGGGTGCATAGCTTTAGATTAATTTGTAAGGAATTTAATTATAATATTGATATTGCAACTAACATTCAGGATCAAGAAAATTTAACTAACACCAACAAAATTTTAAATAATAAATCTAATTATTTTAAGATTGCATGCCAAGATTTTGTTCAGGAGATTAATTGTGCTGCAAGCTTTGTGTCTCACCAAGATATTACCGGTAATATAGGTGTTGTAATTTTGGATTTAGATCAAAATTATTCTCAAATAGATTATATTTTTAGTAATTTCTTTAATAGATCTGAATACGATATTGCATTTTCACCAAAATTAAATAGTTATTCGTTAATTAACACTGCTATATTAATTTTACAAATTGCCAATTGTTATATCACTAATCAAAATATTAACTATGAAGATTTTAGTCGTCTATTAAGAACAAAATATATTAAAGGGGCACAATCAGAATTACATGAAAGATCTTATATGGATTATATGTTACGTAAAAAAATTGATTATCAATTTGACTGGCAATATATAAAAAATCATTTATTAAAATTATCGCAAAAAAATAACGATTCTATCAATATATTTATAGAATTATGCGAGAATATTACTCATCAACTTACTAAGCAAACAAATAATAACTATCCTTGTTCGTATTGGTTAGAATTTATTAAAAAAACATTATCAACATTTGGCTGGTGCATAGAAAATATCAATACAGAAGAACAAAATATAATAAATTGTTGGGAGGAGATCCTTAATCAATATATAGACTCAGCAAATATTATTGGTTGTCATAGTTTAGCCACATGTATAAATTTTTTAATGAAACTTATAAAATTATATAATACTAATCAAAATTTTGTTAATACCGATCATCATGGTTATCCCCATAAAAAAATAACTATCATGGATTTAAAAACTGCGATGCAAGTTAAATTTGATTATTTATGGGTTTGTGGGGTAAGTGAAATTAATTGGCCATGCGAACATCCATTTAACCCATTTATACCTATATCTTTGCAAAAGGAATTTGGTATTCCATACGGGCAGAGTGATAAACAAAATACTATAGAAATATTTAATAATTATTTGCAAACACTAATACATGCAACTAAAAATACCCTCATTTGTAGTTATCCATTATATTTAGATGATAATTTAGTTAATCCTAGCAGACTAATTAATATTTTCCCAGAATTTATTAACACCAACTTAAATTTTGATCAACCATCTATAGCAATAAGTCCAGAGAGATATGTTGACGATAATTCACCAGTTTATGAACAAAATATATTCTCTGGTACACAGATTTTTAAATTACAAGCAGCTTGTCCTTTTCAGGCCAATGCTAAAATTAGATTACAAGCTGATAGTTTAAACACGCCAACAACTTATTTAACTAAAGCTATTAAGGGTGAAATTTTACATAAAGTGTTAGCCAAATTTTGGTTGAAATATAATAATTCAGTATCATTGCAATTATTATCAATTAATAACATCAAGCAAGAATTATTAAAAATAACTAATAAGATTTTATATGATTTACAGAAATTTAAACCTACTAGTTTAAATTCAACAATATTACAATTAGAAGCTACTAGAATCACTAATTTATGTTTTGGTTTTATTGAAAAATATGATTTGCATAGATCAGATTTTTCAACTTTACATGTAGAACAGAAATTTACCGTGAAGCTTAAGGATATTTTAATTAATATTAAAATAGATAGAATAGATCAATTAGCCAATGGAGATTTATTAGTAATAGACTATAAAACTGGTAAAAACGCTTCTCTAAGCGGATTAAGTGCCAATAATTTTGATAGCCTCGACGATCCGCAACTACCAATTTATAGTTTATATTCAGCTAAAATTAAAGCACTTGTTTTGGCAGTAATACGGACGGACAAATTAGAATTATTAGGGGTTGTAGAAAATAAATTAGCATTGTCAAATTTAGCTGATGTTAAATATTTAAATATTCCAAATTGGGAGGAACATACAGCTAATTGGTATGAAAGTTTATATAAATTAGCTATGGAATTTACCAATGGAGTCGCAATCGTCAATCCTAAATATGGGCCAGCGACTTGTCGCAATTGTGATTTAAAATATATGTGTAGGGTGTTTAGTAGCCGTGAATAAACAGCTACATTAAACTCTTTAAACACCTTATTCTTTAAAATAACTCAAGATATTTTTCAGCATCAAGTGCTGCCATACATCCAGAGGCGGCAGAGGTAATTGCTTGACGGTAAACTGGGTCGCACACATCACCTGCCGCAAACACCCCAGGTACGGAAGTTGTTGTTGCCATACCGGCAGAACCACTATTTACAACTATATACCCATTTAGCATAGATAATTGATCGTTAAAAATATTAGTATTGGGTTGATGTCCAATCGCTATAAACACTCCAGCAACTAATAATTCTTTAACTGCCGGTAGTTCGTTGATTTTAATAGCTATTTTATTGACCCCCTGATTATCTCCCAAAATCTCTTGCAGTACTGAGTTAAAATAAACAGTAATTTTATTAGCATTAATTTTACTATTTAATCTATCCAGTAACATTTTTTCTGCTTTAAATTTATTGCTCCGATGAATTATATAAACATGAGAGGCTATATTAGATAAGTATAGTGCTTCCTCTACTGCGGTGTTACCCCCACCAATTACTGCTACTTGTTTATTCTTATAAAAAAAACCATCACATGTGGCGCAAGCGGATACTCCTTTGTTTAAAAATTTTTGTTCAGATGGTATTCCCAAATATTTGGCACTAGCTCCAGTTGCGACAATTAGAGCATCGCAAGAATAGCTATTGTTGTCGCCAATTAAGCTAAAAGGCTTAGATTTCAAGTTAACTTGTTTAATTTCATCAACAATCATGTTGCAACCAAGATGAGTCGCATGTTTTTCCATGCGTTCCATTAATTCTTGTCCTTGTAAACCAATTGCATCTCCAGGCCAATTATCTACGTCGGTAGTAGTTGTTAATTGGCCACCCCTGACCAAACCAGTGATAATAACGGGAGATAAATTAGCTCTAGCGGCATAAATTGCTGCGGTAAAACCAGCAGGACCCGATCCTAAAATAATTAGTTTATAATGTTTTGCAGACATAAGATTCCTAAAAGCTAAAATAATAGATCTATATTAAAATAAATTGTATATTAGGGTTGTTTCGAAAAAAATAAAAATATTTTAAAATACAATATAATGAGTAATAAAACCAACCGATTAAATAAGAAATTTATAGCAGGAAATCGCAAAAAAGATAGTAGTTCTAAGACTATCAGCAATATAGTTATTTTTGATCACCTAAAAGAAGGTAGTTTAATAATCTTATTAGCGATTTCAATATTTTTTTTAATTGCATTTTTTAGTTATCATCCATTTGATCCTGGTTGGTCTAGAACTGCTCAGCATGTTAGGATCTCTAATATGGCAGGAAATATTGGAGCTTGGTGTGCTGATTTATTTTTATATTTTTTTGGAATCTTAGCATATTTTTTTCCAGCCATGATTTGTTATAGCTGTATTATTATGTTGTTAAATAAAAAATTTATTAATACTCCTATATTCTGGGTGATTAGATTTTTTGGATTTACTATCAGCATATTATCAGCTGCGGCTGTAGTTAGTTTATTTCATCGCCATAAAATGATTATGATTAGTTTAATTATGCCAGTTTCTCCTGGTGGTGTATTAGGTGACTCATTAAGTGATTATTTTTTTAAACACGCTAATTTTTTAGGGGCAATAATAATTTTAATTCCATTAATGTTAGCAGGAATTACTGCTATGACCGGCGTTTCTTGGCTACGTTTAATCACAATTTTATACTTACTAATAAACAAAATATTAATATTAATCGCTAAAAATATTTTTTATATACTTGCCACTACTAAACATGCTGCTGAAATTTTAATATTAAAAATTTTAGCCACCAACAAAAAACATGGAGCAATTATTAAAGAATCTAAAGTTAAAGATATCGTCCCAAATAAAGATATCGTCCCAAATAAAGAAACTGTGTTACCGTCAGCTAATCTAATTGTAGCTAAATCAACTAACTTTATAGATACTCAGCAAGAAGCTGCTAGAAATTTTGTTAAACAAATGAAAAACAAACCGGCTATTATTAGTAAAAATATTAATAAGAATTCTAATATACCGTCTATTGATTTATTAGAAAAATCAAGTAGCGATGATCTTACGAGTCATGCAGAAAGTTTACCAGACGCAGTTAATATTCAGTCAAAATTAGCTGATTTTGCTATAGCTGTACAAATTACCGATATTTTCCCAGGGCCGGTAATTACTAGAATAGAGATGCAATTAGCTCCTGGTACTAAAGCTAATAAAATTACTACTTTATCTAAAGATTTAGCCAGATCCCTTTCAGTGCCATCGGTACGAGTTGTCGAGGTTATTCCAGGTAAGTCCGTTGTTGGTTTAGAAATTCCTAATAAAAAACGTGCTTTAGTACGACTTAAAGAAATATTAGCATCGGAACAATATATTATGTCGGCTTCTCCTCTTACTTTGGCGTTAGGCAAAGATATATCTGGTATACCAGTAGTAACTGATTTATCTAGAATGCCCCATCTACTAGTAGCAGGAACTACCGGTTCTGGAAAATCAGTTGGCGTTAATGTGATGTTGCTAAGTATTTTATTTAAAGCCACCCCAGAAGATGTAAGATTAATCTTAATTGATCCGAAAATGTTAGAGCTTTCTATTTATGAAGGTATCCCACATTTATTAACCCCGGTGGTGACTGACATGAAAGATGCAGCCAATGCACTTAATTGGTGTGTTTTTGAAATGGAGCGTAGATATAAGCTTATGTCTAATATTGGCGTGAGAAATTTACTAAGTTTTAACCATAAAGTACAAGCCGCTAGCAGTACTCGTAACCCCATAACTCATCCGTTTTATAATTCTGCTATACCAGAGGATACTAACAATAAAAAATACTTAGAAAAATTACCATATATAGTGGTTATTATAGATGAGTTTGCTGACATGATGATGGTGGTAGGAAAAAAAGTTGAAGAACAAATTTCACGTATTGCCCAAAAAGCTAGAGCTGCCGGGATCCATATGATTCTTGCAACCCAACGTCCATCAGTGGATGTTATAACTGGGTTAATCAAGGCTAATATTCCAACCAGGATTGCTTTTCAAGTATCGTCTCGCATCGATTCTAGGACTATATTAGATCAACAAGGGGCAGAACAATTGCTCGGTAACGGAGATTTATTATATTTGCCACCAGGTAGTGGTATCCCAGTTAGAATTCACGGGGCATTCGTTAGTGACGAAGAAGTCCATAAAGTTGTAACTTCATTAAAAGATTCAGCTAAAGGTAGCGAGTCAGATAATTTCATAATTAATTTAACTAAAATGCAAGATTTGTCAGAAAATAGTCTTAGCATAGAAAATACTAACGACTTAGATCCATTATATGACGAAGCAGTGGCAATAGTTACGAGCTCCAGAAAAGCCTCTATTTCTTATTTACAACGTCGTTTAAAAATAGGATTTAATCGAGCAGCTAGATTGATAGAAGATATGGAAAATCAAAATGTAGTTTCTACTCAAAATAATGGAATTAGAGAGGTGTTAGCACCACCGCCGGTTAGTAATTAACAAATAATTAATTTTATAACATGTTGTTATACGGAGAAAACAGTGAAAAAATATTTAATATGGTTAATATTGTTACCTAATGCCATACTAGCCAATAATGCTTTAACTGATACTGCTGTCATTAAATTAGCTGAACTATTAAATAATATTACTGTAATTAATGCCAATTTTAATCAAACTGTTACTAATAAATCCGGCTATATTTTGCAAGAGCAAGCTGGAACGGTACAACTTGCGAAACCAAATTTATTAAATTGGCAAGTTTTAACACCGGATCATATGCTGATTGTGACCGACGGTAATAAAATTTGGAACTATGATATGGATTTAGAACAAGTAACAGTTAAAGATTTTTCATCAGAAATAAATAATACTAAAATTGCAAGTTTATTGTTCGGTGATGCCAATAAACTGTTATCTAATTTTGACGTTACCTATGCCAACAAATGTGATGCATATGTTTGTTTTCACTTAAATAGCAATAAAAATACTAATGAAGACGATGCGTTTGTTAAAGCTGATCTAGGGTTTAATAAAAATAAACAATTAGTTATGTTTAGGTTATATGATCAATTAGATCAAGAAACGGTTTTTAATTTCACTAAGTATAAAAACAAAATAGATCCTAAGGTTTTTAAGTTTATAACACCAGAAGGTGTAGATGTAATCACAGATTAATAAAAAGAGGCTTTGTGCTAGATATAAAATTTATTCGTCAAAATAAAGATTTAGTTAATAATGCTATTAAAGCTAAAAATATTAATTTAAATTTAGAAGATCTATTGTTAATAGATAATAGTATTATTCAATGTAAAAAAATTATCCAGCAATTAGAGGAAGAAAAAAATACCAATGCTAAACAAGTGGCCAAAATTAGCAATCCAGAAGAAAGATTATCTCTTATAGCAAACGGCCGAAATATTAGTGTTAAAATAGAAGAAATTAAGCCTAGTCTTAAACTTATGGAAGATGAATTAAAAAATTTATTATTACTTACTCCAAATATACCTTCAATATTAGCACCTATTGGTGCCAATGAAGACGATAATATTGAAATAAAAGTTTTTGGCATTAAGCCTGCATTTAATTTTAGACCATTAGACCATGTACAAATTTTAGCAAAAAATAATTGGGCAGATCTTGAAAGAGTAGCGAAGATTACTGGTAGTCGCAGTTATACCCTAACTAATGATATGGTGTTGCTAGAAATGGCTTTATTGCGATTTGGTCTCGAAAAAATGAAGAGTAAAGGATTTACCCTGATAACTGTTCCAGCTTTAGCTAGAGAATTTGCTTTTGTTGGCACTGGTCATTTCCCCGACGGGCACGATCAGGTCTACCATATACCTGCTGATGATCTGTATTTAACTGGAACTGCAGAAGTGGTGCTTAATGCATTACATAGCGAAGATAATTTATTAGCAGCAGATCTGCCAATTCTATATGCAGGATTCTCACCATGCTTTAGAAGAGAAGCAGGTAGTGCGGGACGTGATACCAAAGGTTTAATTAGAGTACATCAATTTTATAAAGTAGAGCAATTTGTTATTTGTAAAAATGATATAAACGAGGCAGTGCATTGGCATCAAGAACTACTGCACTCTGCAGAAGAGATAATGCAAGACTTGGAATTGCCATACCGAGTGGTCGATGTTTGCACTGGAGACATGGGGGCTGGTAAAATCAGGCAATACGATATAGAGGCTTGGGTTCCTAGTGAAAATAAATACCGAGAAACTCATAGTTGCTCCTCGTTACATGAATGGCAAGCTAGAAGAACCAATCTTCGTTATCGAGATGCGGACAGTAAGATGAAATATTGCTACACTTTAAATAATACTGCCATCGCTACTCCAAGAATTATGGTGCCATTTTTAGAAAATCATCAAAATTTCGATGGTACTATAAATATACCAATTAAATTACAACCATATCTTGGTGGTATAAGTAAATTGGGAGCTTAAAACAGGGGAATAAAAATTATGGACGATATGGATGATCAGCAAAAATATTTACAACTACAGCAAGAAAGAGATTTAAGTTGTAAATCTTTAATTGAATTGATAGCAACCGTTTCAGAACTAATGCGTGGGGATGTTAGCACCTACTCTAAACAAGTTGCAGATCATGCTTTGGTGATAGCAATTAGTTTAGGTCTTAAGAAACCTTTAACACATCAGATCTATTATGCAGGATTATTACATGAAATAGGGATATTTTGTGCACCGCCCAAATTACAAAAAGAGCTTGATCCAAAAAATTTAACTCCGAGCGAAATTATATTATTAAAACAAATACCCAAAATGGGTTGTTCGTTATTAATGTCGATAGATATTTTAAAACCCGTGGCAGATCTTATCTTACATCATCAAGAATATTTAGATGGAACTGGTTATCCCAAAGGTTTAAAAGGAGATGCTATACCTTTAGCTGCACAAATATTAGCTATTGCTGTTGACTACCATAAAATTACTGCTGGAAGATTTTTTCAAAAATCAGTTAATCAATTTGAAGCATTTAATTATATAAAAGAGTATAGCGGTATTCTTTATAATCCAGACATTATAGATAAATTTAGTCAAATTTTAAGTTTTGAAGATACCCCTAGAAATAAAAATGATAATTTAATTAAATCTAGCGAACTGCGACCGGGAATGATTTTATCAAGAGCATTATTTTCGACCAACGGCCTGGAATTATTACATAAATGCTGTGTATTAACTCAGAAAGACATTAATGCTGTTCATAATATAGAAAATATGAATGGACGACAATTAGAAATTTTTGTAATGAATAATAAAGCTCAAGATTATAGTAATCCATTTGTGCAAGCTGATCTGGATTTAAAAGAAATAAGTATTTTATTAGGGGATCCGGACATCAGAAATTTGTAATTTTTATAGTATAAACTATTATTAATCCTATACATTGTGTTTACTGACATTAAATTGTCGGAGCTAATTTAAATGCCAAGGATTGCGCACCACTTTTATAACTATAAAAAAAATCAAGTTATTAATCGAAAAGTATTAGCCATATTTTTAATAGGGCAAGCTGTAACCAGTAATGCTTGGGGAGTAAATATTGGTGGCGGTGTAGATACCATCGGAACTACTGCTAATGCTCCATATCTTATAACGGCAGGAACAAATGGTAAATTTACTGTGGATCCTAGCATTACAGTATCTGTAACCAACGCATCAGTAATTAAAGCTAATGGTGTCGAGCCTGCTGATCCAGCAGTACCTGATGCTGTTACTGTTAATACTCTTGGTGATTATAATATTAATATTAGTGGTATTTTAACCACGTTCTTTAATCCGGTGCCAACTGTTAAACCTCCAGTAATAGATATGAGATCGGCGGTTACCGCAGGAACTATCACTATCATCAATGGTTATGGAGTTGTGCCAGTAGGTAGTAAGAGCCGTATTTATACAGGAAAAGGTAGTCCGATAACTGTTGTTCCTGATGCGGTAGCTATAGATTTTACTGGGGCCACAGCTAAATTAGTTTTAACTCAAAATGATACCAATCAACGCGGTAATTCTATTGATGGCAATATATTAGGCGGTAATGGTGGCGATACCATTACTCTAAATGGCGGATCCATTAATGGCAACATTATTTTCGGTACTGGCGATAATACATTTAATCTATATGGACCTGCGGCTTTACATGGTTCTATTAATGTTCCCAGCGGATCTGGTAGTAATACTATAAATATAATTGGCAGCAATCCAGTTGTTACTGGCACTATTACCATGCAGGCTGGCGGTGCTAATGTTTTAAATGTAGGTACCAACCAAAATGTTACAACTTATACTGTTGGAGATAATGTTACTAATATACAAACTATTAATGTACTTACTTCTGCAGCAAACCCTGGTACTAGCTTTTCTGTTGCTAAACAGATCACAGGAGTTGCAAGCTTTTTTGCTGATTATAATACCACTACTAATATCAATGGAGGCAGTATAGTTGCAAGTTCAACTTCTTCTACCACAGATGCAACAGGATTAAATAATGGCGGCACGTTAATTATCGATAATAACGGTAAGATATCCGGATTAGATATAGTTAACAATGGATTAATTACTGTTCGCAATAATAGTAATATTAATATTAAGACATTATTTACCAATAATGATACTTTAAATATTCAAAATAATTCAGATCTTTCTGGGGTAACAATAAATGAAGCAAATTTAACTAATGCCAGCGGTAGAACTATTACTGTTGACAATAATGCTACCATTGGTAAAAACTATGTTTTAGCAACAGTTACCAATAAAGGTATTATAAATAATAATGGTAGTATAAATATTAATTCTTTGGTTAACGATAGCGCAGGTACAGTTATGGTTAATAGCGGATCTACTCTTACTGCAATTGAGACCATAACTAACAATGGAATTTTAAATATAGCAAATGCTAGTACAGTGTCTGCAGCTGGGATCACTCAATCAGGAACTATGACTATAGCCGGCACTGTAAATTCACCAATAACTTTCCCAGCTGCCGGTAATTTATTAACTATTAATGGCGGTGCCACTAAAGATATCATCGGTAGTACTGGGATAGATATAATTAATATTAATGGCCCCGTTAGTACTGGTGGAAATATTAGCCTTGTTAACAATATTAATTTACTTAGCGGCGTTTTTACAGTCAAAAATAATATAACCGGATTAAGTGGTAAGTTGAGCAATGCTGTTGGAACCACCATTAATATTGCACAAGGAGATATATCTGGTGGTGGCATGATAAAAAATCTAGGAACTTTAATAGTTTTTAAAAATGCTAGTGAAGGAACTATTGGAGCAACAAAATCAATGGGTAATGTTGATAATTACGGTACTTTTATAGCTGCTGCTGGAGATGTGTCTGTTAATAACTTTAACAACAAGTTGCCAGTTTCCAGGTTAGAGATTAGTTCTGGAAATATGAGTGTTAATTCTTTAATAAATAATGTAGGAAATATATCGATTTCTGGAGGAGATTTGTCAACCACTATAATCGTTGATAAGGAAGCCGTTTTACCTGAAAATTATGGGGTATTTACTAATGGTGCCAATCAAACTATCACTGTCTCAGAAGCTGGAACAATCGGATCAGTTACGCCATTTACCCTAGCTACTAATAAGGGCATTATTAATATTAAAGATAGAGCAGTTGTGCATTTTGTTGCATTTAACAATAGTCACGGTCAAAATAACAATAATTCACCTGTTACACTAAATATTACTGGTGGGCAATTATTAATTGGCAACACTCAAGATTCAAGTAGTAGTATGCAAAATAAGCTTGGAACTATAACTATTAGCAGTGTTTTTGACAATGCAGGTGATTTATCTAGTGCAAGTTATGATTTTCCTACGGATTTAACAAATCATCCTTATCAAACTATAAATGTTTTAGGAGCTGGCACTATTGGTAACAACTTTCCACTAGGAAACACTATTAATAACGGTATAATTAATGCTAGTGGGGGTAATATATTTATTGGAGATATTACTAATGGAGATGCCGAATATAATTATAGAGCGATATTAAATATAACCCAAGGTACAGTGTTCGCTGGCAATATTTCTAATACTTTAGGAAATATTAGTATTTTTAATACCACGGACGATTTAGGAAATAATTATCTCGGAGATCTTTCAAGTCGCAGCCTTGATCATGCGACTGCCAGCAGTTTGAGTAATTTAGAAAATCAAGTGGTAAATGTAGTAACAGGTACAATTGGAGCTAATGGTCCACTTGGTGCAATTAGTAATCATGGTGTTATGAATATCAATAATAATATTAATGTAGGTACATTAGATAATGCATCATCTAATGCTGTTTTCAATCTTACTGGAGGCATAGCAAGAACATCTAATATTACTAACCATGGTAATTTGATAATTATATCTAGTGGCGGTAACACCGATTTATCTAGCATAAACCCATTAACCCCTAGCACTGTAACTAATAACTCTACTATAAGTGTTTTAGGTGCTGGAACAATAGGTGCTAATAGTTTATTAGGTTTTATTGATAATTCCGGAATAATTAATGCTAGTGGTGGCAATGTATCTGTTGGTGATTTTAATAATTTATCTCAAAATTCCATATTTAATATCACATCGGGAAATATAAAAATCGGAAACATAACCAATAGTTTGGGTAGCATAACTATTGATGGTGGAGATGTTTCTAGTATTAATGCTAGTAATCACAGTTTTTTAACCAATGGATCACAACAAATTATCACCATATCTGGCAACGGTACTATCGGTAATGCTTCAGAGCGTGCTTTAGGAGAAATAAATAATTACGGCATATTTAATGCTTATGGTGGTAATATAACTATAGATAGTTTTAGAAACAGTAAAACTGGCAGTATCAGTGTAGGTGGTTCTTTAGATCTGCAAAGCGGAACCATGTCTGTTGGTAGCATTAATAATTATTTCGGCAACATAATTATCGGCGGTGGGGATTTATCTGGAATTAATCCAAATTCGGCTACGCTAGAAAATGGATCTAATCAAGTAATAACTATTAGTGGTACAGGTACTATAGGTAGCACTAATCGACTTGGTCCAATTATTAATCAAGGTACAATTAATGCTAATGGTAGCAATATTTCTGTTGGTGATTTTACCAATAATTCCGCTACCGCTCTATTAAATATTACCAATGGCAACATATCGACTGGAGATATAAATAATATTGTAGGTACCATAAAAATAGGTGATGCCAGTACAGCTGGTGATTTATCTGGTATATCAAATTTTACTAGCAGTTTAACCAATGCAAGCAATCAAACCATAGAAATTGGTGGTTTTGGCACTGTTGGTGCGCAT
>DITK01000055.1 GCA_002422785.1 Francisellaceae bacterium UBA6186
TGCTTAATCATGCTGGTTTCATCAGTAATAATACTATCGTTTCTTGCTGACTTACTACTTGTACTTACGTCCACAGGTGGCACACTTATCCTGCGTTTACCCCATAGTTTATCGTGATCTTCTGGTACATTACTTTCTGATTGATTTGCTGCTATTGTTGCTGCATGTTTCATAGTTGCTGCTAAATATTTATATTTGTTATAAGCATCTAACGTACGCGGATCGATAAGATATCCTTGGCCAAATTCTAGTTGTTTATCAATTATAGGGTGCCATTTTTCCATGGGGTTTGCAAAATGCACAGGCAGAAATTGTTTTTTGAGCAAATAATCAGTTAAACAAAGCTCTATTAATTTTTCTTCAGATGGTATATAAAGTTGCATACCATTATATATTACCAAGTAAGGACCTGCTGAACCAGAACTAATGGCTGTATTGCCCGCATGCGGATTATTACATTCAGGGCCATGTTGTAACGGATTCAAACAATTACCTAACGCTAATGCATCTAAATATTGAATACCAGTTGATGTTCTAGGTGCCGCATCTATTAAGGCGGTTTTTTTACGTTCTCCAAAATATTTATTTTTATTCTTAGGATCATAAATATAATTAGTTATCAGAATCCACAATCCTTCATATGGAGTCACTAATCCAGCTGTTTTAAAAAAATTATGATCATAAAGTTTATCCCACTTAACATTTTTATCTAACAAAAATTCTTTAAGCAAATTACGCTCTGTTGTTGGTGTTTGCTGGTTAAACAATCCTGTATTTTTTTTAGCGTGTTTCTTTAAGGTTTTAAAAAGATCGGCCATGGCATTTACTAATTCTGATTTTTCTTCAATAGTAGTGAAACCACCAGGATCAGCATTCATCACTTTATGATAATCAATAAGAATTTTCTTCTTACTTATACTATTTGTAAAACTTAATACATTACGATTACTTGGTGTCTCTATAGGTGCTAATATTATTGGCATGGTTTGTGCAAACATATCCCAATCACCAGTAATAGGTTTTCCTTCTTTGGGAAAAACCTCAAATGGTTGGTATAATGTTTCATTTTAATTGGATAGTCTCTCTAATGCGATGTGTTAATTCTTTAAGATCATCAGGATAAAGACCCATTGCTTCAGTTGTATCTTTACTTTTAGGCCTGGAATTCTATTAAGTCTTCCCTGCTCCGGATAAACTCTTGATTACTTGCACCAGTATTTGGCATATATACCTCTTGATTTTCAATACCTATTTAAGTTATTTGAGTCAAAAAATATATTAAGTTCCCTAGTAAATACTTGCATATCAAATTGTTGTTTTAATAATATCTTGATACTGTAAGCCATAAAAATACATATATTAAACAGGTGGTACCAATGCCAACAGATAGCAGACTAGGAAATAAAATATTAGAAAAATGCTTGTCTTTTGCCGAAAAAGCATGGTCATACACCTATGCATTACCAGAAAAGACCATGCCATATCTAGGTAAATTATATTTGGATGCTAATTTATTGATTAATTTAATACTACAACCTATTGATCTGATAGCATACCTAGTAAATAAATTTAAAGAAAATAAAAAAGAAAAAGAAAACAAAAAAGAAGAAGCAAAAAAAATCAATGGCGAACATTTATTAAATATTATTGAATCCGGCGAACCACCAATAGTAATAGAAATTTTTATTACTCGGTGTGATAATAGTTTATCTTACCAAAATCAATCAGGAAAATCTTGTTTAATCCAAGCCGTTGAATATTCGAGAATGGATCTGATCCCAACACTATTACAAAATAAAAATATTAAACCTATGATCAACTTACAAGATAACAATGGCAATACTGCTCTATTTTACGCAACTCAAGACCCAAAAGCCGCCACCTCTTTAGGACAAGAAAAATTATTAAGATCCCTCTATCAGGATGGTGCCAGGTTAGATATAAAAAACCATCTTGGCGACACCCCATTAATACAAGCAATAAAGAATGACAATTTAGTAGCAGCTAGAACTTTAATCTCTCTCGGCAATACCGACGCAGCCAACCCGATTGTATCAAATTCATACATAAACAAATGCTATAATTGGGTAAAAAGCAACATATTTGGTATAAAAATTAATCCTTCGCCTTTAATAATAAACACTCCTAATAACGAAGGTTTAACTCCGTTACATATAGCTTTAGAACATAAAAACCCAGATATGGTGCGGCTATTGATTGACAACAATGTTACCACCGATCTTACATATTTGCGGAGAAAAGAATCTGCTTTACAAATATTTATCGAACAAACGATACATAACAATTATAGCGATAGTGATATGGCAAAAGTACGTAATATTATTGACATATTAATAAATAATAATAAAAACAATAATTTGTTTGCTTATTTACACTCAACTATCAGCTCTACTATGAGAGGTGCGTCAACATTAGGTCTGCATATTATTGAACAACTACTTAGGAATAATGGCTCCGATATAAATATCAGAGATGCCCAAGGAAGAAATGCTGTGCATATCGCTGTCGAAAATGCTTGCTCATTACTAGAATTAGCAGAAATACCAGAAATACCAGAAGAATTTGACACAAAAATAATAGAACTATTAATTGAATTAGGGGTAAATCTAAATTTAAAAGATAAAGAAGAACGAACACCGTTAGATTTAGCAAGATCGAAAGACAATCAAAAACTAGTGAATTTTTTTATAATTGATAATCCATCTACTACTAGTGAAACACCTAATATAAGCCCACCGTCATCGCCAGTGCGGCCATTAACATTCTTTAGTAGGAGTAATAGTGATATTAGTATCTACAAAACACCACCTGCAAGCAGACCAACAAGCCCTACAATGCTAGTAAGTGGCACCCCATCACAAAAAGCTAGCTAATTTCGCAAAATCAGGCAAGAATAATTGTTTTGCTTCACTTGCCTGACTTGGTTTGCTATATGCTTTTTATTAATATTGTCTATACTAAAAGTATAATAAAATTTTATACCATTGAATGCACGCATGCTAAAAAAACATACTTTAGATCAAATTTGCACCTCCATATATAATGGTGAAATTAATGAGGCAATGTCATTATTACATCGCCAACCAGACTTCATCAATATTAAATCACCTAAACATGACAACAAAACATTGTTAATGTGTACATTAGCAGCATTAACGCATACTGCTTATTCTTCTTTAGAACAACAAGATCTATTGAAATTGATTAACCTTATGACCCAAAACCCAAAGCTAGATTTAACAACTACTGATGATTTTGGGAATACCATATTTCATTTGGCATTTAAGTACGCTAGAGACACTGACAACGAATTATCTAAGGCATTGTTTAATGTTGGAGAACTGTTGTTAAAATTAATAAAAAATGAAGCTGAATTAAAAAAAATAGTTAATAAAAAAAGCAAATCATCATGCAAAAAATCTCAAAAAAATTTTTTGCAATATATTTTCCCAAACTTACAAGAAGAAATTTTGTCTGAACAAGAAATAGAAAACTTAAAACATGTACAAAAAAGAGTTACTCATATACTACTAAAAATTTTTCATTTTAAAAAATTGTTGGAATTAATTATAAAAGATCCTGTGACTCTCCAAAACATAGTAACACCTTTTATATTGCCGGCCACAGGAGTTACTTTGTCTTGGGAAACTTGGCTACGAATAATAGATAACCCCTCATCTATATCGCCAGAAATTATTAACCAATATATCTCAAATATTAAATTTAAAAAAATTGATTTGATTCATAATCATATCGCAGAATCAATAATTAAAATATATAAAGACAACCTAACAGATGAACAATTATTAATAGCTAAATTGCAAGATTACATAACTATTAATCAAAAATCTATAAAACCATCTAAATCAGATGAAATTACAGATTTAATGATGGCTAAGATTATTGATTTGATTGATTGTTGGAAAAAATATTTAAATTACATAAACAAATTAACACCCAATAAACTCGGATTACAGTACGATAAAAATAAACATTAACTGATAATTATAACAGCACTACTAAGTTATCCTCCAACATTTTCAACGTAAATGGCTTAACTAAATAACCATCAACACCAACTGCTATCGCTTCCGCTATTTCAGTTTTATCAGTATTAGTAGTCACCATTAAAATTTTAATATGTTTTAATTTATTATTAGATCTAACAGCTCTAGTTAAATCGATACCTGTCATATTTGGCATCTTCCAATCCGTGATTAATAAATCAAAATCTTCTTTAAGTAAAAATTTAAGAGCAACATCCCCATCTTCAACTTGATCTATATTAAAAAACCCTAATTTATTCAATGATGTTATTAACAAATCTCTCATAGTCACTAAATCATCTACTACTAAAATTTTAATGTCTTTATGTGAAACTAAAATATCTTTATTCAAGTTCAGATCCTTTGATTTTAGATTGTAACTTTAACATAGCTTGGCTATGAATTTGACTAATTCTAGATTCACTAACACTTAATACTTCTCCAATTTCTTTTAAATTTAATTCCTCATGATAATATAAAGTTAATACTAAACTTTCTTTAGGATGCAATGCTGAAATAAACTGCCCCAAT
The DNA here is from genome assembly GCA_002422785.1 of Francisellaceae bacterium UBA6186. Lineage (GTDB taxonomy): Bacteria > Pseudomonadota > Gammaproteobacteria > UBA6186 > Azoamicaceae > UBA6186. The sequence continues at coordinate 4,599 of DITK01000055.1, forward strand.
TGTTTTTTAAAATCATTAGATTGCATTTTTTCTAACGGCCCAGGCAACGGATCACGGCCACCATCTACAACACTATCGATACCCATAGCTATATCATCAAATCCAAAAATTTTGGCTCCTAAAGAATCTTGCAACAATTGATGGTATGCATCTAAACTAATATTTAAAGCTTCTGCAATATCTCTATCTTTTGGATCTTTACCAATTTGATTTTCAACTTTTCTTATTGTTTCTGAAATAATTTTAGAATTTTTATGTACAGAACGAGGAACCCAATCTCCTTTGCGAATTTCATCTAACATAGAGCCGCGAATACGAATACCGGCATATGTTTCAAAACTAGCCCCTTTGTCTTCGTTATAATTACGATAAGCTTCTAGTAAACCGATCATTCCTGATTGAATCAAATCTTCTACTTGAATGCTAGCTGGCAATCTACCTAATAAATGGTAAGCAATTTTTTTTACTAAATTAGCATATTGCTGAATTACTGAATGCAAAGATCCTAAATTATCCCTTGAATATACTAGGCTGTTCATAAATTATGGTAACCATTGTTTTTAATTAACTGAAAATAGCTCATCCAACTTGGTAATTACTAAAATTTTTTTTATATCAGGATTACAATTAACAATACTAATACTAGCACTGTCGCCACCAGCATAATCACGTAAAGCTAATAACATACCCAAAGCAGAACTATCTAAATAATCAGATTCACGCAAATCAATAATAAATTTACTTGGCTTAGGACTTACTTTTTCATAAGAATTCCTAAACAATTGCAGCGCACTAAAATCAAACCTTCCCTGTACGACAATCGTTAATACATCCCCCTTATCCGAGACACTAGACGTTATAGACATATATTAAGCTCCTAAATATCCATGAATAATAATTAAATAATAGTATATTAAAGTCTTAGTTGCTTAAATAAAACCAAACATTCTACCTATATTTATTTATTGGTCTTAAGAACTAGCTGGTCTAATACCGGACGAATGTTTTTTTCCCATACCGCCATGGTTATCAATCCTAAATACCTATATCGTATAATTTGATTACGATCTACCAAAAACAGTGCTGGCAAACTTTTAGCTCCTAACTCAGAGGCAAGATCTCCTTGTTGATCTAATAAATTAATCATATAAGGATCTCCATTAATACTTAACCAATTAGCAGCCGTTTCTTGATCATCGTTATAATTCAACCCAATAAAAATAATTTTTTTGTTTTTTATATACTTAGCTATTTTCATTAAAATGAAATGTTCTTGCTTACAAGATCTACAATTACTAGACCAAATATTTATTAAATTTACTTTGTTATTTACAACATCTTGATCTACTTTTATATCTAAATTTGCCAGTGTTGGTAAACTAAACATTGGTAAATTTTCGTTAATCATAGTTAAGCCAGCATGATAATCGTGATTGTTTTTAACGTGTAATACTTTATACATCAATGCAAAAATTAATAAAAATATAATTAAACAAATACAACAACCAATCATTAATTTTCTAGAAGTGTTGTTCAGATGATTCATTAATATGTTTTCTCCATTACCATCTTATTTGCTATAGGCAGCATAAATAAATCCTCGTTATTATTAAAAAGTAATTTTTCTAAATGTTCAAAATGAATAATAGCCCATAAAAAACATATCGTTAACGGCAATGTTATTATAGTAACTCCCCAATAATTAAAAATATCGATCAGATAAACCAGAATAAATGGGGTGATGCAATAAAATATTGAATTGGAAATAGCAAAAGTTAAACCAACATAGGTAAACCTCTTTAATACTGGAACATGAACAAAAGATACAGCAGCAACTAACCCAGAACAAGGTGCAAACAACAGAACTAATAATCTAACTATAAATAAATTATTTGCAGTAAAATGGCTATTTAACCAATAAGGACCTGCTATTATAGTTATGACAAAAGGAATCAATAATAATTTTGCCAATTTTAATGGATAAATTAGATAGCTATAATACGCAAACAATATTAAAACAAATAAATTAACAATAGAAATTATAAGATTTTCATGCAATATTTGCATAGAAGTAAATGCAAAATGATTTTTTAAAATATTTCCCGCATAGATATAACAAAAATAACTACATACAGGCCAAGAACTATGCATAAAAAATAAAGCTAATATGGTGTTAAAATTAACATTTGGTGACGTAATTTTTGGCAAACTATCTGCCTTATTTTGGTTAATCATGTTGTTATTTTTAGCTTTAATGAAATCTGTAGTCTCTTTAAGCTTGGTTCTGGCAAAAAAACCAACAAAAGCTAGAACACCACCAAACCAAAACAGGTAACGCCAACTTAAATCATTTGCTATAACTTTAGATGCCATATATAGTGCAGCCGCTGTTCCTATCACACTGGTTATGGGTATTAACATTACTGCTATATAACGAATTGGCGGTTTAAGGATTTCTGTTAAATATAACTGTGCCCCAATAAATTCAGCAACAGAAGACATTCCTTGTACCGCACGACAGATAGTCACAATTATAGAAGCTGCCACCCCAATCTCTTTATAAGTAGGAAGATTGGCCATAACAATACAAGAAACAGCCATCATAAATGTTGTTATAATTATAATTGATTTGCGACCTATCTTATCTCCAATAAGCCCAAATACCATAGCCCCAAAAGGTCTAAAAATATAGCTAGAACAAAAAGCAAACGCAGCAAGAAGAATTGCATTATGAGGATTAGTGATCGGGAAAAAAATTTCATTTAAAAATAATGTCATGTGAATATACAACATTAAATCAAAATATTCTAAAAATGTCCCAATAGACAATAACCCTATAATTTGCTTTTGATTTTTATTTAATAACATCTGGTATCTAATCCAAAACTTAATAAATGTACACTACAACTTTTATGCCTACTAACTAATTTTTTAAAACTTAATTTGTATATTTTAACAATCAATGTAAAATATTTAACCTTACTTAACAATGTTATTTTTTATATCAAATAAAGTAAATTAAAATTTATAGGGGCGATTTTGTGGGTGATTTTTTATTAGAATATGGCTTATTTGCAGCAAAAGCTCTAACCATTATTATTGGTATATTAGTAATAGTAGCATTTTTTATCGCCATGGTAGTTTCTAAAAAAAAACATAAAGAAGAAAATTATATAGAAATAGAGAACATTAACAATAAATTAGAAGATTTACAGGAAAATTTAGAATCAGAAATTCTAGATAAAGCAGATTATAAGAAATTACAAAAATCTCGTAAAAAAGAGAAAAAATTAAAAGAAAAAGCCAAGAAAAAATTAGAAAAAAACTCTATCGACCTACAAGAAACAGTAACATCAAGGATCTTTGTATTAACTTTTAATGGCGATTTAAATGCCTCAGAGACAGATAACTTACGTGAGGAAATTACTGCTATATTGACGATTGCAACAGAAAATGATGAAGTATTGGTAAAGTTAGAAAGCAATGGTGGAATTGTACATAACTATGGTTTTGCCGCAGCTCAACTACAAAGAATTAGACAACATAATGTTAATTTAGTGATCTCAGTTGACTTAGTCGCAGCTAGCGGCGGTTACATGATGGCTTGTGTCGCTAATAAAATTATTGCCGCACCTTTTGCGATAGTTGGTTCTATTGGAGTATTAGCACAATTACCTAATTTCAATAAATTATTACAAAAACATGATATAGACATCGAACACCATACATCTGGAGAATATAAAACCACTTTAACGATGCTTGGTAAAAACACCGAAAAAGGCAGAGAAAAATTTATTACTGAATTAGAAGATACTCACACTTTATTTAAAGAATTTGTCAAACACAATAGGCCAATGCTAGATTTAAAAAAAATAGCTACCGGAGAGTATTGGTACGGTTTACAAGCCTTAGATCTTAAATTAATTGATGATATAAAAACTAGCGATGATTATTTAATTGAAAAAAGCAAAGATCATGATATTTATGCAATAGAATATAAAATTCATGAATCACTAAAAGAAAAAATTAGCAATATTTTATCTAAAACAATTCATCTTGTTTTAGATAAATTAACTCGAAAAATAATATTAACTTGATTTAAGCTCCGGTGGCACAGTGGATAGCGCGGTCCCCTCCTAAGGGACAGGTCAGAGGTTCAAATCCTCTCCGGGGCACCAATAAAATCAAAGGTTTTTGGCAATTATTTTGTTGGGGTTTGATATGCCCCCAGAAAAACGGCATACAAGCTGGCTAGACAGTTGATGTCCATATTTAATAGTCGACATCACAAAGAAACAGCAGTCGATAAACTGGGAAATTTACAGGAATAAGATTATTAAAGAATTGCAAAACAATGATAATGCTTATGTTTCTAGTTATCGATAACCTAAGCATATTTAATCTGACTAATGTTGGATATTTGTGTAATTAAAAAAGCTTGATTATATTTAGCGCTTATGTGTGTATATTACATTTTTTCATAAATAACTTTATGTTATCTTTGCAGCTATAAAATTATAAATAAATTAGAAGTTGAAAAAAAATGTTACTATACTCCTACCATATAATTAATTCTAATGGTATAGAAACAACTGCAGAAGAATGCAGCAAAATGAGTTGCGAAGAAAAAAAATCTCTTCACACACAAATTAGACGTCATATTTCTTCAGATGAATCAGTACGAGTATTATCTCTAGTTGGAGGTGGTATACGTGGTTATATGCTTGGTAAAACCCTAGAGGAGATTGAAAAAAGAACTGGTAAAAAAATTGCACAATTGTTTGATTGTATTGTTGGAACTTCAACAGGGGTGCCTATTGCGTTTGCTCTTTCATACCCACAAGAAGTTACAGTAGATGCTATTATAAACAATCCTAAACTTTCTAAGCCACATTTAGCTTCGCCTAAATTTCCAGCTTCAACTGTAACTAAAATTTACTCGCATTATGGGGCTTATATTTTTGCTAATCCTGCTTTAAAAAGGGTTTTGGATCCTTTTATTAAAGGAAAATGTGATGGTAAAACATATCTTTCAGCAAAAGAAATTGATGAACAAATAGAGCATGAGGGAGCAATAATTAAGATTATAGCTTCTCACTTTCAATCTGTACCAAACATAAAGGAAGCATTTGGCAAACTTTCTGAAAAAATCAATTTAACTAAAAGTTTACTAGACAATATTTCAACAGGTGGCTGTTTAGATATGGATATTGCGATGCTTATACAGCATGCAAATTTTTTACATACATTTTTAGTTTATCCATTACACAAAAAAATACAAAACACATTGATGAATGCATTGAAAGAATATGTAGAAAATCCTGCATTACTTGCAGCAGCAGATACTTTAACTTCATCAGGAAGTATTTTTCATTTGTTTGATTTTAGAAAAATATTTACACCTGGGCAAGATGCAAAAATATTTATAGAAGAATGTGTAACAGAACTTAAAAAATATTATTTAGAACCATTTAATGGTTTAAAAGATGGCATTGCTGATTATGAAAAATTTAGCAGTACATTTTTTGATAAAGATGGTATAGAAGAAGTTCTTAAGAGATTTCTTCCGCTCGAATCAAAACTTGAAGATTTTTTAGGTTGTACAGCTGGTGTAGCTTGTGTTAGAGATACATTGCAATTAAGAATTCTTGATAATTTAGATCTTAACACCCGTAAAATCTCATCTTATGATGCTATTCTTGCTAGCGTTAGTGCACAAGTATTTTTTCAATCACATACAGTAGGCAATGAAGTATTAATTGATGCAGGTTGTGCGGCTAAAAGCCCTTCTCAGGTGGCGTTTACGTTATCAAAAAAGTATTTTCCAGCTAATTGTCAAATTGAAATTTTTGAAATCGGAACAGCTAAGACTCCATTATTTACCATCGAACATCCACAAAAATTAACACGTATACTAAATCCTTCTGATTCGCTTTATATGGTTATGGATGCAGGTAGAAATTCCACATCTGCTATTTTAAGCTCGCTAGCTAATGGAGAAAATCCATTGTTCAAATATCATACAATAGATTTTGATTTGGGTGATGAAGTTTTTTTAGAAAAAACTACACAAGAGTATTTTAACAAAATGTTTGAAGTTGTTAGAAACATTGTTCAAGATGATTCAAGATTTGAATCATATATCAAAGCTCTTTATTTGTCATGCTTAAATGCCCAACCAATTATTCCAGAAGGACTAAATTTTGTAAACATTCCAGAAGATGGTCATTGTTTATATTCTGCTATATCGCTATATCTAGGAGAAGAATTTAGCTTTTTGAGACGTATAGTAGCTGCAAATTTAGAACAAAATATTGATAAGTATCAAGCATTTTTTGTAAATGATACAGTCACTGCAGAAGAATATATCGAGAGGCTAAGGAATACAAATGAGTGGGGCGGTGAGTTAGAAATAGTTATATTAAGTGAATTATTAAATAGACCAATTATTGTTATAGGAAAAAACGGTAAAATTGTCAATCAACCAGTAATTGATGTATCTTACAGGCGTGATGAAAACATAAATCCAATTTTTATTTTTTATAATGGTGTTAATCATTATAGCGGACTTATTTTACAGGAAGGATATAACCCACGTACAATATTAGATAATTTATCTCAAGAACAAACAAATGATCAGGTTGAAAGTTCGTATCTTCTCCAAAACCGAGGGTAA
>DITK01000034.1 GCA_002422785.1 Francisellaceae bacterium UBA6186
TATTTACAGTTAAAAAAGCATCTAACGTTTGACCTTGCTCCATTACAGTTTTATAATACAAATCTGTTAAAGGTGTTGGAACCGAATAGTATTTTATATCTTGAACATCAAGATAATTAAAGTGTTTCGCTTTAAAACCAAAATTTGGAAATGCATTATATTTATACAATCCAAAATCTAATGAATTGTAAGTATGACCTTCATTGGAGAATGGCAATAACCCAAAAATATCTTTACGAAGCAAATTATACCTATATTCACTTTGTATAGTAAGCGAAGTATCTACATAAGTAGTATCTTTTTCTAAATTATAAATCTTATATAAATCTATTGGGGCTTTAGCTAATAAATCTTTGTCTCTATTTTTGTCAAACTTCAACAAAGTATCATTTGGATTAGAATTTTGTCTAGGCAAGCCACCTAACCCTCCATCGACTCTTCTAATTTGTGCACTAGAAAAAATGGTAAAAAAAAGAAAAAGAATATAAGGATGAAATCTCATTAAGTTTTAAAATAAAAACAAATGTAAGGAGATTATTAGGATTATAAAAATTAAGTTAGTCTTCATTAAAATTTTAACAATACATTAAAAAAAAACCGAAGCTGTTAAGCTTCGGTTTAATATAAAACAATATTTATTAATTTACTGAATTACAAACTCATGATCTGCAAAAGCACCAAAGTCTCCACCTCCACTTAATAAAACAGCTCCATTGTTCAAGTTGTTCATAGTGTAAGAACCAGAAACTGTAGAACTTGTATACATACCATCACCATAATCATCAAAGATTACAAAAGTATATGTACCAGCCGCTAAACATTTAACAACAGAAAAAGTACTTCTATCAGCAAAACCAAGAGCAGCATAACCTGTAATAAAAGAATTCGTTGGATCAAAACCTCCTGAATCAATTAAATTAAAGTCTGCATCATAAAGTTGCCAAGCAGTTTCTTCTGGATAATTATCAAAAGTGATTGATAATCTTGCACGAACTGAAGCACATGGTCTGTATAAATTAAAAGTAGATGTAGCAGTACCAACTCCTGTTAATACACCGTTTGAATATGTTCCATAAGTAGTAGCTAAACTAACACCTTCTAATGGCTCTAATTTTACTACAATTTTATTACCATCTACTAAATTGTTACCTACAACAGTAACATCATAAGTACCTTCTTTAGAACCAGCAGGAATAGTAACTGTAGCAGGAACTGAATAATTAGCAGCACCATGAGTAGTTGAAGCATCAACAACTAAATTAAAAGTTCTATCAGAACCCGTTGCTTCAGAGGCCACAATACGACCTTCAACAACAATAGTTTGACCATCTGCTATTTCAACAGTTTGATAGCTTTCTAATCCAACATAACTAGAAGCGGAATTATCTCCTGAACTATCATCTTCACAACTTACCATTACTAAAGACAAAGCAATAGCAGATAAGAAAGATATTGATTTTAATAATTTCATATTTATCAATTTTTTAAAATTAGTTTTGACCTGTAATTTCAGAGTTATTATCCATCTCTAATTGAGGAATTTGGAACGACATTTCGTCTGAATCATACAAGAAAGATTGACCAGCACGGAAAACGTGATTAGTACCTCTAGTAACAGTAGCTTGATTACGTTTCATTGCTAAATAACTTTTTCCTTCTCCCCATAATTCAATACGAGTCTGACGATAAATAGCCTCTCTTAAAGCTGAACCAGAAAGTGGATCAACATAAGCATCTGCATTTGCAGCACCACCTAAACGACTTGTTAAAAGTTCTTTTAATCTCGTTTTAGCAGCAGCCTCATTACCAGATTTAGCAGCAGCTTCAGCGCTTAATAAGTAAAACTCATCAACACGCATGAAAACTAAATCCGTAGTAATAATTTGTTGACCTCCAATAGTTCTTGCAGGAGCAAAGAATTTATTGATTGGCATACGAAGCGAAGTACCACTAGTTCCAAATTGAGTTCTTCTAATATCATTAGCAGGAATTATAGCTAACAATCCAGTGTCAATAGTTTTTCTATCACCTGCCCATTGGTAACTGTAAGTAAAATAGTCCATTTGACCCCACCAATCTAACAATTGGTGACCCATTTCAGTAGTAATATCATAACCCCACATCCATGAATTAGCATTTACATCATTAAACCCAGAACCTGCTCCAGGAAATGCTAATTCACCTGTAGTGGTCAATTGGTAAGCACCTGAATCAACAATCTGATCAGCTAAAGTTTTAGCAGCAGGATAATCTCCTTTTGCTGCATAAGTATAAGCCAATAAACCTCTAACAATATACTTGTTCATTTGTTGCTTACTAGATGGCGTAAAGTCATCTAAAAAGGCAATAGCTTGAGTTAAATCGCTTTCAATCAAACCATAGATCTGAGAAGCTGGAACTTTTGCATAAGAAATATTAGCATCATCTCCATCATTATAAGGCAAAATTGGTTGAGCAGGATCATAAGCTCTTTGGAAAATTTGTGCCAAATAAAAATACGCATAAGCTCTATATGCTTTAGCTTGAGCATAAATATGACGTGCTTGTGGAGTAGCTGGAGTTACATCATTTCCTCCTAAACTATTAATTACATTATTTGATAATGCAATAACTTTGTAGTAATATCTCCAAATGATACTGTTCTCCTCACGAGAAAAATCAACAGTTGAAATCAAATTAGCAGTATTTTGATACCAACCATAAGAGTTTGCAGATAATGCCATATCGCCAGATAAAATATCCAACCAAATGTCTACACCTTTTTGACCTAAATCATAGTGTCTTGTACCTGTTATACCAGCTGGTTCAATAAGTAAACTACCAATACCATTAAGACTACCTTCAACTAATGCAGGATTAATACCAGCATTAGCAGCAATATCTTCACTAGTAACGACATTAGTATTTCTTATAGGATCTAAGAAATCTTCACTACATCCAACCGATAAAATCGATGTAGCTACTAATAAATAAATTAAACTTTTTTTCATATTACAATTTTTTAAAATTCAATTTTAGTACCAAAACTAAAAGTAGTCATTGGCATATAAATACCTGAATTTGATGAATTAATTAAAGTTTGAGGATTTAAACCATCTCTCTTACTGAACATTAATAAATTATCACCAGAAACATAAAGATTAAATTTAGACAAATGTAATTTATCTAAGAAACTGTTAGGAATATTATAACCAATTCTAACATTATTTAAAGATAAATAATCAGCTTTAGTTAAGAAACGAGTTGATGCAGAATTAAAATTAGCATCAGTACTTACTCCTGTAGTTAATCTAGGAACATCTGTAACATCACCATACTGTTTCCATGCATTGTGAATATCTCTATGCCAGTTGTTAGCCCCTAATAAACCAGCAGTACTCATTAACTGAGCATAACCGTTATCATAAACATAACCACCTAAACTATAACTAAACTGTGCTGTTAAATCGAAATTTTTATAAGCAGCATTTAGTCTGAAAGCACCTCTAACTTTAGGAATAGCAGACTTACCAGTATATTTTTGTGTAGCCTGAGAATAATTAGTAGTGGTAGTTTGACGTACATTAGCATCAGGATTTTGACTCATATAAATAGTCATACTTCCAATTGGAGCATCAGCATTATCAAAAATACCATTGTCATTTAAATCGTCATAGTATAAATTCCATAAAGCGGAACCAGTAGCAGGATCTACTCCAGCCCACTCACGTAAATACCAATCATATAAAGATGAACCTTTAGATAATCTTCCATCTAACACTTTAGGAGCACCAGTTGCAGGATCTATAGGCATTTGAGTAATTTTATTGGTTAAAAACTCTCCGTTAACACCAACTGATAATTTTAACTCATTTGAAGTTTTAGCTTTCAAAATATGACCCATAACATCAAATTCAACACCACTATTTTCTAATTGTCCGTCATTTACTTGTTGGTTAGTATACCCTAAGAAAGGAGGTAACGTTTTAGTAAAGAATAAATTATCTGTTTTTTTAACATAATAATCAATATTAACATCTAAAGACTCATTAAACCAAGTTGACTCAATACCAACCTGAGCAATCTTAGAAGTTTCCCATGTTAAATCAGGATTAGCTAAAGAAGAACTTTCTGTAAAAGAATAATCTCCATTAGGTGTTTGGTTGATTGATGACAATTGCCATCCGTATTGTAAACTTGTTCCTTGATCTCCAATAACACCATAACTAGCTTTTAATTTCAAGAAATCCACAAAACTAAATTTAGACATGAAATCTTCTTTAGAAATAATCCAACCTAAACCAGCAGAACCAAAAGTTCCCCATTTATTATTGATAAAACGAGAAGAACCATCTCTTCTTACAGAACCTGTTAAGAAATATTTTTGATCATAATTATAATTTAATTGACCAAAATAACTATCAATAGTCCATCTTTGAGAATAAGAATTTGCTCTACCATAAGGAGTTGTATATTGAGACAAGTCTAATGTATTAGGCATAATTACTCTAGTAGCAGCAGCGTTAAAATCTTTGAAAACATTTTCAGTAGACTCATGAGCTGCAAAAACTTCTAAATTATGATTACCAAAAGATTTGTTATATCTTAACAACTGTAAGAAATTTTGATTTGTAGTCGAACTTACGTCTTTACCTAAATAACCATAAGCTTCAGCCCATCCACCATAGTATGGGTTATTTCTACTAGAACCATCAAATTGTTGATATTGACCACTATAACGAGTTTCAAAAGTTAAAGATTTCGTTAAATCAATACCAAAATTAAAGTTACCCAACAATGTTGTTGCATCCGTTTGAGACAAATCGTAATTAGCATCAGCAATACCATTTGTAGCCGTCCAAGATCTACGACCATAAGTTGCTCCATAATCGTATTGGCTTCCTCCAAAAATTGGATCTGCAACTAAATTACCAGCAGTATCTCTTAAATAAACATCATAAATAGCAGGAGTAGTATTTGTTAATGCAAAAATGTTACCAGAAGAACCTGAACTACCTTCATCACTTGATGAGTTAGTATATCTAGCTCCTGTATAAGCCATATTTCCACCTACTCTTAACCACTCTTTTGGTTTGTGTTCTAAATTAATTCTAGTAGTATNNGTATAACGAGTATAGTTAGACTTAACCGCATACCCTTGATCATCTAAATAACCAAAAGAAGTTGCATATTTAGTCGTTCCATTACCTCCGCTAAACTGAACATTAGCTTCACTTCTATAACCCGTACCGAAAGCCGCATCAGACCATTTTGTTGGATTATATCTTCTACTTACTCCATTTGCCACTTTACCTGTTGAAGGATCAATTAACTGAGAACCATCAACATTCCAAATGTTATAAAACTCATTCATAGCGATACCGTCACCAGTACTATTATATAAGTTTAAATTTGCAAACGCCGCAGGATCTAAGAAACCTTGAACCATACCTGTGGTCTTTAATTGACTCCATGACGTCTCTATGTACTCTTCTGGAGAATCAATAACATTATAACTAGGCAACATCAAAGAGTTGATACTAGTTTTGAAGTCAACAGAAATAACAGATTTACCTGCTTTACCTTGTTTTGTAGTAATTAAAATTACACCATTAGCACCTCTAGAACCATAAA
>DITK01000058.1 GCA_002422785.1 Francisellaceae bacterium UBA6186
GGGAACAAACCTACTCCCACTCAATAAACACCGATTTACTAGAACAAGCATATATGCGGCTCTTAGAGCATTTAAAAAGTAGTGTGTAACTTTTGTGCATATCAACGTAACCTATTAACTTTTAATGAAAGTGAAAATAACGTTTAAAAACAAACACTGAATATCAATTTGGTTACACGCTGTGCAAGATAGTAAGTCTTTATTAGAGTTCAATGTTGCTAAGCTTTAACTTTTCTCTTTTTAACTGGTGCGGAAGGAAGCAAACTTGTTAGTTCTTCATAACGCTTGAACAAGAATGCAACTCTGCTAGCATCGTCATCAGTACCTTTGTATCCAAATATCTTATCAACCACTTTGTTATTCGCAGTGTGTGCTTTAGCAAGTTCTACAGGCATTGTTAAAGGATCATATAAATCAGCCAAACTAAATGCTGGGTATTTTTCTCTTGCATTTAAAATATCTTGTGCAGTTTTATTTACAGCTGCATCAGCTTCTTCACTTACAGATTTAGGATAAGGAAAATTGTTATAAACGATTGTATTTGAGTAACTATAATCACTTTTCATTCTTCCGCACACTGCCCTCATCCAAGCCATATGCATAGAACTATTTAAAATAGCAAAACTACTAAGAGTGGCATTAGAAACAAAAAATATTTTATCGCCACAAATAGTAGAGTTGTTTAAATATGCAATAGGTATGTAAGCTCTGCGTTCACTACTTACTTTTGGTATCGCCAAGTACGTAGAAGAATTAGATATTCTAATTTCACCAAATCGTGTTGGGCTATTAGCTAGTGCAACTGTGATTTCTTTTTTAGATGCAAGTCTCATTTTTCTTACAGCTTCAACACGCTCTAATACAAGTGGCATTTTCTTAAGCTCTGATGCAGAAATATTTTCTAACCATAAACACCAACGATCAATTCCATTAATAAATTCATCACCCATTAAGTAACGCTTTATCCATTTTTCTGCACTAGGTTCTTTAATTAATAAATCATTTTTTTCATCATCACTCAATAATAAATTTCCACCATCAACAGGGGAACTTCCCCTAGTCATTGTGGGCATACTTAAAATTAGTGGTGATTTTCTTTTTTCTAATAAAACGTTAGCAGCATCAACTAAGTAAGCATTGATTTGCTTTACTTTAACTTCAACAGGCTCTAATGCAATATCTGCATATGTATATATACGCTTAATATTTCTATCAAATTTTGCAAATCCAATAACAACACAATGAACAGCAGCAATTCCTTTGCCTTCATTACTCCATTTAAATGTTTTGTGCGCAAAGTTAATTTTTATTCCCTTAGCACTTAAACTACGCCAAAGTACTGCGGGCTGTTCACCCTGTGTAATACTGTTAGTTGAAACAAAAGCACATTCGATTAATTCATTATTCTGTATGTAATTTGCAGCTTTTACGTACCAACCACAAACATAATCGAGAACACCTGCACCATGTAATTTACCAAATACAACTTCTAAATCTTCTTTCTGCTCTTTACTTTGTACGCTGTAACCAATAAATGGTGGATTTCCCAACACATAACTACATTTAAGTGCTGATAAAACATCATCCCAGTCAATACGTAAGGCATTATTAACTGTAATTTGAGGTGTGGCAGTTAAAGGAATAGTTGCACGTGTCGTACCAAAATACTTTGCTGCCTGCTCATTTTGTTGATGATCTGTTATGTATAGAGCAACACGAGCGATATGTGCAGCAGCTTCATCTATTTCAATACCATAAAACTGTGTAAGATTGACACGGCATAGAGTTGAAACATCAAGTAACCCTCGCCTCTTATTTAATTCAAATAATTCAGCAATTACATCATTTTCTAATTTTCTTAGTTCTCTGTATGCAATAACAAGAAAATTACCACAACCACAAGCTGGGTCAAAAAATGTAAGGGTTGGCAATTTATCGTAAAGAGTTTTAAGCTTTGTTTTATTATTCTTTGCCGTTTCAAATTCAGCTCTTAGTGTTTCTAAAAACAACGGATTAATAACACGAAGAATATTACGTTCGCTAGTGTAATGTGCACCTAACTCTCTTCTTGTAGCTTGACGTGTTTCGTGCGTTGCATGTTCCTCAAGTACACCTTGAAACATTGCACCAAATATTGCAGGACTAATTGCACTCCAATCAAGCGTTGCACACGTAAGTAATAACTCTCTCAACTCACTATTAAAAACTGGTATACGTGTACGTTCTTCAAACAAGCTACCGTTAACATACGGAAATGCTGCAAGAGTGTCATCTAACGTACTTTGCCTATCAGCATCATTAGTATTTAAGATGTCAAAAAGTTCGTTTAGTTTTTGCCCAGTATCACTACCATCAGCTTTAGCATTTTCAACAAATCTTCTAAAGCGTCCGTTATCACCAAAAATGTTTGTGTCATCTGCAAACAAGCAAAACAACAAACGAGTTAAGAAAACTTCTAAGTCACGACCTTTAAAATTAATTCGTATTAGTGCTTCATGCAATCTACTAATTGCATACGCCGCGTTACGATTGATTGGCGTTTCCTCGACAATTGCTGTCTGCTCATCACCATATAAAAATTTAAACCAACTACCATGTTTTGGTAATTCAGCTAGCGTTGTTTCATGTGTTTCATTAGCAGCAAGATCATGTAGGACAATACGTGAAAAGTCACTGGTAATTATGTACTTGGGACGCTCCTCTGGTTTTAGTGCAAGAAAATATTCTTGTGCTTGCTCGTAAGCTATGCCCAAGTCCTTGCCCTTACTCTTATGCTCAACAATCAGCAAGCCTGGTATAAAGCTATCAATGCGACCTAAGTTGCCATCCAACTTACGTACTTGCTGTTCAAATACAGTCACCTCTGCGGCACTAATACCAAAGCAGTTATAAAAGCTTGCCCAAAACATCTGTGCTTGCCGTTGCTCGTTCTCAGCTGTTTTGAACTGTTTGGCAAATTTCTGCAAACGTGTTTTTACTTCTGTGCTTGATAGTCGTGCTGTCATGTTTACCCTCTTGTCTCGTATCACTATAGCCGCTATAGTAGTTTTGTGACAATTTTTTTATGTATACAGGAGATATGAAATGGCAACGCGTAAACCACGTACTTCAAAAACAAGTGATGAACTTAAGAAAGAGCTTGAAGCAGCTAAGAGAAAAATTGCAGATCTCGAAAAACGTGCATATGCAGAAGAACTTACAGAGCTAATTAAATCAACTAATATTGTCGCTGATTTTACAAAAATAAAAAGCAAAGTTAAAGACATTAAACCAGTTGCAATTTTACAAGCCATCGCAAGTGCTGTTGGTTTAAAACGAGTACAGATAGTAGAACCTGAACCTGTCAAGCGTAAGCCACGTTCACCTAAAACAGGCACAAAGTAATGGCGGCGCAACGTAGGAAACTCACGTTGCGTGAGCAAATATTTAACGAAAAAGTTAAAGCATGGAATTTATATAACAGTATGCAAGTTCAAAAGGTACTTGAACATACAAGCAGAGATGAACAAGATGAAATCAACTATACCTATAAAAAAATATACAAATACTGGGGGGGCGTTGAATTTGTTAATTGGTTACGTGCTGTATATAAAATATGCAGAGACAGAAACAAGAATATCGAAAACATCATCATCTTAAATTTACCTAAAAGAACAGATAGTGATGCAGTGAAAATTCATAACTTAAAAGTTATTGCAAAGCAGATGGGTTTGGATGTAACTATTACTAAAAATTCTTAAATTTAATTCTTAATTTGGTTACCAACATGCTTGATACAACATCATATGCTGATAAGTTACCTCAAACACTTAATGAAACTCTAAAAGAGTTTACTGCTGGTGAATGTGTAATGGTTAGAAAAACAAAAGACAATGACAAGCGTAAAGGTAAATCAGGTAATTGTCACATTAATGTACAAAACTGTATAGATATAGAAGGTGGAAACTCAGTAAGTGGTTGGCTACTAAAACGAGATCAAAAACTTATTGATAAAGATATGTATGCTTGGAATTTTCACAGTGTTTGGGAAAAACCTGACGGGAAATTACTTGATGTAACTGAAGATAAAAATTATATTGGTAGAGATAAAAGTATATTCGTACCAGATAGCTATAGAAAACCTGATTTAATTAAAGGTTTATCTTTTAACAGCTTTATTATTTTTACTAATCATGCGTTTACAAAGTATTACGGCAATGCTATTGGTAAAGACTTAATTTCAAACAAAATATATTGGTGTGACAATACACTTACAAATTTAATTGAAAAAGATAAACATAGTGGTGAATATCTTTTACTTAAAAATTACCCAAATAATTTAAAAAAGATGTGTGATCAATATGAATTTGATTACATAGATGGAAAATTCATTGCTCGTGCAGGAAGCAAATACGAAGGTATGGATGGTTTACCAATACAAGCTATATTTGATTACAACTTAAAATTGAGAGCATAGCTTAATTTTTATTAAATTAAATTAATTCCACTGCACGCCTTTGCATAGCCTCGTTAACATCTATATAGACCTGAGTTGTAGAAATATTGGCATGGCGAGCAAGCGACATTAATACGCGAACACCAACGCCCTTCTCAGCTAAGTTAGTAATAAAAGTACGTCTACCACTATGACTACTTGCGCCATTTATACCTGCTCGTTTGTATAGATAATGAAAATGTTGCGTTAGCGTGTTAGCTGTAAATCCTTCACCACCCTTCTTCTGTGTATAAATCAACTTGTCTTGCTTGTTAATACATGGAACTTGTGCAATGTAAGATTGCAATTCTTTACGTAGCTTTTCACTAACAAATACTGTTCCAGTCTTGCTACCTTTTGTTTGTTCTGCACTTAAGTAAATTTCACCTTTTACTTTATCCTCATCGTCAAGTACATCGCCATAACGCAAACTAGCAACTTCTTTGCTACGTAATCCTGCGTAAAAAGTTAAAAGTAATGCAATACGATTTCTATGCGAATGATTACGTGTTGCAACATAATCCAATACCTTTCGTATTTCCTGTGCTGTTAGTGTTTTTGCTTGCTTTGACATTAATGCTCTCCTAAATGTAAGCTTTTGTATGTCTAAAGCATATTTTCTTTGTTTGTTTTCTGCGACCTTTTTATTGTTATTTTGTATCATTGCAATTTCCTTAATTAATTCAACAACTTAATGCTCCACTTACAATAAAATCAAAGCTTTTGTGTATTAGCTTTGGTTTTTACTAAATTGATGCATGTTGTCTATCTCCCACAGCTTCAAGCTGGCGCTGTAATACGCTGTGTACGCTATTAGTCCATTTTCCTGTTATACATACACTCAGTTAGCGTTTATCTACGTTTACAGCGTGTATTGCAGCTTGTATCAGTGTTGTTGTTTTATATTTACTTGCTGACTTTGTTGTTAGTATTTTTAACTTGTATTGTTCTGTAAGTATTAGTTAGTTTATTTTATTTAGGCAAAGCTTCGCTAATTAAAGCTTAAACAAGCTTTAATGCAATCAGCAAAAGACAAACGTGGTCAGTAATGCTGTTTAAGATAGTTGCCATAACACGTTGTCCGTGTCATGCGTTCCAACTTCTTTTGTAATGTATTCCATCCAACCGCTATCAGCTAAGTCAACTTTGTACTGTTCGTCAATCTCACAAACATGCATCTTAGCTTCACGTACCAAAGCATCAACTTGGTTTAGTGCTATATGACTTGGTAAATTACCAATAGCCAAATGTAGGTGTAAATTTTTGCTACTTCGCTGCCCTTCCACCACAACAAAGTAATTTAATTTCTTTCCATACTTTTCAGCTGCACGTTTACCAAATACTTCTCTATTCAGCTTTTGTGTAAATCGCTTTGCAACCCTATCGCAATCACTTCTTTGTAGCTTTTCAATATAAACACCATTAGCATTTTTTATACTTGAATGTTGCTTTAAGGTGAGTGTTAAAGCGATTGGGTATTGCTTGTGAAGAGAAGATGCAAATGACCTTACAGCTTGTTTGACTGTTGGTGTTGCATTTGGTTTATATGCGGTTTTATTGCGAATATCTGCTAGTGTGTACATGCAGTTATTTATGCGAAACCAAATAAAAGCAGAAATTTTTAAGAAGGTCGCATTGATCGTAAATTCCTAATATAGTTTTAGCTCAATTTACTATTTTTGGAGCTAAAAATGAGTGTTTTAAACAAGTTCAAATTGGTTGTCGCAAATCGTCAAAACAAGCTTAGCCCAACTGCTTTTAGACGTAAAAAGCTATGTGGAAAAATTGCTGAACAGCTTGCTATGGCTAAAGCAAAAAAAGAAGGTAAAACATTCATTGCTACAAAGCTTAAACGTGTTGTAGATGCGAATACTGGAATAGCAACTGATATTGAAGTTACTAAACGAGTGAAAGAATGGTACTGGTTTGAGAATAATAAAATTCAATTGCAAATCATGTACGGCACTAAGCCGCTTACATTAAATGCTAAAGGTGCAAATACAGTTGAAATTGCTAGCGGTGACGAACTGATTAATACATTAGAAGTATTAATAGAAGCTGTTGCAACGGGTGAACTTGATGATGCAATTGAAAGTGCTAGTAAAACACTACGCGAAAGATTTGATAAGTAATTTAAGCTGCTGCATTAGTAGCCAAATTACTAATGTAGCAATTTAAAGTTAATTTTATAAATGCTTGGGTTACCAATGCACTATCTACAGTAAGCACCACTCACGCTTTTTTAATTGCTGAGTATGAATATGGTATTGGCAATGTACTGATGATTGGTACTATGATTATTAATTATTAATGGTATGAAAATAAAAGAAATTACAACATTACAGTCATCCGCTACAAAAACACCGCAACAACAAAGAATTGCAGGTCTACAGCGACAAAAACAAGTGGCAAGTGATGCACTTAAGGCTGAACGTAATAGACAAAAAATACAAAAAGCACAAAGTCAAATTGCAAAAGTAAAAGCTACTGCGTCTGCAACTAACTTATAACCGTCTACAAGCTACTGTTTTATATTCTTTTAACGGAACGGTTTACGAATTTATTTTGCGTTGCTGTAGGGTTATTTTGACATAAAAATTAACTTTTAACGTGGCAAAATCAATCCGTCTTTAATAACGTATTGTGCCAGTGCATTAGTTACCATTCGTTCTTTAGTAGTATGGTAATAAGTATCTTTAATTTGTTTTACGCTTGTTCCACACATTTCAGCAACTGCACTTAGCGAAAGATTACTATTAATCTTATCTGTAATAAAGTAATGTCTGCAGCTATACGGAACAATATCTCGTGTATTCAAGTTCATTATTTCAGCTTTATCTAATAAAACTTTGAAATGATGGTCAATTGCACGAACTGTTATTGGTACATAACCGTTAGTGCTAAAAATTAACGCATCAGTTAGTTTTTTAGGTTTTTCTTTACTTGCTTCTTGTGCATAAAATTTAGGCTTGAATAACTTTAGTAATCTATCAAAATAATCTAAATCTTTAACCATAAAGACACGAGTTTTATCAACTTTACTCGTCTCAGCACGTACAGTTATTTTAACTAATTCGTGTTCTTCACCCTCATAAGTGTGTGTCTCATGTCGTATATCTTGCCAACGTAATTGTAATTGCTCACCACGTCTTAATCCCGTCATAATTGCAATTGCAATATGAAAACATACTAGCGCTTTTACATAATTTTTATCATCATCTGTATCTTTCAGTGCTTCTTCTAAATATTCATTTAGTGCTTTCCAGAAGTCATTCATTTCTTCAGTTGTAAAGATACTGCGTCTTAACTTATCGTCTCCCTTATCTAACTTCTTCAATTTCTTAAATTCAAAACCATCAATGTCAGTTAACTTATTTTTATAAAGCCAACTCATCATTGCATTTATTGTGCTCTGTTCGTTAAGTACAGTTGTTTGGCTAACAGCAATGCTTTTTTTTGTTTTAGTACGATTGCTTGAATAGTTAAAGCAATCCATTCGCTCTAACTCTTTCAGCTTTGTATCTTTCTTAATGAAGTTTAGCCAATGCTCTAAGTGCGTTTTAATTGTAGACAAACGACCTTTTACAATAATGCCGTCATCAACATCAATTTGCCGTTGCTTAACGTAACGATCAACACCCTCTTTTGTTGTTATTGAAAAGTAAGGTTTGTTGTTAGCTTCTAATACTTTTAATTCGTAATAGTATTTTTCAGCTTTATCTATTGCTGTTTGTCTATTTCTTACTTTAAGACTGAAACGTGCGTACTTGTGTTCTTTTACAAGCCACATCCTAAAGTGCCAAAACTCGCCGCGTTTATATAAGAGTACGTTGTCAAACAACGCAATCTCGTCTTCGCTAAATTCTTTTTTCTTAAGTGTCATTGTTTAATGTAACTACGGTTTACAAC
>DITK01000021.1 GCA_002422785.1 Francisellaceae bacterium UBA6186
ACAAGCAACGCCAGTAATAGCGTTAAAATGCCATTAAACTTTGTTTTCATATTATAATTATTTGAATTAATTAAAACCAAAAATCTTAAAAAAATCTTAATATTCCTAATTTATTTGTTAAGTCCTTTGTAATATGTTAACAATTTAAGGTTTTTGATATATTATTGTAGATGATGTTTTTTTTATATGGTTGTGTAGGTACCCCTTAATTTACATTGGTTTTCACCAATATTGAATACTTTTTAATTGTGATATTTTTTATTTATTGATTTTTTTGGACTTATACCAAATTATTATTATTTAATTGTAACTATTTCTTAAAATGATTTTTATGGTTAGTATTCAAAAAAAAACCATCAACCTTGCGGAAGATGGATTATGGGTTATTATTTATAAAATTACTATGATATAAAAGAAGAACTAAATTGTTAAATTAAAATAAAAAAGCGGAGTTATATTTTGGAATTTCAGAAAATTTAGAAAGCCAACGCAAATTAAAAGACATAAAAAAAGTAAATGCCTTGTTAATTAAAAGATATTTGCTTTAAAAATGTTTTAAATAATTTACTAATTAGTTGTTGTAAAAGTTTCTGATTTTTGAAATCCAAAATCACCTACAATTTAAACCAATGTGATGCCTTTATAAGTAATCGTTGCATTACCATTATTGGGATAGGAGAGTCCATCTCCATATGCATCATAAATTGTAAAAGTATAAGTTACGTTTGCTAAATTTAATTATATTTTTAACAAAAAATAGGGCGTTAAACAATTTGTTTAACACCCTATTATAAAATATTAAATTTATAAAAACTGAGTTTGATTTTTAGGATTTATTCTTTGGTAAATACACCGCCAAATGCTTTTCCTAAATTATCTTTTCCAATTCCAGAAGATTCACCAGTATAGTAAACGTCGTAGGTTAATGTTAATTTTGGTGTTGCTCCACAATTATTCCATTGACCGGACCCTGCTATTTCATAAGTATAAGGATCTCCATCATAAAGTGTAGAAATGAAATATTGTCTAGGAATGGTTAAGGCACCCGTAATTAAATTTACATTTATTGTACAAGTACCGCCAGCAGTTATCTGTTCACTCCACCAACCTGTAATCATAGCTTTCCCAAGGTCAAAAACCTTAAGATTTACACCATCTAATTGAGTTGTTATATTACTTTCTTTCCCAGAAGTGTTTGTAGTTACCTTGAAAGCACCTACTAAATCACTAACACCCGATAGTGAGCATTTTTTAATGATAGTCGATGAAATTTTGCCTCCGGCATATATACCAGGTATACTTTCAAGCTGTAACTCAAAAAATTTAGCAGAATCGCCTAAGTTAACATCAGAGAAAGTAACGGTTACTGTACCACCATTTGAATTGGCAGGAATAACAATTGTTGATGGGATACTATATGATGCTGGATCTAAAGTAGTTTTATTTGTAACTATTAGATTAAAAGTTCTATCTGCACCAGTAATTTGTGTTGCATATATATGGATATCAAAACTAATTGAAGTATTTTTCTCAACATTTATGTTTGCAGGTAATTTTGTTAAGCCCGCATGATTAAGTTCATTTGTGCCATCAATATCCTCGCTGCAACTATTGAAAACAAATGTTGACAAAGTTATCAGTAATAAATAGGTTATTTTTTTCATAATTTATGTTTTGGTTTATTAGAGTAAGCTTATAAATATTTATAAGCTTACTCAGTTTAAAACTATCTAATTAATAAGTGGATTATTTTGAATTTCTGCACGCGGAATTTCATAAGTTAACCTAGGATCTGAATAAGGAATAGACAAACCTGAATGGAATACATGGTTGGTACCTCTGGTCATTGTTTGCTTATTTCTTTTCATAGATAAATAACTTTTTCCTTCACCCCAAAATTCAATTCTTGTTTGAAGGATTACTTCATCCAATAAAGCATTACCAGCAAGCCCATCTACATAAGCATAATCAGCAGGATTGGGAAATCTTAGTGCTAATAATTGATTTAAGCGCGATTTTGCAGGTCCAACTTGTCCTTCTTTTGCTGCCATTTCAGCTGATAATAAGTACATTTCATCAACTCTCATATAAATATAATCATCTTCAATGTTTCTTTGACCACTCTCTTTTCGTGCGGCATTATAAAATTTGTTACGAGGTTGTAAACCACTAGGAACATCAAATTGTGTTTTTCTAATGTCATTGGCTTTTATTTTAGCATATAAACCATTATCAATTCCTTTTTTATCTCCAGCCGATTGGTAACTGTATGTGAAAAAATCCATTTGACCCCACCATGAAACCAAATCTAAGCCATTGGTTAAAGTTATATCAAATCCCCAGATCCAAGAAGGTGTCGCAAGATTATTGAAACCGCCTACTGCTTGGCTACTGGTTGTTAATGGATAACCGGAAGCAATAACTTCATCAGCTAAATTTTTAGCCAATAAGTTTGAAGGGCTGTCACCTTTTGCAGCGTATACATAAGCAAGTAATGCTTTTGCAACATCTTTATTTATTTTTGTCTTGTTTGGTCTGGTAAAACCATCTAACAATGTAATTGCTGAAGATAAGTCTTCTATCATAAAAGCATATACTTCTTCCATAGATGCTTGCGCTTGAACTGGGTCATCAGAATCTTTATATACAGGTAAAACCTTTGTGCTGGGATTATATTCCGGAGCATACATTTGTGCTAAGTAAAAATATGCATAGGCTCTTAATGCTTTTGCCTGACCTAATGAATGTTTTGCATCAGCAGATTCCGGCACTGCATCATTACCGCCTAATGACTTAATCACAAGGTTTGAAGAACGTATTACTCTGTAATAATATCTCCAAGGCATATAGTTAGAATTGTTAGTATAATCAACAGTCGCCAATAAATTTGCAAAAATACCATATCTGTTATAGTTATTTGCAGTTAAAGCCAAATCTCCAGATAACATATCGTTCATGATATCATACCCTTTTTGACCAAAATCTTCATGGGCAGTGGTTCCACCAGTTCCGGTATTAACCATCATTGAATAAATACCGTTTAAGGTTGCATCTAATATTTCAGGGTTTAATTTTCCTGATTCTCCAGTGTCTTCTAAATTAATAAAACTTGTTGGGCTTGTATCTAAGAACTCTTTTTCACAACTAAAAAATGTTGCAAATACTGCCAGAGCAAATACTGTTTTTAATATATTAATTTTCATTTTTTTGATTTTTAAGTTATTTATATTTTTACACGAACACCTAAAGTAAATGTAGATAAAGGATTGTATCTGTATCTGTCAGAAGATCCAATTAAAGATGCTGCTGGATTAAACCCTTTTCTGTCACTTAATAGGAACATATTATCTCCTGCTATCCAAATATTTAAAGATGACATGCCTGTATTACTTAAAAATGCAGATGGCATAGTATAACCAACCCTTACATTATTTAAAGCCAAATAATCAGATTTTGTTAAAAAACGTGTAGATCGGCTGGTAACATTTATATTTTGATTGCTATAGAGTCTTGGAACATTTGTAATGTCTCCAGGATTTTGCCATCTGCTGTTAATGTCTACATGGTAGTTGTTACTACCAGATTGTCCGTTTCCTAATACACTTGCATAGTTACCATCATATCCATATCCACCTAAACCATAAGCAAATTGAGAGCTTATGTCGAAATCGAATATTTTAGCAGATACTCTGAACGCTCCTCTAACTTTAGGGATTGCTGATTTACCTACGAATTTATTTGTAGCTTCCTGGTATACACTTGTAACACCTTGCTTAATGACAGCTTCTGGGTTTCTAATGACATATTCAAATAAATCTTTTATCTGTTCACCAGAATCAAATTCACCATTTGCATTGGCATCTACATAATTTGTTTCCCAAAGTGGGTTACCATTTGCAGCATTTACACCGGCCCATACTGGCATATAGAAGTCATATCTACTGTGTCCTTCTGCTCTACCAAAGGCTCCGTCTATGTCAATAATTTTACCCCTACCTTCAGCAGCGTCAAAAGGCATTTTTGTAATCTCATTATCTAAGAATTCTCCGTTAATAGATAGGTCTAATTTAAAGTTACTTTTATTGATTAAATGTCCGGTAAAATCAAATTCTAAACCTCTATTTACAATAGAACCGTCATTTGTAGTATCAATTGCATCACCAGTTGAAGGTGGTACACGTACACTAAATATTAAGTCTTCAGTATCTTTAATATAGTAATCAATTGCACCATCTATTTTACTGTTAAACAAGCTAAATTCTGTACCTACTTGGTACATTTTACTTGATTCCCAGGTTAAAGCAGCGTTTTCTCTAGCTCTTACAATTAACGAAATGTTTCCATCTAAATTGTCGATATCATAACCATTTTGACCAGAGTAAAAACTCACACCACCTTGATCTCCTTGAATACCGTAACTGGCTTTAAGTTTTAAATAGTTTATAAATTCATTATTACTTAAAAAGTCTTCCTTACTCACAATCCAAGAAGCTCCTGCAGACCAAAAAGTTCCCCATTTGTCTGTTGCGAATCTTGAACTACCATCTCTTCTGATTGTACCAGATAAGTAGTATTTGTTTACATAGTTGTAATTAAGTTGCGCAAAATAACTTTCTAAACCAGTTTCTTCGGTATAACCTGAAGGATCACTACCCATAGTAATATAGTTAGATGGGTTGTCTAAACCGTTCATTAAATTTACAACCTTATTTTTACTGATGTAGGTACGATCTCTTTTCCACTCATTTGACTCGTGAGCAATTAAAGCTGATATGTTATGATCTCCAAACGTTTTATCATAATTGATCATTTGCAAAAAGTTTTGTGTCAGTGCTTGTCTTTGTTCTTTAAACAAACTACCGCCTTGACCAACTGCCGAACCATAGAACGGGTTGTTTATGTTATTATACATATAACTGTAATAGTTTGCCCCATACTTAGCCGTAGCAGAAAGTTCGTCAGTAAATTTAATTTTAAATGAAAAGTTTCCATTTACAGAATGACGCAGGTTTTGGCTTAAATCATAATTAGCATCAGCAATTGCATTTGTCATTCCACCAAAACCTCTAGTTTTCCCATAATCATATTGATTGCCACCATAAACAGGGTCTACTACTATAGCACCAGTTGCATCACGTAAAAATAATGGGTAAATTGAAGGAATATTATCAGTAAACCAAAATATACTTCCTGAGTCTTCAGATTGTCCATTTGCTGTTTGGTCAGAATAAGCATAATCGATATTCGCATTGGCTTCTAACCATTTTGTTGGTTTGTGCGTAACATTTAATCTTGTTGAATAACGTTTATAATCAGAGTTGATTAAATATCCTACATCATTTAAATAACCAAAAGAGGAAAAATACGTTGTATTGTCGTTACCACCACTCATACTTAAATTGGCTTCGGTTCTAATTGAAGATTGAAATCCATAATCAGCCCAGTTTTCCGGAGTATATTTTCTGGTAACGCCATCTCTAACTTTACCTGTTGCAGGGTCAATTAAATCGCTAACATTTGTGGTATTCCACATATTATAAACTGAAGAAATTCCGGCTCCAGAGAATAAATTATTATTTGCGTATGTAGCAGCATTTGGTACTTCTAAAAAATTTCCTGTATTTTTTAATGCTTCCCATGCCAATCCAATATATTCTTCTTGAGAAGTAATTACGTCGTAAGCAGGCAAAAGCCTCATGTTTACTCCTGTTTTTACTTCAACATTAACATTAGAAACACCATTTTTACCTTTTTTAGTGGTAATAACAATTACCCCATTTGCACCTCTGGAACCGTAAATTGAAGTTGCGGTTGCATCTTTTAATACGGTAGTAGACTCAATATCTGCTGGGTTTATATTACTGATATCATTTAAAAATGGTACACCATCAACAACATATAAAGGATCACTGTTACCATTAATGGTTCCAAAACCTCTAATTCTTATTGTTGCAGAACTACCAGGTTGGCCAGAACTGTTAATAACCGTTACACCAGCAACTTCACCAGCCAATGCTTGTGAAATGTTTGAAACTGATTTTGCTTCAAGCGCTTCTGATTTAACGACGACTGCTGAACCAGTAAATGCTTGTTTTGTGGTTGTTCCGTAACCAACAATTACAATCTCATCTAGAAGATTACCAGATTGTAAACTTGCATTGATAATGTTTGAGGTACCAACAGTTTTTTCAACCGTTGACATTCCAACATAACTAAAAATAAGAACGTTACCTGTAGCCGCTTTGATGGAAAATTTTCCGTCAAAATCAGTTTGTGTTCCGTTATTTGTACCTTTAATAAGTACCGTTACGCCAGGTAAAGGTCCGGATTCATCGGAAACGGTCCCAGTAACAGTTTTTTCTTGCGNNTTCCATTAAACTTTGTTTTCATATTTTATTATTTGAATTATTTAATTTTCAAAACTCTTAATAATTTGTTAATAAACCTAACTTTTTGACATTAAACTTATTAATTTTTTTTGAATATTATGTAATATTTTAGATTATTATTTTTATTTCATTATGAAATATTTAATAAAATATTATATTATTTACATAATTCATAATATTGAAAGATGCTGTAATTTGGCTTTTTAAGGATATATGATGCACAGAGTAAGTTGAATATGATTTATCTCTACGGATTTATGCAGATATCAAATTGGCACCTTATTAATCTTAAAATTGATATATTCTTAAAAGTAGGTTTGTTTCCTAAAATAGTTTGAAAACAAAGTTATTTTTAACTATTTGAGATAATTTTAAAGGAGCGTGTAATAAATATTTTTCGAATTTTTAATAAATTGAAAAATTATTATCAGGACAAAAAAGCTTCATTTATTTTTGTAGTTTTTATATTTATCTCATTTTCGCTTCCTGTCGCAATAAATAAAATAAGATTATTTGTTGGGTTATTTAAAAAATATTAAAATTATCATCAAAAAAAGACCCTCAATTTTGAGGGNNATTAGAATTTATCCCAGAATAATTTGGTAGTTAATTTATCGCCTCCTATTGCAGCAGCAGCAGAAGTATAATTAGCACCATTCTTTGTTTGTTCTCCGATAGGATAAGTATATCTAACAGGCACTTTGCCTTCGGCGGCTGCTACTGCCAAAGCAGGAGCAGTCAATATAGGGTAATCTAATCTTCTATATTCTGTCC
>DITK01000028.1 GCA_002422785.1 Francisellaceae bacterium UBA6186
TGCTTGTCGTTGATCGGAATACCCTGAGATTCGTAAACCTCTTGGACTTGATCAATAATGTGCTGTTGAGTGAAGATTAAACCCTTAAGCTGTAAAAGCTCTTGAATGTTAACTCCACCAGTAGTCAATTTTTGACCAGCGTAAACCAGATCTTTATCTTTGACTGATAAAGCAACTGAAGCTGGGAGGGTGAAAGTTTCTTCTTCACCTTCCTTGTTTTTGATGGTGATAATGTTTTCACCATCTTTTTCTTCAATTTTAACTTTACCGGCAATATGAGCAATTAAAGCTTGCACTTTTGGATTGCGGGCTTCGAGCAATTCTTCAACACGAGGCAAACCTTGAGTCACGTCTAAACCGACGATACCACCAGAGTGTTTGACACGCATGGTCAGCTGAGTACCAGGCTCACCAATAGATTGTGCAGCTATAACTCCCACCGCCTCACCAATACTAACTTTATGCCCACGAGCTAAATCACGACCATAACATTTAGCACATACCCCATGACGAGTTTCACAAGTAATAACCGAACGCACTCTAACTTCATCTATTCCTCGTTTTTCTAATGTTGCAACCAAATCTTCATCCAACATAACGCCAGCTGTAATAATTACTTCTGCGCTACCTGGCTTAACAACATCCTCTAATAACAAACGCCCTAATACTCTTTCCCCTAACGGCTCAACTACATCACCACCTTCAATCAAAGGTGTCATAGTTAAACCATTTTTGGTGCCACAATCATCTTCTATAACAATTACATCATTGGCTACGTCAACTAAACGACGAGTTAAATAACCTGAATTAGCGGTTTTTAAAGCAGTATCTGCCAAACCTTTACGGGCACCGTGAGTGGAGGTAAAGTACTCTGATACTTTTAATCCTTCCCTGAAATTAGCAGTAATTGGAGTTTCAATAATCGAGCTATCTGGTTTTGCCATTAATCCACGCATACCAGCTAATTGACGCATTTGCGCAGGCGAACCTCTCGCACCAGAATCTGCCATCATATATAATGAGTTAAAAGACTCTTGCATAACTTTTACGCCATCTTTATTTATAGTTTCTTCCTCAGAAAAACCCACCATCATAGCTTTTCCTACTTGATCAGTTGTTCTTGACCAAATATCTACAACTTTATTATAACGCTCACCGTCTGTTAATAATCCAGATGAAAATTGTCCTTGGATTTCTTTTACTTCTTGTTCTGAACGAGCAATAATTTCTGGTTTACTTTTAGGAATAACTAAATCATCAATACCAATAGAAATACCTGATTTAGTAGCATAATGAAATCCCATGTACATTAATTGATCAGCAAAAATAACGGTATCTTTTATACCAGATTTTCTATAACAAAGATTAATAGCCTCTGCAATTAATTTTTTATTCATAGTTTTATTTATAACAGAAAAATCTAGCTTTTCTGGTAAAATTTCAGCTAATATAACACGCCCAACTGTAGTATCAACAATTCCACAAGTAATATTTAATCTTACTTTTACTTTGGCATGCAAGCTAACCATATCATTATCATAAGCACGTTTCGCTTCTGCGATGCTTGCAAATAGCATCCCTTCTCCTTTAGCATTAACTTTACTACGAGTAAGATAATATAAACCTAAAACTACGTCTTTAGATGGAGATATAACTGGATGACCGTTAGAAGGTGATAAAATATTATTAGTAGACATCATTAACACCCGGGCTTCTAATTGCGCCTGAATAGTTAAGGGTACGTGTACCGCCATTTGATCTCCATCAAAGTCAGCATTGTATGCTTCACACACTAATGGATGTAAATGAATAGCTTTACCTTCAACTAATATAGGCTCAAATGCTTGAATACCTAATCTATGCAAAGTTGGTGCTCTATTGAGCAATATCGGATGCTCTCTAATAACTTCGTCTAATATATCCCATACTTCTGGATCTTCTCTATCCACCATTTTTTTGGCAGCTTTAATAGTCGTAGCTAAACCACGATATTCTAGTTTACTAAACACAAATGGCTTAAATAGTTCTAACGCCATTTTTTTCGGTAACCCACACTGGTACAATTTAAGATATGGACCCACAACAATTACTGAGCGTCCAGAATAATCTACCCTCTTACCCAACAAGTTTTGCCTAAAACGTCCTTGTTTACCTTTAATCATGTCGGCCAAAGATTTTAATGGTCGCTTATTCGATCCAGTAATTGGTCTACCACGTCTACCATTATCTATTAATGCATCAACGGACTCTTGCAACATGCGTTTTTCGTTACGCACAATAATATCTGGTGCATTTAACTCTAATAATCTTTTTAAGCGGTTGTTTCTATTAACTACACGTCGATATAAATCATTAAGATCAGAAGTTGCAAATCTACCACCATCTAACGGAACTAATGGCCTTAAATCTGGAGGCAAAACTGGCAATACGGTTAAAATCATCCATTCTGGAGAATTTTTAGATGCAATT
The DNA here is from genome assembly GCA_002422785.1 of Francisellaceae bacterium UBA6186. GTDB lineage: Bacteria > Pseudomonadota > Gammaproteobacteria > UBA6186 > Azoamicaceae > UBA6186. The sequence goes on from DITK01000028.1 coordinate 2,470, forward strand.
AAAGCCTCAATTAATTTTAATTTTTTACTAAGTTTTTTGATTTTAGTTTCTGAAGTTAAAGTAGGTAACTCAGCTCTAATAGTTTTTGCTTCTTCCGACAAGTTGATTTGGCTTAATAATTGTTTAAATGCTTCCCCACCCATAAGAGCTACAAAATCGTCACCATATTGCTGGAAACAATCTTCATACTCTTCTTCGTTAAGTAATTGGCCTTTTTCTAAAGTAGTCATGCCGGCATCTACAACTACATATGCTTCAAAATATAAAACTCTTTCTATATCACGAAGAGTCATATCTAATAATAAACCAATACGTGATGGTAAAGATTTCAAAAACCATATATGAGCCACCGGAGTTGCAAGCTCAATATGCCCCATTCTTTCTCGCCTAACTTTAGTTAGAGTAACCTCTACTCCACATTTTTCACAAACAATCCCACGATGCTTTAATCGTTTATATTTTCCACACAAACATTCATCATCTTTCATCGGACCGAATGTTTCTGCACAAAACAAACCATGCCGCTCTGGGCGCAAAGTTCGATAATTGATAGTTTCTGGTTTTTTTACTTCTCCATAAGAACGAGCTAACATGAGCTCCGGAGACGCCAAACCTAAATTGACACTAAAAAATTCTTTTCTACTTTTTTTTAAAAAATTTACTATGCCTTTCAATTATTGCCTCCAAATAAAAATCTAACCTACTAAGTTCATCCTACTTAGTAAGGATTTAATCATCGTAATCTAATTCCATATTTATGCCTAATGATCTAATTTCTTTCACTAAAACATTAAATGATTCTGGAATACCAGGCTCCATAGAATGATCGCCATCCACAATATTTTTATACATCTTAGTTCTACCATTAATATCATCAGATTTTACAGTAAGCATTTCCTGCAAAGTATATGCAGCCCCGTAAGCTTCTAATGCCCACACTTCCATTTCTCCAAATCTTTGTCCACCAAACTGAGCTTTACCACCTAGCGGTTGCTGAGTAACTAAGCTATAAGATCCGGTAGATCTAGCGTGCATCTTATCGTCCACTAAATGATTTAATTTCAAAATATACATGTAGCCAACAGTAATCGGACGATCAAATTGTTCTCCTGTTCTGCCGTCATAAAGAATAGTTTGACCATTTTGAGGTAATCCAGCCATAGACAATAAATGTTTAATTTCATTTTCTTTAATGCCATCAAAAACCGGAGTTGCCATCGGGATCCCAGCAACTAAATTAGTTGCCAACTCTTTAATTTCACCGTCTTTTAAATGGTTAAAATCAATCTTGCGTTTAGCAACGGTTTGCATATGATATTGTAAATTATAAACTTCATCTAAATATTTTCTAAGATCATTAGCACTAGCTCCTTTATGAACCAGCTTGCCTAGGTTTAACCCTAAAACCTTAGCAGCCCAACCTAAATGAGTTTCTAAAACTTGCCCAACATTCATACGAGATGGAACACCTAAAGGATTTAACACTACATCGATAGGAGTGCCATCTTCCATATAAGGCATATCTTCTACAGGAACAATAATAGATACAACACCTTTATTACCGTGACGACCAGCTATTTTATCACCAGGCTGAATACTTCTTTTTATTGCTAAAAATATTTTTACAACTTTAAGTACTCCAGGCGCTAAATCATCTCCTTGTCTTATTTGGTTAGTTTTTTGTTCTAAATTCTGCTTATGTTCTTCGTGGAAATTTTTTATTTGATCAGCAGCCATTTCTAATTGACTAGAGATTGATTCATCTTCAAGCCTGATTGCAAATATTGCTTCACGATTTTGTTGCAATAATTTATTTAAGTATTCTTTAGTAATAACACCTCCAGATTTAAATCCTTCTGGACCACCTATTGCTGATTGACCAACTAATAATTGCTCCATCCTGCTGTAAACATCATTTTCTAAAATAACTAATTCGTCATCTAAATCTTTTTTCACCTTGGCTAATTCAACTTTTTCTATCTCTAAAGCCCTTGCGTCTTTAGGCACTCCGTCTCTAGTAAAAATTTTAATATCAACAACTGTACCGCTCATACCGGTAGGTACCCGCAAAGAAGAATCTTTGACATTAGATGCTTTTTCTCCAAAAATAGCTCTAAGCAATTTTTCTTCTGGAGTTAATTGGGTTTCGCCTTTTGGAGTAATTTTACCAACCAATATATCTCCGGCAGTAACTTCCGCTCCTACATGCACCACACCAACACTATCTAATTTTGCTAATGATCCATCACTAACATTAGGTATGTCGGCAGTAATCTCTTCTTGGCCTAATTTAGTATCTCTTGCAATACAAGATAATTCTTCAATATGAATAGAGGTAAAACGCTCTTCTTTAACTACTCTTTCAGATATAATAATAGAATCTTCAAAGTTATAACCATTCCAAGGCATAAATGCGACTAATAAATTTTGCCCTAAAGCTAATTCACCCATATCGGTTGAAGAACCATCAGCCAAAATATCATTTTTATGAACTTTATCCCCAATTTTCACTAAAGAAGTTTGATTAATACAGGTATTTTGATTAGAACGTTGATACTTGATCAAATTATAAATATCAACACCAGCTTTACCACTTTCAGCTTCGTCATCGTCAACACGAATAACAATTCTAGAAGCATCTACTGAATATACCACGCCATCACGTTTCGCCGTAACCGTAACTCCAGAATCAACAGCTACAGCATGTTCAATCCCCGTACCAACTAAAGGCTTTTCAGCACGTAAAGTTGGAACTGCTTGACGCTGCATATTAGATCCCATTAAAGCACGGTTGGCATCGTCATTTTCTAAAAAAGGAATTAAAGCCGCAGCAACTGAAACCATTTGCTTCGGAGATACATCCATATATTCAACTTGTTCTGGGTTAGCAAAAGTAGGTTCATTCTTATAACGACAATGAACTAAATTATCTATCAACAGCCCATTGGAATCAACTGTCGCATTCGCTTGGGCAATCATAAAATCACCCTCTTCTATAGCTGACAAATATTCTATCTGTGTTGTAACTTTACTATTAATAATCTTTTGATACGGACTTTCTAAAAATCCATATTCATTAATGCTAGCATATACCGCCAAAGAATTAATAAGGCCAATATTTGGTCCTTCTGGAGTTTCGATAGGACACACTCTACCGTAATGAGTAGGATGCACGTCTCTAACTTCGAAACCTGCGCGGTCACGACTTAAACCACCAGGACCCAAAGCTGATATGCGCCTTTTGTGGGTAATTTCTGATAAAGGATTGTTCTGATCCATAAACTGAGATAATTGACTGGAACAAAAAAATTCTTTAATGGTTGCAGATACCGATTTAGAATTAATAATATCTTGCGGCATTAAAGATTCTGATTCAGCAAAACTTAATCGCTCTTTAGCAGAACGCTCTACTCGGATTAAACCTAATCTAAACTGATTTTCTACCATCTCGCCAACTACTTTAACGCGACGATTACCAAGATGATCAATATCATCAGTGTGACCTTGACCATTCTTAATTTTGATAAGTTCTCTTAGCAAATCTAATACATCTGCTTTAGTTAAAATACCAGGACCATCAGCGGAATTACGACCTACTCTTTTGTTAAATTTCATTCTACCTACAGCAGAAAGGTCGTATCTTTCTTCTGTAAAAAACAAGCTGTTAAATAATTGTTCTGCAGAATCTTTAGTTGGCGGCTCGCCTGGGCGCATCATCCGATAAATTTCAACTAATGCCTCATACTGGCTTCTAGTAGCATCAATACGCAAAGTATCTGAAATATATGCTCCTTTATCTAAATCATTAGTATAAATAACATTGATACTACTAATTGACTGCTTTTTAA
>DITK01000022.1 GCA_002422785.1 Francisellaceae bacterium UBA6186
ACTATAAACCAAAAAATAGTTTTGTAGATTTAAATAATGCCCCTTCAACTCAAACAAGTATCGAAAAAAATGATATGTATTATAAAGCATTAAAAGAAGAAGCTTTTCAAAGATTATTAAATACCAAAATACCCCTACAACCAGAACAAATTATTAAATTCAATCAAGAATTAGATAAAACTCAAAAAGCAAGTCGCACGAGTCCTACACCACCGCCACAACCTATTTCATCTACCATAAATATAGATTTATCCCCAGGCAGCCCCCCACCAGTAGTTAGACTTTCAGCTGGTTTTGTTAGCTCTTTGGTGTTTGTCGATTCTACCGGGCAACCTTGGCCAGTTGCCGATTATAGCCTTGGAAATCCCCAGGAAGTTAATATTCAATGGGATAAAAAAACTAATGCTTTGTTTATACAAAGTACTGCACCTTATGTAACTGCTAATTTAGCAGTTCGTTTAGCAAAATTAGATACTCCAATCATGATTTCTTTAGTAACAGGACAACGTCAAGTGGATTATCGAGTGGATTTTCAAATAAGAGCAAATGGGCCCAATGCATTACCTTCGATCGGAGAGGCCATTTACCCAAATTTTGCTATGTCACCGTCCCTGTTAAAAATATTAGACGGGATACCCCCAGAAAACAGCAGAGAATTACAAGTATCTGATAATTTTGGACGTGCTTGGATATATAATGGAAAACTTATTTTTAGAACTAATTTAGTAGTGTTATCACCAGCCTGGAACGCAACAGTATCTAGTGCGGATGGTACGAAAGTATATGAATTTATGCAAACACCATTAATATTAGCATCTAAAGACGGTAAAACTGTCAAAATAGAAATATCAGGATTTTAAATGGCAGAAGCTGAACACTCAATATCTAGTACCAGAACCAGAACATTATTAATCATAATAGGCAGTATGCTATTTATTGGAGTATGGGTGGCCGTTTATAGTTTTTCTAAGGGTAGCAAAGGCAGCAAAACCATATCGCCAACATCCGGAATCCCCACTAATATTACTGTAACCCCAGGCTCTAAAAGTAGTGAAAAATATGTAGAGCTACAAAGAGCTGCTAATCTTAAAGGTACTAAACAAGCAGACGCTCAAGGTAACACTTTTATCCCAACCATAATTGGCAACAAAGCCGATGATTCAAGTCAAAGTTTTAATAATAAATTAGCTGATATTTTAAAAGAAAAAGCCTCAGGACCGCAAGACTATGAAAGATTAAGCAAACAATTAGCAATGCTATTAGCAGAATTTAACAAACAAGGTAACAATATAGATAATTTATTACGTTTAATCCGTGAATTACAAAATCAAGGATATAATGTTGAGGACTTAGAGGCACTACTAAGCAAATTAAGGGGAAATGGTTATAATACCGATGAATTAGCAAGATTATTAGCCTTGTTGAAAAATCAAGGGTATGCTATTAACGATTTAGAAAGCTTGTTAAGAAAATTATTAGCTCAAGGATATGATCCAGATTTAATTAACAAACTTTTAGAAAAGTTACTAAAAGATAGGTTAAAAGCATCCGAAGACGCACTAAAAGATAGATTACAAGCATTAGAAGACGCACTTAAAAAATTACAAGCTGGTGGCTATAACACTACCAATAATACGTATGTTCAACAAGTAAACAACCCTGATTTTAATAAATTATTAGATCAATTAGCTAATAAAGGATATAACACTAAATCTTTAGAAGACCTTTTGAAAGAGTTAATGAATAAAGGCTACAATATTTTTGACATGCAAATCCTGATGCAACAATTACAAAAAGACGGCTACGACATCAGCCAACTACAAGATTTATTAGATCAATTCCGAAAGGCAGGACAAGATATTAAAGACTTAAGAAGTTTACTGGATGCTTTGTCTAAAAAAAACATATCGACACCAATAATCCAGAAAGAACCAACAGAGTCTAAAGGATCCACTAAACCTGAAGAACCTACCGATATTAAATCAGCATTATCAAATATTTTTAATAAAAAAGACAATAATTCTGCACCAATATCAGCTCCAGAACAACAATATCAAGATTTAGTAAAAAAACAGCAAGAAAATGTTTTAATGGCGGAAAAAAATAAAAAACTTGTTGAAGAAAAACAAGTTGCTTATCAAAAATCATTAATTAGTTCAGAATCCAGAAAAAAAGATATGGAATCAATTTTAGCAAACATGTCCGCAACTGCCGATACATTAGCTGCAAATTCTACTAAAATAGCCACGCAAAGTTTTATACAAGGAGATGAAATAAAATCTGATAACGAATCAACCTTTAGTGGCACTGAAAAATCTAATCTAGCCTCAGCAGGTCTAAACAATAAAAATGATACCATATTAAAAGCCGGCACCGTGCTATTTGCGGTACTAGAAACTGCAGTTAATTCTGATGAGCCTGGGCCAATTTTAGCAAGAATAGTGCAGCCACCGTTACAAAACACCACTATCATTGGTAGCATGCAAACCTCTAGCAACAAATACGCAGAAGGTCTGCTATTATCTTTTTCAACAGCTAATATTCCTGATAGGATCCGTACTTACGGGATTACAGCTGTAGCCATCGATCCAGATACTGCCAGAACTGCGATTGCCAGCGACGTTGATCACCACTATTTATTACGCTGGGGCACGCTGTTTGCTGCAAGTTTTTTGCAAGGTTACTCTAAAGCTGTTGCTCAAAGCGGTACTAAAGTTGATACCTCGAACAACGGGGCCCAATCGGTTACTACGACCACCCAATCCCCTCTAAACCCAAAACAACAGGTTCACCAAGGTTTAAGCGAGGTTGCAACTGCTTGGGGGCAAGGAATTTCAACTTTTAGTTCTCGTCCGACCACTATCACTATTAAAGCAGGAACCAGCATTGGTCTTTTATTAACAGCGGACTTTACTATTCCATCATCCGATGAAATACCAGAAGCAAAAGAGTTATCATCACAACAAAACAAAAGTAACAATAATCAAGCAAAAACAATAGCTGCTGTATCAACATCTCAAAATCAACAAAATATCTTACCAAGCACCAACGACACAACTATTACTTCAAGCAATGATGCAATTACGGTAAATCAAAATACTGTTAAAAATAATACAGCTACTAGCCGCAATCCTGATGCAAATCACAATTAGAGTTAATATCGGAGCCATTATATGACTAAAAATGAATTGGGTTTAGACGATGAATCAAATGAACATTTAGATTTTTTAGAAGACGATGAGGCACATTTAGATCCTAAGGGACACTCTACTTTACCTTATAAAGCACCTTATTCTTTTTCCAACTTAACTAAACAGTTACTAATGTTTGCGATATTAGGAATAATAATTACTGTAATTATTATGTCAATAATGCACTCTAGAAAAAAACCTCATGCAATTAATATCCCACTTAATTCTTCAGCGGTTCATAATACCAATAAAGCCACCAACCAAAACATATCAACTACGACCACCAAGACTGAAAATATGTTATTAACTCCCCCATCGATTACCCCAGATCCTGTGATGTCAGAAATAGGGCAAATAAAACCCCCGCAACCTGCAGCCGAGCTGCCACAACCAATAGTCCCTGATAATAATTTACCAGAACAATCATCTAATCATAATTCAACTTGGCAAGAATTAAAAAAATCTATTACAGATAATAGCCATAAGCCAGCTGACCCAGCTCATAACACAGAAATTAACGTGCCAATTGGTGGTTTTGAACGAACATCAGCATCTAATCAAATAACACAATCACAAGCTAATTATAATTATAAAGCTCAAGAACATATTCAAGAATTAAAAACTATAATAACCAATATTACTGAGGAATTAACAGCTAATGTTAATCAAATCAAAGAATTACAAAATAATTTGAGAGATATTTCTCGTTCCATCTCTAATGTAAGCAGTAGTGTTAGTGGCGTTGATTCTAAAATATTAAATTTAACTAATACAGTTGATACTTTATCTATGGATGTTAAAAATGTTAAAAAATATATCCAAGAAGAAGATTTAGATTTAACCGCAAATTTAAAGCCATCAGAGCCAGATTTGTTTAGCAATACTCCAGAGTATGTGGTTCATGCGGTAATACCAGGTAGGGCTTGGCTTAAATCTTCCGCTGGTCAAATAATTACTGTTACCGAAGGAGACTCTTTAGGAGATTATGGTAAAATTGCATTGATAGATGCATCGAATAATATCGTAAGAACAAGTTCTGGAGTGGTATTTAGATAATACATGTTATATTAAAAAAACACGCTAGCAGGAAGCAAAATATGAAATATAATATTAACCAACTAGTTACTATAAATACATCAAAATTAATTGTATTTGCTGTAGCCATCATAGTGACCATGATCCCGAATGATGCACTAGCGGCGACTAGTGGGGCACTGGGTAATCTAGATTTACAAAGCATCATGGTTAATTTGCGAACTATAATAAAACCATTAACCCAGCTAGTGCTAGCTGTGTCTTTTGTGGCTGGTATTGCATTTATGTTTCACGGCGTTATCATGTTACACACTTTTGGTCAAATTCAAAATCAAATGAGCAGGCCACACGGAATAACTGGTCCGTTTGTTCAAATTGCCATTGGTGCAATACTACTTTACCTGCCAAGCTCATTAACCACTCTTTCTAATACTTTGATTGGCGTCATTCCTTATAATTTTTTTAATCCATCAGAATCCTATACTTTTAGGCTTGATAATGAAGGTAATGCCGTGGAAGTAACCAATGAACTAAATTACGCAACTAATGCCAGCAGCGAATTGGGATACGGGACTCTTGGTATGGGGAACGAATGGGCACAATTAATAGACACCATTGTTCAATTCATTCAACTAGTTGGTCTTATATCTTTTATCCGTGGTTGGTTTATATTGTCGCAGGCAGGCGGATCCGGAGCACAACAAGGAAGTTTTGGCAAAGGCATCGTGCATATAATTGGTGGTATTTTAGCTATTAATTTTATTCCATTTATGCACGCAATAGCACAAATAATTTTTTAATGCTAAAATCAAAATAGTTAATATAATTTATATACATTTATAATAAAAAATGAGGTTTAATTACTATGCTACATAAAAAATTAACTACCCAATTAAAAAAATATTTATTCCAGATTGCTATATTATCTTTTTGTTGTTTTTCAACCGTTACTGTTTGGGCAGCGGCTAGTGGTGGTGGAGAGTCATTAGCAGTTATATCTGGTAGAGTACAGTCAAACGTATTATCTATAGTAAAACTTTTAATAGTTCTGTCTTATTGTGCAGGAGTCGGTTTTGCCATGGCTGGGGTGTTGCAATTTAAAGCACACAAAGATAATCCGCAACAAACACCGCTAAGCAAACCAATGGTTTATTTAGCAGTAGCTGCATTTTTATTATTCTTACCATCATTAATGAGCACAGCAGGCAGTACTATATTTGGCAGCAAAGCCGGACCTACTGGCGACTCTAAGATGTTAGATATATCAGGAGTTTCAGACGCACCCAAAGATTAATAAAATACAAGGTTATATTTTGTGTCTTTATTACCTATTAAGTTAAATGCCGAGCGTGGTAATTGGCAATTATTCAAAACCAGGAAGAATAATAAACGCTTCCTGGAATTTGAAAAGAAAATTTTAGCACGAGATGAATATACTTGTAGTTATTGTGGATTTACATGTTCGGATTATCAAACTGTTGTTAATCGTGATCAAGATTATAGAAATAATAAAGCTAGTAATTTAGTAACTGCCTGCCCTTTTTGTTATCAATGTTTTTTTTTAGACGCATTAGTTAATCCAGAATTAGGTGGTGGTTACATAATATATTTACCAGAAATCAGTCAGAGTGATTTAAATAATTTTTGCCGAGTATTATTTTCTTGCTTATTAAAAAATGCGCCATATAAAGGAAAACTACAAACTACTTATTTAAGTTTTAAAGATCGTTCTAAACAAATAGAAGATATGTTTGGACCTGGCAGCTCAAATCCTGCAACTTTTGGACAAACTTTAATAGACAGCGGGTTATCTAAAAAAGAATTATCTCATCCTATTTTAACTCAATTACGCTTACTACCAGAACGAAAGTTCTTTGAAAAACAAATTTTATATTGGAAAACCAACATTTTTGATAAAATTCCGTTATAATTTTATTACGGAGATTAAATGAGCAACATACTAGATCCAATTATTGATGCCGTAGATGGCCTATTAGGTTGGGTTGGTGTATCTTTCGGACAATGGGCAGAATCGTACTGCAAATTAGAAAGTGCTGAAGACACTTATAATTTAGTGGCTAGAGACGGATCCTTAGTTTCCATCATAAAAATTCATGGCATAACATACTTGGTTGGTCCTGAAGAATTTCAAAGGATCCATAACGAAATAACTACCAGTTTAAAAACCGCCCTCAGTCGAGATGGCCAGGGGGTACAGATGTTTTTTAAACATGATAATGAAAATATTGTCAAACAATTAAATAATATTATTACTCCGGCCAAAGAAACTGCATTACGGCTTGGTTTAAATTTAGAAGATTTATTTAATGAGAAAATAAATTTCTTAAAAGATTATTGCCACGAAGAAGAAATGTACTTAGTACTCTGGACTATGCCGTCTTCTCTGTCTAAAACTCAAGCAGAACAAGTAGATAAGATCCGTAACAAACAATTTAAAGAAAATAAAGTTCCACTTATGATCAACGCCCAAAATTTCTTAGCCTCGATCCCAGAAATGCGAGAAAATCATAATAGCTTTGTTAATTTAACTCTTAATAGCTTAACTGATATCGGTTTTTCTTGTGAAAAATTAAATGTACACGCTGCGTGTTATGCGATCCGTAAAAATATTGATCCAGACTTTACCGACGATGCTTGGCAACCATATTTACCAGGAGATAATATCCCAGTTAGGGAAACAAAAAATTTTGCAGGAACAATATCTGATGTATTGTGGCCACCACTCTATAAACAATTAATCCCAAGAGATGTTAAAATTCGTGATTTGCGTATTGCTAATATCGGCGATAGAATTTATGGATCAGTATTTATTGATTTATTTCCCAAAGAATTAACTGCTTTTGTAACTTTATTGCATAGATTAGAACATTACAGTTTACCGTGGAGAATATCTTTTTGGATGGAAAGTGGTGGCGTACAATCTTTATCACTAAAATCAACGGTTGCAAGTTTATTAAGTTTTGCCTCAGATAATAATAAGCTTATCAATAAATCTATAGATTATTTAAAATACTTAGGCACCAATACTGATGAATCTATTATAAAACTGAAAGTGACCGCCACTACTTGGGCAGATGCTAGTGACGAATTATTACTCAAAAGAAGAATATCAGAGCTTGCTAAAGCTGTCCAAAGTTGGGGATATACCGAAACTTCAGAAATATCAGGAGATGCATTAGCCAGCGTATTATCTAGTGCATTGGCTATCACTAACGATAGCGTGGCAGCAACCTCGGTTGCACCATTATCGCATGTTACTTATATGTTCCCTTTAACCAGACCAGCATCACCATGGACTAATGGTGCAATTTTATTTCGTTCTCCCGATGGAAAACCTTGGCCATATCAACCAGGTTCCACTTTGCAAACTACTTGGATCGATATTATTTATGCCCGTCCTGGTTCCGGTAAATCCATCTTATCAAATGCCATCAATTTGGCATTATGTTTATCTGCTGGTATCACCAGACTACCTAGAATCGCAATCATTGATATTGGACCTTCCAGTAGTGGTTTGATTTCCCTATTAAAAGAAGCCTTACCTAAAAACCAACAGCATTTAGTCGCTTATCATAGATTGCGTATGGTAAAAGAAATGTCTATCAACCCATTTGATACTCAACTAGGATGTCGTTTTCCTTCCTCACAAGAAAGAGCTTTTTTGGTAAACTTTTTAACTTTATTGGCAACACCTGTTGGTGCCTCTAAATCATATGATGGTATTACTGATATGGTTGGGTTAGTAGTGGACGAAATGTACAAAAAATTTGCAGAAGAAGGAAATCCAAATCTATACACCCCTAATTTGGATACGACTATTGATCAAAAATTACAACAACTTAATTTTAATCCAGATCAACATGCTACTTGGTGGGAAGTAACTGATTTTTTATTTAAAAATCATGATATTCATTTGGCGCATATTGCACAACGCTATGCTATGCCACTGTTAGCTGATGCAGCGTCTATTTGTAGGAATTCCAATATAGAAGATCTTTATGGAAAAATTATAACTCCAACTGGTGAAAATATTATTGCAGCTTTCGGAAGAATGGTATCTAGCGCTATTCGCGAATACCCTATTTTATCTAGTATTACGAGCTTTGATTTAGGTGAAGCTAAAGTTGTATCATTAGATTTAGACGAAGTTGCTAAATCAGGGGGAGAAGCTGCCGATAGGCAAACTGCTGTTATGTATATGCTAGCTAGATATATTTTAGCTAGAAGTTATTATTTAATAGAAGATCACGTAAAAGACATGCCAGCTTTATATCAAGAACATCACCGTAGAATAATTAAAGAAATCAGAGAAGATCCAAAAAGAATAGTATTCGATGAATTTCATCGAACTTCTAAGGCTAAGGCTGTCCGTGAACAAGTGATTGTCGATATGCGTGAAGGACGAAAATGGAAAGTCCAAGTAGCCCTGTTATCTCAGTCTATAGATGACTTCGACCCAGTTATGGTTGAGTTTGCAACCGCCATATTTATTATGGATGCGGGGCCTAAACAAGCTGTAGATAAATCGGTACAAGTTTTCGGATTATCAGAAACAGCAAGACTAGCACTAGAAAGAAAAGTACATGGTCCAAGACAAGATGGCTCAACTTTTTTAGCACAGTTTGCAACTAAAAATGGCATTAATACCCAATTAATCACCAATACTATAGGGCCTATGGAGTTATGGGCATTTAACACGACCGCTGAAGATGTTAGGATTAGAAATGCTTTATATGACCAAATAGGTGCAGCCAACGCTAGAAAAGTATTGGCGCAAATATATCCAAATGGCTCTGCAGCTAAAGAAATAGAGAAACGATTGGCAACTTTTCGTGGCATAAATGCCACCGAATTGGAAGCTGTTTCTAAAGAACAATCTAATTCTATAATTGATCAATTAATTAATGAAATCTTAGCTAATTATAAAAAAGGAAAATTTTAATAATTAATTAAGTTAGAAAGCGGATATGCACTTGTATATTGATAATTAAAACATTATATTGAGTATCAATTTATAATAATAAACAAATATTTCAGAGAGATTATCATATGCAAAATACCCCAACAACCCCTAGAACCCCAATTAACCAAGGTACTTTACTAAATTTTTCCGGATCTAATCTATCAAGCCCAAGAGAACAAAATAGTAATTTAAATACCCCACCTAATATGGGACGCCAAAGATTAGAGGCAGCTCGTATGAGGAACGCAGATGGAAGAGGAGTAAGAACTCCGCTGGTTATGCCGGTTGATTTGCTACTAGATGACATCGACATACTTTCTTTAGACATACCTTCTTTAGATGATGATTCTACTGTTAATATTAATCGTATATTTAATACTTACGAAAGATGTCGTCCTGTTTTGCGTCCTCATCACAATAATCGTGACAATCATGGTGGTCGCCCTTTTGGCGGTAACAATAATATGGCGTCTTGTTAAATAAAAATTTAAATTTAATAATCTAAATTATGGTGCTAAACGTGATCTATAACTAAAATTTTCTATATTTAAAATAATCAGCACATTGTTTTAATAATGCAATTTTTTGCTCACTAAAGATGGCCTGTTGAGATAGATTTTCCACAGCAGAAATTACTAAATTATAGTGTTTTTCTAGCTGCTTTTTAGCACCAGCTAAACCTAATATACTTACAAATGTTGCTTTTTGTGATTTTTGATCAGATTTACTGGGTTTACCAAGAATGTCTGTAGATTGTTCTAGATCTAAAATATCATCTTTAATTTGAAATATTAACCCAAGATGGGTGCCATAATTTAATAATTCCTGCTTTAGTAATTTATTATCATGATTATCAGTATTAGCTAGCAGCGCAAGCTCTAAACAACAATTAATTAATGCCCCAGTTTTGTATCTATGTATTTCTTCCAAATTGTTTAAAGAAATGATTTTATGCTCACTATTCATATCTAAGGATTGTCCACGCACCATCCCGTTTAATCCAGCAGCTTGAGCTAGCTTATGCAGCATCTTACATCTGATTGCATCGTTAAACGGATTAATCTTTGGATTAATTAATATTTCAAACGCTAGGGTTTGCAAACCATCCCCCACTAAAATTGCTGTAGCTTCATCGAAAGCTTTATGACAACTAGGCTTACCACGACGAAGATCATCATCATCCATTGCCGGCAAATCATCATGTACTAAAGAATAACAATGCATCAATTCTACACTAGCGGCCACTGCATTTAATGTATGTAAATCATTATTAAATAGGTTGCCAACAGCATATACCAGTACTGGCCGCAATCTTTTTCCGTTATTTAACAAACTGTATTTGGTGGCTATATATAATTTTTCTGGCGTATTCATAAAACGCTCAGTAATTTGCACTAAAAAACCATTAATTAAACCTTGGCAGTAGTCCAAAAATTTCAAATAAAATTGCAGTTGCTTATCAATTTTAATATAATCCTCTATGTAATTAGGGTAATAAATATTTAAATAGGCATAACACATGATATATCAAAAGACTAAAGCTTTAACAAGTGTCAAAAATAATGCAATTAAAAATTTTAATAAATCTAATTATTATTTAAACCATATTGAATTTTTACGCAGTAATTTTTCTTACCTGGTAGACTATAAAACTCAAATAGGACAACTTCATCCGATTTTTAAGTTGGTACAAAAAGATTTATTTGACGAAGATCCATTTGTAGTATACGGAGCTAGTTTAATTGCAACTTTAGCATTCGCCGATCAAAATTTATATCATTAAACTTAAATTTAATTTAAGTAAAACATGCAACGTAAAGGATTACATCATTTACACCATTTTATAGCTGGTTTTGCTATCATATCTACCCTAATTATAACTATCAGGCAACTATCCCCCATTATAGGAGAAAATATTATTATCATGGGGCTGGTTATAGCAACTTTTATAATTGGAATTTATTGTGGTTATAAACACTATAATCAGCAATTAGAATATCCTCAATTTACTCAACAACAAAAATTTTTAATTATCTCCATTTTATGTGCGGTAGGATTATCTTACACTTTTATAGATTCTTTAGATTCAATCATAAAACTTATTAATCCAAATATTAATGTTTTAGCAATTTTATTAATATTTTTATTAATAATAATATTACCAATTGCATATTTAATTGGTAAATCAAAAATTGTTATTAATAATAGCAGTATCATTGGTCTGTTATTGGGATCTATAATTACCCCAATAATATTAATGCAATATTTAGGGGTGCCAATTACAATATTTATAGTTTTTTTAATGTTTATTGGCATTTATCTAGAAAATATATTTAAATCACCTGGGATAAATTTAACTAAAACCATTAATTTATCCTATTTGTTAATTATCCCTATTGGCTATTATTTAAATATTTTTATAGATCATCAGTTTTTTGCAGTTACTAATGCTTATAACAATTACAAAGTTATTGTTAATGAAAACAATAAAATACTTAGTATTAATAAATCTGCCAGTTCAATGATCCAACAAGATACGATGCAAGGGTTTGAATACATAGAATTAATCAAACAAATTTTATTCCAGGATCTTAATTTAAGTAACAAAAATATTTTAATTTTAGGCGCAGGAGGATTTTCTTTTACCGCCAATGGCAACCTACATAATAATAAATTTACTTATGTGGACATAGATCCTGATTTAAAAAACATTGTTACTAAATATTTTAATAATAATATTTATGGTGATTTTATTAGTAGTGATGCAGCAACATTTATAAAAAATGCTACCTATCGTGGCGAAAAATACCATGCTGTTATCTCTGATGTTTACAGCTCTAAACATATTATACCATCGCATATTTTAAATTTAGAATATTTTAGCAATATTAAAAGTATATTAGAACCACATGGAGTGGCAATCTTTAATATTATCGCAACTCCAAGTTTAAACGACAATTACTCTTGGGACATTGATACTAAAATCAGAAAAATTTTCCCAAGCTGCATGTCTATTCCTCTGCATTATTTTACTAATAAGGTTAGTAATATCATCTATGTTTGTAATCTTAAAAACTAATCTTACGATAATAGAGATTTTACAGAAACTTATATCATTAATTTTAAATTTCATTTAATATGATTATGGAATTAAATTTTTTAGGAGTAATTTATGGTTTTAGTAGGAAGACAAGCCCCAGATTTTACCACTGCTGCAATATTAGCCAATGGAGAAATTATTAACGATTTTAATTTATATAAAAACATTAAAAACAAATATACTTTATTGTTTTTTTATCCACTTGATTTTACTTTTGTATGCCCATCAGAATTAATTGCTTTACATAATAGAATACAACAATTTAAAGAACGCAACGTAGAGGTTATTGCCGGATCTATAGACTCCCATTATACCCATAATGCATGGCGTAATACCCCTATAGAACATGGCGGTATAGAAAAAGTTAATTTTACTTTAATTGCTGATTTAAATCATAAAATTTGTCAATCTTACGGCATCGAACACCCCGAAGCAGGGATCGCTTTGAGAGGAGCTTTTATTATTGATAAAAATAAAATAGTTCGACACCAAACAGTTAACGATCTACCTCTAGGCAGAAATATTGATGAATTAATTCGGTTAGTCGATGCGTTGCAGTATCACGAACAACACGGAGAAGTATGCCCAGCTGGTTGGAATAAAGGACACAAAGCTATGGTAGCAAGTCCTGATGGAGTTGCGTCTTATTTAGGCAATCATGCTAAAGGGTTATAATTATTTTAATGTTGGCTAATTACGTCTGAGCCTTTACGACGATTTTTACGTAATATAACAGTTGATTTAGCAATAGGCTTTTTATTGGCAATTCCAGCAGCAAGTTTTTTCTTCTTATTAACAAAGCTAGCGGGTCTTGGAATAGATTCTAACGCAATATCCAACACTTGATCTATCCAGTTAACTGGGTAGATTTTTAATCCTTGATAAATATTTGCAGGGATCTCTTTTAAATCACTCATATTTTCTTCTGGAATAATAACAGTCGCTATCCCTGATCTTCTTGCTGCTAATAATTTTTCTTTTAAACCACCAATCGGCAGTACTTTACCACGCAAAGTTATCTCGCCAGTCATTGCTACGTCTTTTTTTACCGGGATATTACTAAATAATGACACCAAAGCAGTACACATAGCAATACCTGCAGATGGACCATCTTTGGGTGTCGCACCCTCTGGTACGTGAATATGTACATCATACTTTTTATAAAAATTATCAATTATACCAAGGGACGCAGCTCTGCTACGCACCACAGTCATCGCAGCTTGAATAGATTCCTGCATAACTTCGCCTAATTTACCAGTACGTATAACTTTACCGTCCCCTTTAACTGCCGCAGCCTCTATAGTTAAAATATCACCGCCAACTTCGGTCCAAGCTAAACCTGTAACTTGCCCAACCCAATCTTTCTTATGCAACGAATTACTAATTGGCTCTTCTTCTAATTGCCCAAACCTATAACGCCTAACTCCTAAATATTTTTCTATACCAGCTCCATCTACTGCATAATTAGTAATTTCCTGATTCAAGAATAAACTTTTAACAATTTTACGACATAATTTAGCTATTTCTCGTTCTAAACTACGTACTCCTGCTTCCCTGGTATAGTAACGAATTATTTCCATGATCGCATCGTTGTTAACGGTTATCTCGTTATTTTTCAAACCAGCTAATTTCATTTGCTTGGGAACTAAATATTTAGTGGCAATATTTAATTTTTCATCTTCGGTATAACCAGAAATCCAAATTATTTCCATCCGATCTAGCAAAGCATGAGGTATGTTTAAAGAATTAGCAGTGGCAATAAACATTACTTTTGATAAATCATAATCAACCTCTAAGTAATGATCGCTAAATGTATTATTTTGTGCAGAATCTAATACTTCTAGTAATGCCGATGCCGGATCGCCTCTAAAATCAGATGACATTTTGTCTATTTCATCTAATAAAAATAATGGGTTGTTTACTTTTGATTTGATAACTTTTTGAATGATTTTACCCGGCATCGCACCTATATAGGTACGCCGATGCCCACGAATTTCAGCTTCATCACGAACACCACCTAAAGACACTCGCAAAAACTTTCTTTTTATGGCTCTTGCAATCGACTCCCCTAAAGAAGTTTTACCAACACCAGGTGGCCCTACCAGACAAATCACAGGTCCTTGAGATTTTTTTACTCTCATTTGAACAGCTAAATACTCCACAATACGTTCTTTGACTTTCTCTAGCCCATAGTGATCTGTTTCTAAAACTTCTTCAGCATAACCTAAATCATTACTTAATTTAGTGCTACGCTTCCATGGTATATTTAATAAACAATCAATATAATTTCTACAAACAGTCGCTTCTGCCGACATGGCTGGCATTAATTTTAATTTATTTAATTCATTAGTTGCTTTTTCTTTAGCCTCTAAGCTCATCTTAGATTTGATAATTTTTCTACGTAAATCTTCTATCTCATTACCAGTTGCTTCGTCCATTTCGCCTAGTTCTTTTTGAATGGCTTTCATTTCTTCATTCAAATAATATTGACGCTGACTTTTTTCCATTTGCTTTTTAACATTAAATTCAATTTTACGTTTTATCTTTAAAACATCTAATTCTGTTTTCATTATGCCAATTAGATACTCTACTCTATCTGATAATTTTTCTAATTCTAGCACTGTTTGTTTTTCATTAACTTTTGTTAACAAATGAGCAGAAATAGTGTCGACCAACCGCACCGGATCATTAATATTTATTAAAGAAGTAATAATTTCTGGAGGTAATCTTTTGTTTAATTTTACGTAACTTTCAAATTGAGAAATTAATGATTTAATCAATATTTCTAATTCTTGATCAACAACCGTTGAAGTTTCTATAGGTGCTACATTGACCACAAAAAATGGCTCTGTTGTTTGGCAATTAATTATTTTACCACGCCGAACTCCTTCAACTAATACTTTAATGGTAGAATCAGGAAGTTTTAACATCTGTAAAATTATAGATACCGTACCTACTTGGTATAAATTATCAATCGTAGGATTATCATAAGAAGAATCTTTTTGTGCAACTAATAAAACTTTCTTATTGTTATTCATCGCTTCTTCTAAACCTTTAACTGATTTTTCCCGACCGATAAATAATGGAATAACCATATGAGGATATATAACTACATCTCGTAATGCTAACATAGGCATAGAATCTATATTAACTAACGTTTCTGATGGTGACTCTACTTGTTGATTCATTTATTTTTATATTAACCTCTTTTTGTCTTATTATTAACACTTATAGCATTGGCATCGATAGCACTATGTACATCTAATGGATCAAGATTCATAGTATGTTTTGCTTGGTTATCATATATTAACACCGGTTCAGATTGGCCATTAATTACAGAAATATCTATTACTACTTTATTAATATGATCATCTGAAGGTAGCTCGTACATCGTGTTTAACAATATTCTTTCTAGTATTGAACGCAAACCACGAGCACCTGATTTACGTTGCATCGCTTTTTTAGCAACTAATTGCAAAGCATCTTCTTTAAATTCAATATCAACATTTTCCATTTTAAATAATTTTCTATATTGCTTTATTAAAGAATTTTTTGGCTTAATCAAAATATCCATTAACGCTGCTTCATCTAGTTCATCCAAAGTCGCAATCACCGGTAATCTACCTACAAACTCAGGAATCAACCCATATTTAATTAAATCTTGGGTCTCTACCTCATGGATCACTTTGTGCAATATAGCATTTTCTTGCACTTTAGAGCTTATATCGGCAGAAAAACCTATACCGCCTTTACTACTGCGCTGCACAATAATTTTATCTAAACCTGCAAAAGCTCCACCACAAATAAACAAGATCTTAGAAGTATCAACTTGAATAAATTCTTGCTGCGGATGCTTACGCCCACCCTGCGGAGGTACAGATGCAATAGTTCCTTCTATAAGCTTTAATAATGCCTGTTGCACGCCTTCTCCAGATACATCCCTGGTTATTGATGGATTTTCAGATTTACGACAAATCTTATCTATTTCATCTATATAAACAATCCCTGTTTGTGCTTTTTCAACATTATAATCACATTTCTGTAATAATTTTTGAATAATGTTTTCAACATCTTCACCAACATAACCCGCTTCAGTTAAAGTTGTCGCATCAGCTATCGCAAAAGGTACATCCAACAATCTAGCTAGAGTTTCTGCTAATAAAGTTTTTCCCGAACCTGTCGGCCCAATTAACAAAATGTTACTTTTACCTAATTCAACATCTTCGTAGTCCGTTAAAGAAGCTTTGGTTTTAACAAGATGTAATTTTTTATAATGATTATAAACCGCAACTGCTAAAATTTTCTTGGCAGATAATTGGCCGATGACATATTGATTTAAAACTTCAAATATCTGCTTTGGAGTATACAACACTCCTTTTTTATTATTTAAATCAGATTGTTCCTCACTAATTTCATCACAAATAATGTCGTTACACAACTCAACACATTCATCACAAATAAACACAGATGGACCAGCTATAAGTTTTTTTACTTCATGTTGGCTTTTGCCACAAAAAGAACAATATAAAAGCTTGATTGAACCACCACGCTCTCTTTTATCAACCATAACAATATCCTCTTTATTCTTGAAGTAAAAAACATCCCCTACTATTAAGATGGGTTTATTTATATCAGTTTGCAAGTCTTTAGCATTAAATAGTTGTTATTTTTTATTATGTATTCAACTATCTTTTTATTTTCTTGCTTTTAGCACCTCGTCTATAATTCCATATTGTTTAGCCTCTTGCGCACCCATAAAATTGTCCCTATCCGTATCTTTTTCAATTCTTTTTAAATCATGACCAGTATGCTTAGCACAAATTTCGTTTAATCGTTTTTTCAACGATAAAATTTCTTTCGCATGGATCTCTATATCGCTAGCTTGCCCCTGAAAACCACCTAACGGCTGGTGTAACATTATTCTAGAATTAGGCAAAGCAAAACGTTTATTTTCCGCACCACCTAACAACAATAATGCCCCCATACTACAAGCTTGACCAACACATAAAGTACTAACATCTGGTTTAATAAATTGCATGGTATCATAAATTGCCATACCAGCAGTTACAACTCCTCCAGGAGAATTAATATATAACGATATGTCTTTATCAGGATTTTCTGATTCTAAAAATAACAATTGAGCAACTATTAAATTAGCCATGTGATCTTCAACTGGCCCTACTAAAAAAATTACCCTTTCTTTCAATAACCGAGAATAAATATCATAGGCACGCTCACCACGATTTGATTGTTCTACTACCATCGGAACCAAAGTATTAAAACTATTTTGAATTAAATTTTCCACACGCTCTCCCTGTTGAATATATTCTCGATTAATTAGCTTTAGTTAATTTTTCGAAACTACACGATTCTTCACTCTTAATAACTTGGTTAACAATAAATTCTAAAGCCATATCAGTTAAAGTAGAATTTATAATTGAATTTTTTATATTATTATATATCTCTGCATAATAGCTATTATTATGAGCATTTTTAAATAACTCATCAAATTGTTTTAATTTTTGCTGTACTAACGCTTCATCTATTTTTAAATTATTATGTCTAATTACTTCTCTAAGCAACAACGATAAATGAACATTTTTACGAGCTTGTATATTGATTTCTGCAATAATATTATGACTGAGATCTTTAATACTTATACCCTGTTCTTGGTTCCTTTGCCTAAAAGCTGTCTCTAATTGCTGTTGCTCACTTACAACTAATTGTTCTGGCAAATCTATTGGGTAAGTTGTTAATAATACATCAATTGTTTGCTCATATTCCCTATCTTTAGTTAATTTATTAATATATTTTTCCATATTAGCTAACACTGTAGGACGGATCTTATCAACATCGCCATCTTTAATTTTCAAAGATTTAGCAAGCTCTTCATCAACGTCCGCCAATTGCTTTTCTTCTACTTTTTTGATGTCAATATTAAAAATCACAGGTTTACCTGCCAAAGATTTCTCTGCATAATTATCAGGAAATTGTAATGTTAACTCTTTCCTGCTACCCGATTCCACCCCAATAAGTCCTGACTCAAACCCTTCAATAAATAATTCGCCACCGATTTCTACTTCACTATCTTTGCCAACACTACCTGGAAATTCTTTCCCGTCAATAAAGCCACTAAAATCAACAGTCAATATGTCTACTTTCTTAGCTGCTCTATCCACAGAAACTTTTTTACCAAATTGTTCCCTCACAATTAATAAACTATGATCTATGTCTTGTTCAGTTATAGTAACTTTTGGAATTTTAATTTGTAACTTGTTAAAATGATCAAAATTAATTTCAGGATAAACTTCTAATGTAAATGCACATTCTATATCTTTTTCTGATTCGTCGATTAAATTTTCTAACTTTATTTGCCCCATCGGAGATAATTTATGTTCGGCAATCGCTTCATTTAACGCTGAATCTATTACTTCGCTTACTACCTCTTTACGTACCGAACTACCATACTTTTGATTGATTAATTTAATCGGCACATGCCCCACTCTAAATCCATTCATCTTTACCTGGTTAGTAAGTTTTTTGATCTTATTAAACACCGCATCATTAACTTGAGCAGCAGGAATTAAAACATTAATTTTTCTGCCTAAATCACTTAATTTTTCTATAGATATTTGCATTTAATAACCCCACCTGTCCCCGAACCATTCCCATCTTAACAACTAAGAATTAAGAACAGTAATTTTTTATATGTACTACCAAATTGGTGCGAAAGGAGAGACTCGAACTCTCACAGGTTTCCCCGCTGGAACCTAAATCCAGTGCGTATACCAATTTCGCCACTTTCGCATTTAATGTGAGCCGTGTAGGGATTGAACCTACGACCTACTGATTAAGAGNNTCAGCTGCTCTACCAACTGAGCTAACGGCTCGTTTTCTCTACCTCTCACTACTTTTTCTTTAAAATTTAAAGAAAAAAGCTAACATTGAGGCATTCTGGGGTGAACGAGGGGGCTCGAACCCCCGACCACTGGATCCACAATCCAGGGCTCTACCAACTGA
>DITK01000009.1 GCA_002422785.1 Francisellaceae bacterium UBA6186
AAAACCAACGTACTATTTTTCCAGGCTGATATTCCAAAAAAGATTCAGTATTAACTCGCCCTTCATAGATTTTTTTTTGATAGGATATAGCCTTAATATAAAGTTCTCTTAGACTACGATTTGTAAAAATCTAGATTAGATCTGACAGGTATGATGGCTGGTCAGACATTTATAATTATTGTTGATTACTATAATATAAACATATTGTATTCTTAATTCATATGGATGTGATGCTACATGACTTTCTTTAATCAAAAATCTATTAATACACCACGCTATAGTCGGATATTTTGTGATGTCAATTCCAAAGAATTTACCTATATAAATGCTTTTTTGCATAATATTGAGTTATTAGATAAAAAAATTGCATCTATCGAAGTGGGTTCTCATTATTCTAATTCTTTGGGTATTAATCAGATCACTACAAAACATCTTGATGTTATTAATGATCGTAAAATAACCAATAAAGAAACACTTGCAAATTTTATTGNNAAATATAATCAATAGTTCTCGTATCATATTGTTAGATCAAACTAATTTGTTAGTATCTAGGGCCACCATACAATATATTCATAAAAATAGTTTAGTTATTGTAGTACCGATGAATCATTGTAAATTGCCAAATATTAACATTGAATATAATCACTTGATATTAGATAAAGTTGATGTTAAAACATTTTTTCAGATCTTATCTAATAATTATCATCATAATAGTAGTAAATTAGCTTTTTTAAATTTTTTTGCAAGGTATGCGAATCATAGTGGATTGTTCACTATGGGGCAACGACAACTATTGTCTTCTGTTAGAGAAAATGAAATTAATATAAATATTTCTCATCAAAAAAATTTTATTTTTATGAATAATAATTCTAATAGTTTGGTAGAAATATTTGAATCATTTAAAATTAATCAAATTAGTCAAGATAATAAAATCTATCCAATATCTGCCATAGTAGGGCTGTGTTCAACTATAGATGTTACTGATAAACCAAAAATTATGAATCAAAAATTATTTATTTATGCAGAAGATGCAGTGATTGATTATTTGTCTGGAATCGTACCAGGAAATTGGGTTAGCTGTTTTAAAAATTATAATGCCAATGCATCTAATGCTAGCGATTATATCGATGGTTATTGGAAAAATTTACTATATGAGTCTTATGCAGATCATCTAAATAGTTATTACAAACATACTAATAATCATTATTATACGATTAAAGAACATAGAAATACTAACTTAAGAGCTTCTTGCAGGATATCTATATTTTAATTATAAAACCTTGTAGTTTAATTGCTAACAATATAAAATATGATTAAATATTAACATTTATTTTAGGCCATGCAAATGCTAATTACCTTAACAAAAGCCGCTAAAATACATTTTTTTGGTCTTATTAACGATCAATTAAAAGACATTAAAGTAAAAAAGCTTAATTTGCGGATCCAAGCGATAAAACCAGGAACTAGTAAAGCTAATATCGAGCTGTCTTTTTGTTCGCCCGGAGAAAAAAAATCTTCTGATATTTCGATAGATACTGGTGAGTTTATGTTATACGTAGATCAGAATTCGGAGCAAGCATTAACAGATGCTATAATAGACTATAAAGAAGATCAGCAGTCGGTTAGTGGTAAATTACATATTAAAGCTCCTTTTTTAAAAGGACAAAATTGTAACCCAGGATCTGTAAATGATTCTTTATCTACAAAAATTACAGATTTTTTAAATGAAGAAATCAATCCTTCTTTAGCCAGACATAATGGTAAAGTCAACCTAAAAACTTTAAATAATATAGCAACCGGAGTAGAAGTTGTCTTACAGTTTGGCGGCGGTTGTAAGGGTTGTAGTATGGTAGATGTTACTTTAAAACAAGGAATAGAAAAATCATTAAAAAATAAATTTCCTGAAATTATACTCATAAAAGATGCAACTGATCATGCAGCTGGTGAAAATCCATTTTGTAAATCATAAATAATGTGGGGGTTTTGTGAATATTAGTGAAATAGATGAACTGTTAGGTCAATTAGCAATAGAATTTCCTCAAAAATCTGTTGCTAGAATTTTAGAAGAAGAAAAATATAGTCAAATTTATATACTTAGGGATCAAGTAATAAATCCTATCAAAAAAGTTATATCTATTTGGCATGATTAATTTAGTCTACTTTGCTGGCAAAATTTAGTTATTACCAAACATTTAAAAACTTCCACCACCAACTACCAACAATTAACCAAATAGCAGTATTTATTAACCCAACGGTTAATCCAATCTTCCACCATTTTGGCATTGACAAATAATTAGCACTAAAAAATAGTGGGGCAGCACCGGTCGTGTAATGAGTAACTGCACTACTAAAATTAGAAATTCCAGCGAATACTAAAACAGCTAATGGTGCTGGTGTTCCTAATAAAATCGCAATAGAACAAAAAGCAGCATATAAGGCACTAACGTGCGAGGTTAGGCTGGCTAACAAATAATGACCAAAAAAGTAGACTGTTGACAGTAATATAAGTCCTGCTGGCCAATTATAATTGATGATTTTACTATGTATTTGGATACTCATCCAATCTACTATGCCTAGCTTAGATAAATTAGTTGCTAGCATTAACAAAACTGCTAACCACATAAAAGTGTTCCAAGCTTCTTTTTCGGAAGCTACATCATTCCAAGTTAAAACATTAGTAATTAATAATATAGATAACCCAACAAAAGCACTTACGGTTGCATCTATATTAATTAAACTGCCAGCTACCCACATAAAGAGTAATAAAAAAAATGTCAACAGCATAATCCATTCTTCACGTTTTAAAGGGCCATTATTGTCGATCTGTTGTTTGGCAAACAGTTGTATTTCTCCTGTTTTTTTTAGCGCACCTGGGAAAAATAGAAACAATATGAATGGTAATATTACTAAAGATAATATACCCGGTAATATTGCAGTTTTTGCCCAAACCAACCAACTTAATTCGTAACCAAAAGATTTACTGATCGAGGTAATAAGTGGGTTGGCTGCCGATGCGGTCATAAACATTGAGCTGGTGATAACATTGGCATGAAAACAAATTTTCATTAAAAATGCGCCCATAATATTAGATTTATATTCTTTACTAATGGATGATGCTATTGGAAACATTATGCCAGCACCACGAGCAGTATTGCTAGGGATTAATGGCGATAAAAAAAATTCTGTTATAATTAAACTATAACTTAAACCAATAGTGTTTTTGCCAAACAAATAAACAAAATAATATGCAATTCTAGATCCAAGTCCAGTTTTCGTAAATCCTCTGGCTAAAATAAATGCACTAAATACTAACCATATAATTTTTGAACCAAAACTAGATATTGCATTTTCTAAGCTAAGAGTACCAGTTATCGTGCAGACGCTAATACTGATTATTGCAAGACTTCCGGTAGGTAAAATTTTGCTAACCATAGCTAGGATAGTGCAAACAAATATTGTTAATAAGTGCCAAGCCTCTAATGTCACGCCCTCTGGTTGTGGATAGAACCAGAGTATCAATATAGTACATAACAATAAAAGCATTTTAATTAATTTGATATTGCTTGAAATTAATGGCCAAGATAAAGATTTAACCAATAAGTCAGTTGTGTTCGTCATAAATGTTGCCATGTTTATAATTAAAAGCTACGCTAAAATATGCTACTCATGCTTTTATGAGTGTCTGTTTGATAGAAACAATAAAAATAACAATAAAAATAATAAAAAACAATAGGAGATTTCTATGGGCATGGATCTAATTAATGACTTGAAAAGTAAGGTGCATGGCATATGTGGTCAGTTAGTAAATAATAATCAATTAGTAACTACAAAAACAGTCTTATCTGCATTATCTAAGGACAATTATAATTTAGCTGATGGTTCTATGGAAGAACGTATTGCTAGGCTAATTAATTTTTGGAGAATATCTAAATTATCGTTGGGGGACGAAATTGAAATTAATAAAAATATAGATCCCACTAAAAATTTGCACAATCATCATAATTTATATCAACAAAATTGTAAGTATAGGAAACAGTTGGTGAATGCCAAAAGAGAGATCCAATTTCTAAAANNAAATAAAAGCGTTAACTGGTTTTTATAATCGACAGAGAAAAGAATTTATTATGCGTATTGAAGGTATGTTATATAAATGAAAATTATAAAAAACCAGCTTATAATTAACATATAATAATTATAACAAATTAATAATATAACAAATCAAATGATTATCATAGGTAAAAATATAGATTTTTTCAGACAAAATTCTGGTGACACAGAAAGTTTTGTTAGTCGTTGTTGGAAAATTTTTGCAGGGTTATCCAAACAGGATGTTCTTGTAGGTCTGATTTTGTCCTCGCTAATGATTAATATTTTGGGTTTAATTTTGCCTTTTACCATTATACAAATGTATGACAGAGTTATTCCAAACAAATCATATAATACTTTTATAGCGTTTATATTAATTGTTATTGTCGCCTTGATTGTTGAAGCTATTTTAAAAATAATGAGAGGCTTTGTTAGCTCTTTGTTAGATATTAAATTGTCATGTTTAATGAGTTTAAATGCCTACAAATCAGCCACAAATGCTGATTTGTTAGCATTTGAACGCAATCCATTTAGTGTTCAAATAGATAGGTTTAATTTAATTAACATATTAAAAGAATATTATTCGGGACAATATTTTATTGTTATGTGCGATGCACCTTTTTTGTTGATTTATTTTATTTTTATATATTGTATTAATTTTTATGTTGGTATTACCGTAACGGTAGTAAGTTTGATTTTATTAGCGATTTCCTGTTTGCATGTTGCCAAGTTTAAAATAAATCAAACACAACAAACTAAAACCATACAAATTGTTTCTAAATTTTTAGTGGAATTATTAGGTGGTATTGGCACGATTAAAGCTATTGGTTTAGAAGAGCAAATGCTGCGAAGATATGAAAAACTACAAAAAAACAATATAAAAAAAGAATTTGATTTTATTCAGGAAAAAATGTCATCCAATAAAAATATAGCAATTGTCGGTCAATTTATGGTTATGGTCACAGTTATAGTTAGTTGTTTGATGATATTTGAAGAACGCATGAGTGTTGGTGGTATGGCAGCTTGTATATTATTATCTGGAAAAGTTATGCAGCCAATCGCTAATTTAATTAGTTTATTATTGAGGTGGAACAATTTTGAATTGGCAGATCGGGAATTCGGTCAATTGCTAACAATTAAGTCGGAACATAATAAAGAGCAAAACATAAAAATTATAGAGGGGGAAATTGTTTTAAATAATATTGATTTTTCTCATATCGATCAAAATGGTAATAAAATACCTATATTGTTACACGCTAATTTAACAATACCTGCCAAGCAAATGGTTGCAATTCATGGAGATAAATTGTCTGGCAAATCAACATTAATCAATATACTTGGTTGTTTATATAAAATTGAAGAAGGTAATTTTTTTATAGATGGACAAGATATTAATTTAGGTAATTTAGATTATATAAGAAATCAAATAGCATTTATTTGCCAAGAACCATATTGTTTCCAGGGTACTATTTTAGAAAACCTTACTAGATTTAATGATGTTGCTTTAGAAAAAGTACAGCAATGTTGTTTGGAAATTGGCTTGCATCAATTTATTCAAGCTATGCCTAATGGATATCAAACAATTATTGGGATAGATGCTAATGATTTTTTAACTCCAAATATTAAACAGTATATATTAATTGCTAGAGAGCTAATTAAAGATCCTAAAATTATTTTACTTGATGAATCTAATATTAATATTGATTTGGAAACAGAGCTGGTTTTAAGGCATATTATTAATTTAAAAAAAGGAAAAACTACTATAGTGATTATTTCTCATAAACAATCTTTATTAAAATTAGCCGATCAACATTATTATATCAAAAAACAACATATAATTAAAAATGATTAACATGGAAATGGACATTTTAACTATAGATAATGAAGTGTTACAAAACAAAGTTAAAAAAACTTTTGACTTCGATTCAGATTTATTAAATTTATTATTGCCACTTTTGATTAAATTAGGTTGGAACAAGGATGTCAGGCAGTTAATAGAATCATTGCCACATTTTGCAGAAAAATTAACTTTGATAGAATTTAGAAATTTAATGGCTAATTTAGGTTTCAAAAGTGAGCAACAAGAGTCTTATTTGACGAATATATTACCACATAAATTGCCCTGTTTGTTTGTTTCTTCTGGCGGAGAAAGTATGTTGGTGGAGAAAATCTTTACTGACAATGTTGCGCAAACAGCAACTGTTTTACATGGTAATACTGGAAAGCAAAAAATTTTAACTCTTCATCAAATTATTAATTTATATGGAACAGTATATTATTTTTCTAAATTTTCACCTGATAAACATCAAGATAAAAATTGGTTTTTATCCATAATTAAAAAATTTAAATCGATTATAGGACAAATTGTGATAGTACATTTATTCTATAATTGTTTATCTATAGGAACTTCATTTTTTATTATGATTATTTATGATAAAATAATTCCATCAGGTTCTGTTAGTATGTTGTTAAATTTTTCCATAGGTATAGCAATAGTATTGTCTGCCATATATTTAATTGGAGTCTTGAAAAATAAATTGATAGCTTATATGGTGGTTCGATTAGACAGAACTGTTGGATACGTAATTATTAAACATATTTTAGAACTTCCAGCTAGTTATACAGAAAATGTTACATTAAATAATCAAATTGCTAAAATAAGAGATTTTGATAATATCCGTGATTTTTTTTCGAGCAATGTGGCCATGTTGTTTTTTGAATTGCCACTTAGTGTAGTCTTTTTAATTGCAATAATATTTATTGGTGGCTGGATGGTTGTTGTGCCGCTTATCTTATCGATATTGTTTTTTTGTTTATCTATTGTTGGACATTCATTAATTAATGAAATTATTAAATTACAAAACCATGATGCTATTATGAAGCAAGGATTTGTTTTTGAAACATTTGCTAATATGCGTGCATTAAAATCTAGTGGGGTTATACCGAAATGGATAATAAAATTTGAGGTTATTATAAAAAATATTGCTAAATATAGTTTTAAATCAGCGATGATAAATCATGTTTTATTAGCCACAGCTGATTTAGTTATGTTGTTAGCGGCTATTGGAGTTCTTGGTTTTGGAGCTATATTAGCTATGCAAGATAGATTATCAGCAGGTTCTTTAATTGCAGTAATGTTGTTGACTTGGAAAATATTAGATCCATTAAAAATGTTTTTTATGTCCTTACCAACTATAGGACAAATAAAAAATAGTATTTCTCAAGTTAATAGTTTAATTAATTTGCCAACCGAAATCAGACGTGAAAATCTGGTGAAAATTTTTACTGTTAATAGTATTGAGTTCCAAAGAGTTAGTTTTAGATACCCAATGCAAGAGAATGCCAGCTTATTAGGTGTGTCTTTTAATATAAATCCTGGCACTATTAACTGTATTACTGGTAAAAATGGAGCTGGAAAATCCACCATCATAAAGTTAATTTTAGCTCTTTATCATATTCAAGCTGGAAATATAAAAATTAATAATATGAATATTAATCAATTAGATCCAGTATCATTACGTAAATCAATTGCTTACGTTCCTCAAGATGCTAAATTATTTTTTGGTACTATAAAACAGAATTTATTGTTAGCCAACCCTTTGGCTACCCAATTAGAGATTAAACAAGCAACAATTTTGGCAGATGTGCATGAAGATGTTATGCAGTTAAAAAATAATTATGATACTCATTTGGGGGACCAGGGTGAGTTAAAATTGTCAGCAAATTTCAGGCAAAAATTGATTTTGGCAAGGGCTTATTTAAGCAATGCTAAAACTTTAATTTTTGATGCACCTTATTTATGTTGTGATTATCAAGAAGAACATAAATTCCTTAGTGCCTTAAAACAATTAAAACAAGAACGTGCAATTGTACTGGTGACTTCGAAAATTTCTTTGTTAGAAGCTGCTGATCAGATTATTCATTTAAAATCAATGCAAGTGGTATTTCAAGGTAAGCCAGACCAGGTATTGCCAGCAATTTTAGAAGAATATGCTATAAAAAATTAAAATCATAAGCTATAGGTGCTGGTGTAAAATGAAAGAAAAACAATATATTGAACTTGACAAAATGAGACTGGTTGATAATTTATATTTATCAGAAAAACTAGAAGATTTAGGAGCTGCTAATTTAGTGAATGCTAGTATTGCTTTTATTTTTATATTTTTTATAGTATTAACTTTGTGGATGTATTTGGTAAATGTGCAAGAAATTGCTAGGGCTCCAGGGGTCATTATTACTGCTGAAAATGTTTATCCTATTCAGCATTTGGAAGGTGGTATTGTATACAAATCATTTATTAAAGATGGTGAAATAGTACAAAGAGGTACTACGTTGTTTGAATTTTCTTCAGAGCCTGCGGTTTCAGATCTTTATAGATTGTATAATGCAGAAACTACAGTTTTATTTAATAT
Source organism: Francisellaceae bacterium UBA6186 (assembly GCA_002422785.1). Lineage (GTDB taxonomy): Bacteria > Pseudomonadota > Gammaproteobacteria > UBA6186 > Azoamicaceae > UBA6186. Next base: position 8,499 of record DITK01000009.1, read on the forward strand.
CGCACGACTAAATGGATTTCTATCTAATAAACATGTTAATCGTGAAGATTTAGAAAAAATTATTAATTATAGAAATAATGATAGAAAAGCTTTGGATTTTTTGATTGATAATACTTTATTATTATTTCAACATCAAACTGAACAGCGGCAACATGATCAAGAATCACTAGATCAATTAATAAACAACAAACAATTACATATTCTTAATTTAGATAAACAGATTAATAATTTATCTGAACGTACTGATTTGTTATCTAGTCAAACAGAAATTTATAAAGATTTAAATAAAGTTCAGTATGCTTCAAAAATTAATGTTATTAATAGCCAAGATAAAGAACAAGAAGTTTTTGGTGAATATTTAGCTGCGGTTAGAGAAAAAACTGTGGTAGAGTCAGCAATAATAGAGCTTAACAATCAAAAGCGCACTAATAATATAAACATAAATAAATTATCTTTAGAAGAATTAAATAAACAAATTGCTGAATTATTAGAAATAAGAAAGCAAATCGAAAAAGCACAAGATAGGGTTAATCGCTTGAAGATAGTATCCCCTGTTTATGGAATAACGAAAGGTGCTGACATTAAGCCCGGTAAAGTAGTTAATCCTGGTGAAATACTTTTTGAAATAGTTCCGATTACTAAACAATTAGTAATCGAAGCAAAAGTATCTCCCAAAGATGTTGGGCATATAAGTCTTGGGGATCCTGTTAAAATAAAAGTAAGTTCTTTTGATTATTCTATTTACGGGCAATTAGATGGAAAAGTTAAGCATATATCTGCAACTACATTTGACGATCCTAGATCAGAAAAATACTATAAAGCTATTTTAACTTTAGACAGAAATTATTTAGGAGAAGATCCTTCTTCTAATTTAGTTATACCGGGTATGACCGTAATTGCAGATATCCAGACTGATCATAGATCATTACTTACTTATTTCTTAAAACCAATCAATAGAACATTCTATGAGGCGTTTAGAGAGAGATAGGGTATATTAGTTGATAGGAACAGAGTAATTCCAATATTCGCCTTTTTCATCCCATAAATACATGGTGAATTCAGAATCTGTTATATCACCATTAGTATCCCACGATTTTTCTCCTAAGATAGTTGTAACTTTGTGGTTATGCAGCCAGTTAGCTAAAGCTCTTCCATTTAAATTATGGGTGTCATTATTAGCAGTAAGATTATTTTGTATGGCCGCATAAATTATTTGGATTGCTGCATAGCCAAATAATCCTTGTCCTGTTATTTTTTGGTTTAATATATTGGATCTAGCCATATCTAATTTTTGAAAGCTCATAATAGTTCCTGCAGCGATTTTAGGTGAAACAAGAGTGTCTATAAAACCTATAGTTGCAGTACTATCTGGGACTATAATAGGAATAGTTATTTTGTTGTAGTGCATGGTTTTAACAAAGTTAGCTGTTTCTTTATATAAGCCGGCAAAGAAAATAACGTCGACTTTTATTTTTTTTAATTTTTTAAGAATGCTTTTTATTTTTTTATGATTGTTTAGATCACCTATAATAATGCTTTGGTAGACAGTAGGAGATATTTTTAGCATTGCTAAATATTCTTGTACATATTCTGCTAATTCTTTGCTAGATAAATCTTGACTATGTAAAATAGCAATTTTTTGGTTGTTAAATTTTCTCGATAAAAAGTTACTAATAAACTGTGCTTGAATATCATCTTTACCACATACTCTAAATAGGGTATTGATATGTGATTCAGTTATTCGTCGACTAGTAGAGCTGGGGACGATCTGTAAAATTCCATGTTTAGCATAAATTTTGCTAGCTGCGATTGTGGTTTCTGAACAAACATGGCCAATTACAGCTTTAATCTTTGGGTCGTTAGTTATTTGTATCGCAATAGATTTCGCTAAATCTGGATTACATTGATCATCAAAAGGAATAATTTCTAAATAATTTTGTTGTTTACTTAAATCATTAATAGCATGATTAGTTGCAAGTAATAATTCTTGACCATATTTTGCATATGAACCAGTTAATGGTGCAACTATTGCTATTTTAATAGAAGTGTTATTTATTTTAGGAACTTGCTCAATATTTTTGGCATAACCAATATGGTAAAATATCAAAATAATTAATAATGCTACTAGTTTAGTTAATGAATTAAAACACATTATTCTATTGTAAATTAAAAAAATAATCATGCAATCATAATTATATGGCTAAAATTATATACTGTGGTTAAAAATAAAATATAAATTCATTGACGATACACTTAATTGATTATATGATATTTATAAACCATGGAGTCGGTAACATTTTGTGTCACCAGAAAAAGCCTATTAATGTTATAGGAGATAAACTGTTGTGAGTTATTTGGATACTAAGAATATAAACAAAATGCACAAGTCTAGTGGTATGACACAGCTAACAGAAGAAGATAACGATAATTTTGATATCTTAATGTTTAAAAGTGTTTTTGCCCATGATTCTGATATTAACAATGATGACGATTTAAAATATTTAAATAAATATATATTAGACATATCTAATAACATAGAAAAATATATTAAATTACCTTTGAAAGAATTATTGTTATTAACCAATCTTATAGAGTTAAATGACGATGCAAGCAACATCTTAGAACTGGTTTCTGAGCTTAGAAGTTATATTAAAATAACATTAAAAAATTGCAATAATCTTTTAGCCCATAGGTTCGGGGTAATTAAAAAACAGATAGAATCAACTGAAGAAAAAAGCAACGTATTACAAAGCACATGGAACAGTAAGTTGTTTATAGATATAGCTATTTTGATACAAAAAATTTGTAAACAACAACAAATAAGTCTTACTGGCGAAAAAGTTTTTTTGTGTATTACCGAGATTTATAGCTATTTTAGTAGATTATCTATTGATTTGGATCCAAGGTTTGTTAATTGGTTTTTAGAAAGATTTTTATATGAAAATAAAGTTACGCCCCATCTCTAATGAATATTTTTTATTTTCTATAATCGTTTTAATTGCTATTTGTGTTATGGCTAGTTGTTTTGGTTGTTACTCTTATCATGTTTATGAAAACAAAAAAACCAACTTGTTATTGCAAGTAACTAAAAGTATTTCTTTTGAGCTGTTTAGTATTTTCAATGAAAATGAAAACATTTTAAAATTTTTTGGATCTAAAATAGCTAATCATATTGATCCTGAAGACTTAAACGGTATTTTTAATTTATTAGTTTCTAATGTTGATTTGAATATACCTAGCATGACTAAATCTTGTCTTAGTTGGGTAAATCCTGATGGTAAACTTACTGTATGTGGAAAACATGGAGTTTTACCGGTATGTGGACAAGGTAAGATCCAATCAAAAAAAAGTCCAGATATTAAAGACAAAAAATATTTTATTAATGCCAAAAATAATCCATGGACTTTACAAATATCTGAGCCATGTAATAGTTTTTCTGGTAACAGTTATATTTTACCTACTGCTATGGGGATCCAAAATAAGCATAGAGAATTTATTGGATATCTTATTCTGGGTTTGAGGATAGATCATATTAGTCATTATATTGAAAAAATTACTAATCTTCAAAAAGCCAGTTATGTTATATTAGATCAAAATTTTAAAGCTATTGCATCTTCTGGCGAACAATTAGAAAATTTAGAAAATTTGATGCATGATAAAAAAATGATACATTTCATGTCAAGTAATGATAAGTTTTTGCCAATATCTTTTCGTCATAATAATATAAAATACAGCTATATGAGCAAAATTTCTGAGTATCCATTTTTTATCTTAACTGGATATGATATTAATTTGTATAGGCAAGATTTTTTGCAGAAATTTAGTTCTATATTGATAGAATTTTTTGTGATGGGGGTTTTATATATAATATTACTATACTTCTTTAGAAAAAAGATAATTTCTCCCATAACTGATTTATCTAAATTGGCATTTTCTATATCCAATGGAAATTTACAAGTTAAAATACCCAAACAAAATTCCAGTGAATTATTTGGGCTTGCTAAAGGTCTTTCTTTAGTAATTAAACATATAAAAAAAACAGAAATATATGCGCAAAAGCTTGAATTCGCTAATAAAATTTCTAAAGATTCTGATTATGCAAAAGCAGTATTTATAAAAAAAATGCATTATGAATTTGGGAATTATTTTAAAGAAATTTTTGTTTATTCTAATTTTATATATAAATATTTAAAAAACAATTCTATTGATAAAGATCATAAAATTATTCAGTGTTCTAAAAAAATACAGGAATTAATAATGATGATTAACAGTAAAACTAGTGATGAACTAAAGTTAAGTTATTTTTTTGTAAATGATATTTTAGAAAATGCCATAAAAGTTAATATAAAAATGTCTTTTTTAAAAGACATTTTTATAGAGACAGATTTTCAACAAAATATGCCAAGAATCTATGCTGATGAATTACGTATTAAACAGATTTTAATAAGTTTAATTGGCCATTCAATAGAAAATTCTCCTAATAATGCAAAAATATCTATAATTTCTAGTACTTATTTAGAAAATGACAACATTTGGTTTAAAATTAATATAGTTGATCATGGTTTTGGATTAGATGAATATAATTTAAGTGAAATAGAAAAAAAATTCAATAACAACGAGGATATCACTATATTTGAATTTACTAAAATGAAAATAGAGTTTGTTGAAAAAATAGTATTAATGCACAAAGGTAGTTTAAATATAGTAAATAAATTAAATAAAGGAAGTGAATTGCAATTACTGTTGCCTTTGTTAGAACAAGAAGATTATTTATTGCAAAAAGATGTAACCAACATTATGCATCATACGTTTGTCAACATCTAAAATATAATAAAAATAATATAGTTTTAACTAATCCAAATCAAACTATACATTCTATTATTGCAGCCAGGGTTGCGTCGGTAAGAATAAAACAAATCTTCACGAGAATAGGTGCACACATTTTCTGAGAAAATTTGGTTATGATGTATTCCGCATTGATATAAATTAATTTTAGCTATTTGATAAATATCAGCTAAATATTTATCCAAGTTATTTTTTTTTATGAAAGCAGAATTATATAAATTTAATTTTTTATGTGGATGATTGATATTAAAATCTTCAAATTGATCTAATACATCTTTCCCGACCTCGAAAGCTAAAGGTCCGATGGCAGGGCCCAACCAAAATAATAAATCTTTAGTAATCAAATTTAATGGCTTAATTTTCATAAAGAAATTATTTATGATACCATTCGCAAGTCCACGCCAACCAGCATGAATGGCAGCTACAAAGGTACCATGGATATTGGTAATTAAAATCGGTAAACAATCTGCTGTTTTAACTAGGCAAACAAGATTTTTATTTATAGTATAACTGCCGTCGGCAATCGGTGGTTGTGGTAAATCAATTTGAGCACTTAAAATATTAATACCATGTTCTTGAGTTATCAAAAATTTATTGTTTGGTAAATTAAGATCTTCTATATTACAATTTTTTAAAGTAGTAAAAGCATGAATGTTTGATGGTTGTGGCCAGGTAGGTTTAATAATATTCATAATTAATGTTGTTGAGAGAGGTTTAATTGATTTGTTAGCATATCTAATAAATTTTGCATATCTGCTGGTAAATTAGTATTAAAGTGTAAATCTCTGGCAGTGGCTGGATGTTTAAATCTTAATTCTTTAGCATGCAGAGCTTGTCTTGGGAAATTTTTTATTTGGCTATTTTCTAATTGTGATGCTGCATATAATTTATCTCCAACAATTGGGTGACGAATATATTGCATGTGGACCCTTATTTGATGAGTTCTTCCGGTTTCTATTTCTAATCTGATATGAGTATGATTTTTAAATTTTTTTAATACCCTATAATGAGTAATAGCAATTTTGCCAGTGTCTATAACATCCATTTTTAGTCGATTACGTGGGTGACGTCCGATGGTGGTATTTAATGTGCCGCCTGCAATTAATTGTCCAATTATAACTGCTTCATAAACTTTAATAATCATACGATTTTTTAATTGTAAAACTAAATTATTATAAGAAGACAAGTTTTTAGCAACAATTACTAAACCCGTAGTATCCTTGTCTAGTCGGTGTACTATTCCAGCTCTGGGGAGAAACTGTAATTCCTGGTTATAATGCAATAAAGCATTTAATAATGTACCGTGCCAATTACCTGCAGCTGGGTGCATTACCATATTACTTGGTTTATTTAGGATCAAGATATCATTATCCTCATAAACAATATCTAGGGTTAAATTTTCCGGGATCCAATTTTGAGTTTTGATCTTGGTGGTAGCCGCAATTGTTATTTTTTCCCCGCCTTTAACTTTATACTTTGGCGAGGAAATTTGATTATTAAGTAAGCAAGAGCCATCTAAGATCCATTGTTTTAAATTTTCTCTGGAATATTCAGGAAACAATGCGGCTAATGCTTGGTCTAATCTTTTAGCAGAATAACTTAATGGTATAGTGCCATCTAATTGGACAAATTTTGGATCTATTATAAAATCACCTACTATTATAAAATCACCTAATTAATATTGTTATTAATAATACTATCAGGTAGTATGAACTCGAATTATTTTTTGTTAAAGCTTTAATTTTCATTTTGAAGATGTAAAAACATATGTCAGTTAGTTTAAAAAAACATTTTGTTATTAACCGTATAGTTAAATCGCTATGTTTGCTTGTTACTATTTCTATTAGTACTGTCAACTTGGTTAGTTGTTCTTCAAAAAAAATTGATGCTTATGCTGGTTTGTCTGCAGAACAAATTTACACGCAAGGTCGTAATAATACCCAAAAAGGTAAATTTTCTGATGCGATAAAAGATTTTGAAGCACTAGAGTCTAATTATCCTTATGGTAATTATTCGGATAAAGCTAAAATATCTTTGATACATGTATATTACAAGAAAAAAGAGTATCCACAGGCCAAGGCTACAGCTGGTCGATTTATTCGCATGTATCCTAATCATAGATATTCAGATTATGCATATTATATGCAAGGATTATCTAGCTACGATCAATATTACAGCAGTGCTTATAAATTTTTTAAAATTGATCGGAGTAAGAGAGAACCAACTTTTGCTATTGAGTCTTTTGATGATTTCAAGTCTTTATTGTTGAAATTTCCACATTCTAAGTATGCCCAAGATGCTAGGCAGCGCATGTTACATTTACGTAATCAAATTGCAAATCACGAATTATATATAGCCAAATATTATTTAGCCAAAGAGGCTTATCTTGCCGCAGCTAATAGGTCTAAAGTAATTATATCTGATTTTGATCAAACCTTAGCAGTAGAAGAAGCACTAAAAATAATGGCTCAAGCATATAAATCATTAAATATGTTAGAATTAGAAAGAAACACGGTTAATTTGCTAAATGCAAATTTTAGTTCTATTAGTTCTAACAGTGCAACAGAAAAATAAAATTTGGTCCATATCTTTAGTTAGCTTTTGCTGGTCTACGGCATCTATGATGGTTACATCAGTTTTACCGATATACCTTATAGAAAATCTACACATTGGATATACCAAAATTGGTTATTTAGAGGGGATGGCAGTTTTTTGTGCTTTTGCAGCCAAAGTATTTGCTGGAATTTTAAGTGACAAGTTACAAAAACGACATATACTAATAGTTCTAGGCAGCATTCTTAGTGTAATAACTAAACCGATGTTAGCTTTATCTGCTACATATCATATGATATTTGTTACCAGGTTTATAGATCGTTTTGCTAAAGGTATAAGATCGGCTCCCACAGATGCTTTAATTGCTGATTTAAATCCAGAAAGTTTAAATTATGCTTTTGGTTTTAGGCAGGCTATATATATATTGGGGGCGGTATTTGGGGCGATATTATCTATATTAATCATGTTTTTAATTGGACCTAAATATCAAATTATTTTTTATATTTCATTAATTCCAGCATTAATAGCGGTAATTATTTTATTATTGTTTGTTGAAGATCCAGTTTTTCCCAAAACACAGCAAATTAGCGACATAAATAACAAGCAATTTTTTATGGATCTTAATGATTTAAAAAAATTTTCTGCTTACTATTGGGCTATTTTATTTATAACTTTTTTTTTAATGATAGCAAGATTTAGTGAATCGTTTTTATCATTAAAGGTGAAGCAATTTGGTTGGCCAGTTTGTTGGTTGCCGTTAATTATTATTATTTCAGATTTAAGTCATTCGTATTTTTCCTTTGTTAGTCGTAAGTTTGCAACTCAAGCTGCAACTGAACGTTTATTAATGATTGGGTTAGTAGTTTTAATTGTGGCTAATATAACATGGATTTTGGCTAATAATAATTTAACCATTGTTATTGCAATAATTTTAACTGGTATGCATTTAGGCATTACTCAAGGAGTTTTAAGATCTTTAGTTGCGAGCAGTTCCCCTAATATTAATGGTACTGCATTTGCTTTATTTTATTTGGTTAGTGGTTGTGGGGTATTTATTGGTAATTTGATTGCGGGTATTTTAGCTGAAACTTTTTGGTTATCGGCAATTTTTATAGGTGGCATGGCAGCTTCTACTGCTGCGTTAATATTATTATTAGGTTTAAAGATTTATCGCAATAAATATTATGCGGCAGAAACTTCTGGAGTGACTTTAGAGTAAGTCAAAAAGCTAATATTCCGGCAAGAGTTAAAGTGGCACCAATAACGCCAACTATATTTGCAATTATTAGGGGTTTGTTTTTTAATAATAAACCATAAATTAACCAGCTAGTAAGTCCAATAAAGCTTATAAAAAATCCAATACCAGAAACATCTTGTGCTGATTTGGAAGTGAATATTTTATAAGCTTGCAAATAAAACATCAAATTAGTTGCTGGACCGATAAAATTCATATATTTTTCATAAAAATTCATAATAATCACTATACCATAATATTAGGCGGTATAGTAATTAATTATTGAGAGCTAAAATTTGTCACCACAATTTTAATAACCATATTTGAATTATGGATAACAATTTTTTTAGGCATAAATAAATTTTGTACGTTGGTTGTTCGGTAATTTATGTAATCAGAGTAAGTAACTGTCCAATTATCTTGTTTAAACCCATCGTTAATTAGTATATATTTTTTTGACAGGTCTGGCATCCCCAACAGCCAACAGGTTAAATAATTTAAGTTTAATGGTAATGATTCTATAGTTTGTTGTAATGCTAGAGTTTCTGAATTCATAGCAGTTTTATGGTTAATATTGTGATAATTTTTACCATTTTTGCTAATAATTTTAATATGATTTTGACGGTTATTATGGTTTTCTATGGTTTCTATTACTAAATTTTGCATATTTAAAGCACTGTAAAGAGTAATTGTTGATTTACTATTATTTTTTTGCCAATTTAGGTAGCAAATAGTTGATTTATTTTGTCTTTTTTCGTGCCAGCTAATTTTGCCACGGAGTTGCCAATTATTAATTTTATTATGAATTACAGAAAATTGTTGTGGGTTAAAGTGAGCATGGCTATTAATTTTAGATATGTTATATGAGCAACCACACATTTGGGTGATTGCACATATTATTACAGTTATTAAGTAGGTTTTGTTTAGATTCAAGTTAAGTAATATGCCTATTAAGTTTATCCACCAACGGTTGCAACCATTCTCATCATTTTTAAATTATTAGTTTTTTGTCGAATTTTTTCAATTTTTGCTAGCGCATCCAGATCCGCCTCTTTTTTTATTGTATCCCCGATTATAGGATAAGTCATAACATGCATACTTTTGGTTAACATGCTAGATAAGAAATTGTTAGCAATAAATGATTTTCTCCCAAGTAATTGATGACTAATTTTAGCTTCCCCGAGAGGATCCCTGCCACCATTATTTGGTTTTTTATTACTATAAATTTCAAAATCTCTACTATGTAATACTAGATTATAATTTTCAAACGAAGAGTGCTTAGACGTATGGGAATCCATAGTGCCAATCCCTTTATAAGTACTAAGACCGGCAAGTAACATACCGACAGGACCAAGCGGGGCGCTGATTGCGCTGGCCATTAATCCGGCCGCCATTTGTTTGCACACATTACGCGATGGGTTAAATTTGAACAAATTAACATTAGCGAATGGGCAACTAGCTAAAATATTTTTGCTACCAGTTTGTTGTACCCCGTCTCTAGAATTTAAACAATAATCTGCCGTAATAGAAAAAGATTTACCTTGTTTATATTTATAAAAAGGATTTTGCAAATATTCACTAAATTTATGAGAGTTGTTGTAAGTGTTATTATCAACACCAGTAGAGTTAAAAGCACCTAATTCTAATTTGAGTATATTATTAATATTAATATTTTCACGATCTTTGGCTTCAAAACCATGCTTGTTAGCTAAATCAATTATTTCGTTAGTATATTGTTGATTAATTTTACTGTCTGTGTTTTGTTCTGAGATTTTTTTTTGATCAGCATCATTTTGTACCATGCTGCATGCCAAATCTGTTAAACATCGTTGAGCTAATGCTCCCCCTAAGCTATGACCAGAGACACCTACTATTACTCTAGCGCCAGTTTTATTGTGTAAATGTTCGATTACCGCATTTATTTGAGGAATAATTCTTTTTCTTGCTGCTTGATAACTTTTAGCACCAGCACCATCGGATTCTAAATCCATATGGGCACTAGCTAAATTATGCGTACCACGCCATATTATTTCTACTCTGGGAGTCAGTTTATGATCATCAATTTCTACTATATATCCGACTAGGCTGCTATGGCCAGTTACAATTTTATGTATGGTAGCATTTATAGGTTCGCCATCGTTAGTGCTAAAGCACGGTAAACTTATTATAGAATCATCGCATATGTCGTTACCGTTAGTGTCTTTACTAGCATATGCTAATGTATGTGCTAGATATTCTTTATTAAGTAATCGGTGCATCATTGCAGCATTTCTAATTTTTTTAGTTTCCGGCATTACATTTATCTCCAACATTATTATTTTGTTAGGCACTTTAATACGACATGAGGTGTACTGTCAACATAATTATTTATGTATTATTAAGTTATAATAGATCTATATATTTATTGAAGGAGTTGACAAATGATAGATGCTATGTATTTAGGGCTTGGTTTAGTATTTTTTTTATTAAGTTATATTATAATTGAGCTATTTGATTTGTTGTTTATCGAACCTTGATGACTACTAGTTATTTAATTATAGGTTGTATCGTTCTGCTATTGTTTATTTATTTATTAATTGCTTTATTTAAACCGGAAATTTTTTAATTATAAAATCATCACATAATGATAGATAACAATATATTACAGATCATAATCTATTTTAGCGTTTTATTATTATTAATTAAACCAATAGGTATCTATATAGCCGGCATTTTTACGGGGGCATACGACAACAAATCTTATTATACTATCAAAATTTTATTATATATCGAACAACAGATCTATAGGATCTGTAATATTTCGCCCCAACAATGCATGAATTGGAAAGAGTATGCAAAATCGATTTTAATTTTTAATTTTTTAGGATTTGTCTTAATTTATCTAATCCAAAGATGGCAAATATTTTTGCCGTTAAATAGTCAGAATTTTGGATCGGTTACACCAGATGTAGCATTTAATACTGCGGCTAGTGTTGTAACAAATACCAATTGGCAAGCTTATGTAGGTGAATCTAGTTTAAGTTATTTTACACAAATGATAGGATTAACCGTACAAAATTTTATTTCAGCCGCAACAGGAATGGCTGTGTTACTTGCATTAATTAGAGGTATTAAAGGTTCGGAAATATCTCATCTGGGAAATTTTTGGGTAGATATAGTACGTGGAATAATTTATATTTTTATTCCTTTTTCTATAATTTTATCTTTATTATTAGTATCACAAGGTGTTCCGCAAAATTTAAAAAATTATCAATATACAGAAACCAAAAGTATCATTCCTATGGGACCTGTTGCATCGCAAATTGCAATCAAGCAATTAGGAACTAATGGTGGCGGTTATTTTAATGCTAATGCTGCTCATCCTTTCGAAAATCCAACTCCATTAAGCAATTTTTTAGCAATGTTAGCAATAATGATAATCCCTGCTTCCCTATGCTATACGTTTGGCCTGATGATTAAAGATGTTAAACAAGGTTGGACTTTATTGCTTGCAATGTTATTGATTTTAATACCGTGTTCAATATTAACAGTTATAATTGAAAACAATAACAATAAAATATTAAGTAATATCACTTTGAATAATCACAAAATAGTTTTATCTGGATCGAATATGGAAGGTAAAGAAGTAAGATTTGGGTCCTTGAATTCTGGGCTATGGGCAACTATTACTACAGCTACTAGTAATGGTTCTGTTAATTCTATGCATTCTTCTTTTTACCCCTTAGGAGGATTAATACCTTTATGGTTAATAAGTTTGGGAGAAATAATTTTTGGAGGAGTTGGGTCTGGATTATATCAAATGTTAATATTTGTGATGCTAACAGTGTTTTTTTGTGGTTTGATGGTTGGTAGGACACCAGAGTATCTTGGCAAAAAGATCGAGACTTTTGAAATTAAAATGGCATCTTTTGCAATATTGGTAACCCCCATCATGGTTCTGGTTGGTACAGCTGCGGCTCTTATAACGAATATAGGCAGATCTGGGATAAGTAATTTTGGAGCACATGGTTTAACTGAAGTTTTATATGCGTTTTCTTCCATGTTTAATAATAATGGTAGTTCTTTTGCTGGAATAAAATCTAATGTTTTTTATAATATGGTAGGTGGTTTTGGTATGTTAATTGGACGTTATTGGATTATAATTTCAGTATTAGCTATTGCTGGTTCTTTTGCCAGAAAAAAATTTATACCAAATAGTTCTGGCACCTTGCCTACGGATAATTTATTGTTTGTGAGTATATTGGTATTTTTTATTATAATGATAGGTTCATTAATTTTTTTACCAGCATTTTTGTTGGGCCCAGTTTTGGAACATTTAATCATGTTGGATAATTAATGAATACATGGCTTAATAAATATGCCAAATGTGATATTAAATTAATAGATTGTTTTATCAATGCTTGTTTAAAATTGCATCCTTTACATCAAATTAAAAATCCAACAATGTTTACGGTATATGTTGGTAGTTTGATTAGTACTGGCTTGTTGATCCAAACACTATTTATTCATCATATCAATGATAATTTGTTTGGATTGTTAGTAACTTTGTTTTTGTGGCTCACTTTGTTGTTAGCCAATTTTGCAGAATCTTTAGCAGAAATGAATGGCAAAGCTCAAGCTGCATCTTTACGTCGAACTCGTCATGAAGTGGCAGCTAAAAAACTTTTATCTAAAGATCGTAATTCTGAAATTATTTTGGTCAAATCTGGTGAATTAAAAATTAATGATTATGTGTTAGTTGAGGAAGGTGATTATATTCCATGTGATGGAGATGTAATAGAGGGGATCGCATCAGTTAATGAAAGTGCTATAACTGGAGAAAGTGCACCAGTTATCAGAGAAAGTGGGGGAGATAAAAGTTCCGTAACTGGTGGCACTAGATTAATTTCTGATTGGTTAATTATAAAAATTACAGTGAACCATGGAGAAACATTCTTAGATCATATGATAAATTTAGTAGAAGGTTCTAGACGACAAAAAACTCCCAATGAAATAGCTTTAAATATTATCTTAGCAGCATTTACTATAATTTTTTTATTAGTTTGTGCAACATTATTACCTTATTCTATTTATACTGCTTGGTACATGCAATCTAGTAAAATTATATCTATAACTGTATTAGTTGCACTTTTTGTATGTTTAGCTCCAACCACTATTAGCGCATTAATTTCAGCTATCGGTATTGCTGGGATGGATCGTATGATTAAATATAATGTAGTTGCATTATCAGGTAGAGCAATAGAGGCGGCTGGCGATGTTAATATACTATTGTTGGATAAAACTGGAACAATTACTTTGGGTAATCGTCAAGCGAGTGAATTTATTCCGGTTAATAATATCAGTGATAAATTTTTGGCTCATGCCGCTCAATTATCTTCGATTGCAGACGAAACAGTTGAGGGTCGGAGTGTGGTTGTTTTGGCCAAAGAAAAATATGGTATAAGAGGTAGAAATTTAGAACAATTAGGTTGTAAATTTATATCGTTTACCGCCCAAAGCAAAATGAGCGGTATTGATTTAAAAAATTATGAAATTAGAAAAGGTGCTCCAGATGCTATTATTGAATATGTTCGCACTAATGGTGGGGAAATTGACCATACATTACAAGATTTGATAAATAATATTGCCAAACAAGGCGAGACGCCATTGTTAGTTGCGTCCAAATCTAAAGTGTTAGGCATAATTAGATTGAAAGATATAATTAAAGGCGGGATCAAAGAAAGATTTGCAGATCTAAGAAGCATGGGTATAAAAACTATCATGGTAACAGGAGATAATGAATTCACTGCTGCTGCAATTGCAGCAGAAGCTGGAGTAGATGATTTTTTAGCACAAGCTACGCCAAAAGATAAATTAGATTTAATTAAAAAGTTACAACAAGGAGGCAACTTGGTTGCAATGGCAGGAGACGGTACTAACGATGCTCCGGCTTTAGCGCAAGCTGATGTTGCGGTTGCGATGAATACTGGTACTCAGATAGCGAAAGAAGCTGGTAATATGATAGATTTAGATTCTAATCCAACTAAACTTGTTGAAATAGTAACAGTTGGAAAACAATTATTAATTACTAGGGGGGCTATTACCACATTTAGTATTTCTAATGATTTGGCTAAATATTTTGCTATTTTACCAGCGGCTTTTGCTAATACTTATCCGGCGTTAAATAATTTAAATATTATGCGCTTGTCAACTCCACAAAGTGCAATATTGTCGGCAGTTATTTTTAATGCTCTAATTATATTATGTTTAGTTCCTCTAGCTTTAAAAGGAGTTAATTGTCGCAGTATGTCTGCTGTCGATTTACTGAAAATTAACATGTTAGTGTATGGGGTAGGCGGTTTCGTGACGCCTTTTATTGGTATAAAAATAATTGATTTTTGTATTTCTAATATTTTTGTATTGTAGCATTTAGGAATTTTAAAAAATTATGCACCAAATTATTAATTATATTAAAACATCTTTAAAGCTATTGTTGATTTTCAGTTTGATTACTGGAGTAATTTATCCATTGTTTATTACAGGGTTATCGCAGGTATTGTTTTATCATAAAGCTAATGGCAGTTTAATTATTAAAGATAAAAAAATGATTGGTTCAGAAATGATTGGTAAATATTTTCATAATCCAAAATATTTTTTATCTAGACCATCTTCAACTAAAAATTTCCCATATAATTCAATGTATTCTGGTGGATCTAATTTGGGAACTACAAATTTATTGTTAATCAATCAAATAATAACAAGAGTTAAAGAATTAAAAAAAATTGATCCAGGGAATATAAAACCTATACCAATAGAATTAGTTACAGCCTCAGGCAGCGGTTTGGATCCGCATATTAATGTAGGATCAGCATATTACCAAGCTGCAAGAATCGCCAAACTAAATAATTTATCCATCCATATTATTAATAATTTAATTGATAAACATACGGAACTACCGCAATTAGGTTTTTTAGGGACAGCAAGAATTAATGTTTTAAAATTAAATTTAGAGCTTGATAGTATAAATAAATCTTAATAAATTTGGATACAACACATGGCAGACCCAGAACGACCTAGCCCTAATGAATTATTAGGATACGTACAAAAAACAGAATCAGAACAACTATTAGGCAAATTAAAAATTTATTTAGGAGCAGCTCCAGGAGTAGGTAAAACCCATACCATGCTTGCCACTGCAATTGAAAAAATTAAAGAAGGTGTAGATGTAGTTGCAGGAATTGTAGAAGCTCATGGACGTCATGAAATAGAAGTGTTAGCAAACAAAATAGAAACACTGCCATTAAATAATATGGTTTACAAAGAAAAAAATTTAACTGAATTTGATTTGGATGGTGCTATTCGGCGTAAACCGCAATTATTACTTGTTGATGAATTAGCGCATTCTAATATTCCTGGATTAAGGCACGAGAAACGTTGGCAAGATATAATAGAGATTTTAAATAATGGAATAGATGTTTATACCACGCTTAATGTGCAACATATAGAAAGTTTAAATAGTATTGTGGCTCAAGTTATTGGTGTTATAGTTAGAGAAACTGTACCTGATATGGTGTTAGAAAAAGCGTATTCTATAGAGCTAATAGATTTACCGCCAGAAGAATTAATACAGCGTCTTAAAGAAGGTAAAGTATATGTAACCACTGATACAGCCTTGGCTGTTGATAATTTTTTTCGCCAAGACAACTTAAATGCACTAAGAGAATTAGCTTTAAGAGTTACAGCAGAACAGGTAGAAGCTAAAGTATTGTTGCATAGACATGGTGATTCGATAGAAAAAATTTGGCCTGTTAAAGAACGTTTATTAGTCTGTATTAATCAAAATGTTAATGCTGCTAAATTAATTCGCACTACTTTTAGAATATCTAAACGACTAAAAGCTGAATGGGCTGCGATATATATCGAAATACCAAATTTAGAATTGTCTAATGAAGAACGAACTAACATTATTAATAATTTACGCTTGGTTGAAAGATTAGGCGGGCAAAGTTTGACTGTTAGTGGTTATAATATTGCTAAAGAAATCATATGTTTTGCTAATAGTAATCATATAACCAGGATAATTTTAGGGCAAAGATCTAGATCTCGTTGGGCAGCAATATTCAACCCCAGTTTAGCTGATGAATTAGTAAGAAGTGGTGATGCTATAGATTTACATATTTTACGATCTGATTATCAAAAAAATATTTCTAAAATTGCTAATTTACAACATGCTAAGCAATTTTTTTTTGGAATGAATAATAATGTTTGTTTTGCCATACTTATTTTAAGTATAATTTTTTCTTGGTTAATAAATTTTTTATTATTTAAATATTTAAAATTAAATATAGAATTTAATAGTTATCGTTATATAACAGTATTTATTGTTATATGGTTGACAATGTGGTTAATTATTTATCTGCTGTTACGTTTAAGAAGGCAAATAAATTTTTCTAAAGCACGTGAGCAACATTTGGCCACTATGCATTTTCTAAATAAACAGCTTATTAAAACCAGGGGTGCCAATAAATTGTTGGAACTTGCGGTCAAGCATATAGCCGAGATTTTTGATAGTACAGTATTGATACTGTTTCATGATCTATATCCAGAAGAACATGTAAAATCTAATTTAACTTTAAAAGATCAAAGTGTGGCTGCTTGGGTGTATAGTTCAGGGATGATAGCTGGGTTAGGAACTCAAACATTACCGGATAATAAAGCAGTTTATATCCCACTAATAGGATCTAAAGGTCAGCAGGGTGTTTTGCGTGTTTTACCAAAAGATCCTAATAGATTGCTTATTCCAGAACAAATGCATCTTTTAGAGGGGTTTTGTAATCAGATTGCTATGGCACTAGAGGTGGAACAATTATACGAAAAATCTAACAAATATGATTAATGTAATATAAAATTATTTTGCATTTAAAAAAATTATTTGATATTGATTTAAAATATTTAAAAGCTCTTTATTGTTGGGAGCTGTTTCCCAAGCTTTTTTCCACACAATTTTGGCTTGTTGTTTTTGCCCGGTTGCCCACAATACTTCCCCCAAGTGAATTGCAATATTTAAATCATCAGTAATTTTATAGGCATTGGTAAGCATTTTTAGTGAATCAGATGTTTTGCCCATACGGTATAATAACAATCCCATGCTATCCATGTAAACTGGATTTTGTGG
>DITK01000004.1 GCA_002422785.1 Francisellaceae bacterium UBA6186
CCCTTTCATTGGTTTGGCGTTTGGATGCAGCTCTCCTCTTTGAGCAAAATATAGTGCATAACCAATATTTCTTTGCACCTTGGTAGGAAACTTCTTCAGTTGTTTCTTAGAGTCTCCAATCCAAACTACTTGTTTTACTTTTTCATACATATTTTAATTATGGCTATATAGCCATAATATTGCAAGGGCTAGTTAAGTTTTATTCTTAAGCTGGCTGGCACTTAACTGTTGTCCAACTTGTTTATTTTGCCCTAATTTCAATACGAGATCTTGAGTTTTAGATCGAGCGTCTGCAATAATATTATCAGCATTAGTAGCAATCCGTTTAATCAGCTCTTCTAACAATTTACAAGTTGTTAGTTGATGTTCCATAGCAACTTTTTGTAATTTAGATATTTTTGCAACAGTGCCGTTTCTTGAACTAAAAATAGCTGCAGCCACCCTCTTTTAACCCAAAGGTTCAGATAATCTGCATACAATAGGGGCAGATTATGTACAAATTTAAACTATACTTAAACAATAAATTTTTTAAATTAATTTATTGTAACAGAAATCAATGATTACTAATATTTTTAAAAGATTATTTGCTAATTTCGTTAGTGACCGCAGGCTAGCTAGGCATTTTCATCAACCAAGCCTGTTTGATAATAGTTCTGCTACATTAGTTATAAACAAAGTTTCTTTACAGCTTAACAATCAATTATTATTAATAGCTCAGCAAAATCCCGAAGCTTTATTAAATGATTTACATACCAAAATGACTGGCTTAGAGCAAGAACAAGCAGATCTTATTCTACAATCAGTGGGACTAAATGACATTCACCATGAAAAACCGCTCGACTGGTATCACCATCTATGGTTATGTTACAAAACTCCTTTTAATTTATTACTTTCTTTACTAGCTGGAATTTCTTGTATTACTAAGGATACTAAAGCTACTATTGTTATTAGTTCCATGGTAATTGTATCGGTATTGATAAGATTTTGGCAAGAAAGTAAATCAAATAAAGCCGCTGATGAATTAAAAGCTCTAGTTACTAATACTGCAACGGTAATTCGACATTATGCATCTTCTAATTTAGATACCACAGAAAAAAATATTTTAAATAATAAATTAAATAATCAAGATAAAATTGAAATTCCAATCAATCAATTAGTCCCAGGGGATATTGTAGCTCTATCTGCAGGCGATATGATCCCTGCAGATTGCAGAGTATTAACAGCCAAAGATCTATTCATTAGCCAATCAGCTATGACCGGAGAATCGTTACCTATAGAAAAATTTGCAAAGACAAATCAAAATATCCAGACCAACCCTATGGATTGTGATAACTTGGTGTTTATGGGAACTAATGTGATATCAGGATCCGCAACTGTAGTAGTTATTAACACTGGCGAACGTACTTATTTTGGCTCTTTAGTTAAACATGTTATATCCAACAATATTGCTCCAACACACTTTCAAGAAGGGGTTAATAAAGTGGCATGGGTGTTAATACGCTTTATGTTGGTTATGATCCCATTAGTATTTTTTATTAATGGTTTTACTAAAGGAACATGGAGCGAAGCATTTTTATTTGCTATATCTATTGCCGTCGGACTAACTCCAGAAATGCTGCCAATGATTGTGACTTCTACTTTAGCCACAGGTGCTGTTATTTTATCTAAGCAAAAAGTCATCGTAAAACGATTGGATGCTATTCAAAATTTTGGGGCTATGAATGTACTTTGTACCGATAAAACTGGTACATTAACTCAAAATAAAATTTTTTTAAAAATTCATACCGATATTTGGGGTAAAGAATCGGATGAAGTTTTGGGATTTGCATACCTTAATAGTTATTATCAAACCGGACTAAAAAACTTATTAGACATAGCAATTCTAGAGCATGTTGACGTTCATAAAGAATTAAATCCCAGCTTTAATTTCAACAAAATAGATGAAATTCCTTTTGATTTTCAAAGACGTCGCATGTCCGTGATAGTAGATAACAAATCTGGAGAATACACCTTAATTTGCAAAGGTGCCTTAGAAGAAATGTTAGCTGTTTCTAGTAAAGTGCTCAATGGTGAACATATAGAAGAATTATCTATAGATTTGTTACAGAAAATACGAAAAATCACTACTGATTTAAATGAAGATGGTTTAAGAGTGGTAGCCGTAGCTATTAAACACTACCCGGAAGAACGTAATATTTTTAGTGTAAAAGATGAATTTGACTTGACTTTGATTGGCTATGTAGCATTTTTAGATCCGCCTAAAGAATCGGCAAAACCTGCACTACAAACTTTAGCTGATCATGGTATTAATGTTAAAGTTTTAACTGGTGATAACCCGCTTGTTACAGCAAAAATTTGCTTAGAGGTGGGATTAGATGTTCATAAGATTTTATTAGGTTCTGATATAGAAAACATGGAAGACATTCGGTTATCAGAAGAATTAAAAACTTGTAATATTTTTGCCAAACTGAATCCTTCGCATAAAGAGAGAATCGTACGCTTATTAAAACAAGCAGGTAATGTTGTGGGTTTTATGGGAGACGGTATTAATGACGCTCCCGCACTAAGAACAGCAGATATTGGGATCTCGGTTGATAGTGCAGTTGATATCGCTAAAGAAGCCGCCGACATTATTATGCTAGAAAAAAGCTTAATGGTATTAGAAAAAGGAGTAATTGAAGGTCGTAGAACTTTTGCTAATATCCTTAAGTATATAAAAATGACTGCCAGCTCAAATTTTGGCAATGTTCTATCAGTATTATTAGCCAGTGCTTTTATACCTTTTTTACCAATGCTACCGATGCAATTGTTGATCCAAAATCTTCTTTATGATTTCTCTCAAATTGCTATTCCTTTTGATCTAGTAGATCCTGAGCTGGTTCAGAAACCACAATCCTGGGATCCTAGCGATATTGGTAGATTTATGTTATTTTTTGGGCCAATAAGCTCTATATTTGATATTATGACTTTTTTTATTATGTGGTATGTATTTAAAGCAAATTCCCTAGCACAGCAGACTATATTTCAGTCTGGCTGGTTTATCGAAGGACTAATGACACAAACTTTAATTGTACATATGATCCGTACTAAAAAAATTCCATTCATACAAAGCCAACCTGGAACCATGTTGTTAGCTTCTACCACAATTATTATGGCAATTGGTATTTATTTACCTATGGGATTTTTAGCAGATTATTTTAAGTTTACTAGTCTTCCATATAATTATTTTCCAATTTTAATATTATTATTGTTAGCATATATAACATTAATTCAATTTATGAAAAATTATTATACCAGAAAATTTGGTTGGCAATAGAATCTTTTGAAATTATGATATATATCCATTATACTTCAAATTATGACAAAGCATAGCTTCTTTGAGCAATAAGAAAGTTTACGTAAGAATAAAATAATTTATGCATTTATCTCCAACCACACATGTTTTAGCGAGAGCAATAATAATACATAAAGATCATATTTTGCTTTGTAGAACTATCGGTTTAAACTATAATTTTTACTTTACTCCAGGTGGACATATTGAACCAACAGAAACTGCTAAACAAGCATTACACAGAGAACTATTAGAAGAAATTGGCTTTAATTTTACAATTAAAAGATTTTTAGCGTGTATTGAATACTGTTTTCAACCTAATGAAATAACAAATATGCATTGCCATACTCAAGAATATAATTTTTTCTTCGAAGCTACAGCTAAAGAAATTGAATTGCAGATCCCTATTCCAAAATTAGAACAGCATATTGATTTAATTTGGGTTCAAGTTAAAGATCTTTTATCTATTGATCTTAAACCAGAAGCACTTAAACAATTTATTAATTTATGGTTAAATCAACATGCGGATCATATGTTTATTCCATACAAATAAAACAGGAGCAAAGAAATGTGGTTAGAATACTTATCATTATAAAAATATATGGGAGTGATCAAAATTCATATTAACTTGTTCAAACATATCGTATGTAATTGTTGTCATATAAATCTCTTAAAAATTTCTATATCTATTATTTAATTGATCTATAAAAATGATTCATAACTCTTGTCTCATAAACAAACAAGAAGAATTTTTATTATACCCTATTCTCTTAAAATCTATAATATATCCTAATTTCTCATAAAACTCTTGAGCTCCTTGAAAACTCATCGTATTCACTGTTGCCATAGTACAACCAAGCTTTTTCCCATATTCATGAACAGATCTCATCAATTTTTTCCCTAACCCACATTTTCTGTGATTTTGATCTACCCATAACTGATCTGTGTAAATAGATCCAAAAATAACACTACCATTGCAGCCTGCAATAATCCAGTTGTCTTCATGTCGTATAAAAAACGCAAAAGGACTTGCAACGCCAAAATCATTAGTTTCTTCATTGATTTTTTGGGTTAGAAATTCAATATCGGAAGCAATAGGAGATGCGGTAAATTCTGTCTCTTTCAAATTTATTGGGTTTTTCGAAAACAATGCTAAACGATAATCCCCAATTTTTTTAAAACCTATACTAAGATATACTTTGATTGCCGCTGGATTATCAGTAAATAATATTGCTTCTTTTGTTCCTTTGATTTTTTCTTGGAACAAGGCATATGTCATCAGCAATTTAGCAAAGCCTTTATTACGCTGTTCTGGTGGCGTCCAAACAGGTCCAACTTGTACCATATCTTCTAGACGTGCATTGAAAGCACATAAAGATACTGGCTTACCTTTTGATAACAAAATATAACAATCATTTTTAAGTAATCTATTCACTTTTTCTATAGCTCTCTTCTCAAGATTACTATCTTTAGAAGCGCCTAAAGCCTCAACATCATATGCTTGCATCCATCTTATCAATAAATTTTTAGAAACTTCTTTTGCGCTAACAATATCTAATTGTTTTGAAAAATTCATTTCATTTAGAGTAGCCATATTGATTTTATATAGCCATTCTTTACGGTTAATACTGAAACTAGCATTAGATAATCCTAGATTTTGGATCACATACTCTGCTTGGATATTAGAGCCTAAAATTCCTGCTATAGGCCGTGTTATATTTTTTTTTAAATGTATGACAAGCTGTTTTAATATTGTTTGATCAAATGCATGCATCATGACATTACCGTTCCAATAATGAACAATAACTCCATCTAGTTGCTCTGTAAGTTCTAAAGGATTATCACTAAAATAACCAAAATATTCTCCTTGAAAATCTGCGCCTTTATATTCAATTCCTGCAACACTAAGATTACTACAAATAAACATGCACTCTGATTTATATAGAGCTAAATATGCTTCTAGCTTTTTTGTATCTTTCTTGTTAAGTAATCTTATGTTCATTGCTCATCCTTATGTTTTCATCTCTAAAGAATCTTGCTTACTCACACATCATCTTCAGACTCAAATTTTAAATCTTTAGCAAGCTCTGCATCTTTTAATATTATTATTGTTATCAACATTTATGTGCTAATAATACTTTTTGTAAATTGCTAACAATATACTCTTGATCATCAATAGATAAATACGGATGCATTGGTAAGCTTAACACAGTATCTGATAATTTAACGGAAACACTTAAATCAGTTTTATAATAATTTGCATATGGCGCATGAGCACTAATTGGCTTTGAATAATAGATAACTGTTGGAATGCCAGCTTTTTCTAAATCTAATTTTAATATTTGGTTGTTAATTTTATTAGTGTTTAATTTAATAGTATATTGAGACCAGGTACTAATTGTTCCTTGATGCAAAATAGGCGTAACAATACTAGTTATATTTTTTAATAAATTATTATAAATACTAGCAACTTTGTTTCTTAACACTAATTCTTGAGGGAAAATTTTTAATTTTTCTAATAAAACAGCAGCTTGAATAGTATCTAATCTAGAATTAACTCCAATCCGAACATTATTATATTTGTCTAATATTCCATTGTTTAATTTAGCACCATGAACTCTGATTGATTTTAAAATTTCGGTTAAATCTGCATCATCGGTAAAAATACATCCACCATCCCCGTAACAAGCAAAAGGTTTAGATGGGAAAAAACTAGTAGCTGTTGCCAAACCAAAAGTACCAACTTTTTTATCTACACACATTGCACCGAAACTTTGCGCTGCATCGCTTAGCACCCACAAATCATGTTGCTCAGCTATAAAATCTATTGCTGAATAATTTGCTGGCAAACCAAATAAATCTACCGGAATAACCCCAGTTGGTTTTAATTTATGTTGTTTAGCCAATAAAATAGCAGCTTCTAAGCTGTTTGGGTTCATATTAAAATTATCTGCCAATACATCAACAAAAACAGGTTGAGCACCAGCTAACACTACCGCCTCAGCTGTTGCGGTAAAAGTAAACGCAGGAACAAATATAGCATCACGATGAGTTACATTTTTTGCTTTTAGCACCAGAGTTAAAGCATCAGTACCATTAGCACAAGATATGGCAAATTTAGCACCACAAAATTCGGTTAATTTTTTTTCTAATTCTAAAACTTTTGCTCCTAAGATGAAATCACCGCTATTTAGAACATCCGTAATTGCTGTATCTATATTGCTACGAATTAGTTGTTGCTGAGATTGTAAATCAATCATTTTGATAGGTTGCATCTTACATTCCTACAAATGTTAATTTTTTTTGTTGTGCTTTTAATTGTCTAGATGATTGCTCTATAATTTTTAACACTTCGACTGACTCTTCTCCGTTGGTTTCCGGAATTAGATTGTGCTGGATACATTGTATAAAATGCTCTGCTTCATTAAATAACGGCTCTTTGGTGTTTTCTATATTAATAAATTCTGGCCTTAAGTTATTTAAACTTACATTATTGTTAGCAATATCTACACTGTGATGATAAATACAAAGTTTTTTTGACCATTCTGCTAGATCATCAAACACCGCCATAGCTAGGCTGCCTATAACTACAAATTTTCTTTCTTTTATAGGGTGGAACCAAGAAACAAAAATATGGCCATGTTGTTGTTCTGAAAATTGTAGTTTTAATGTCGCTTGATCTGCAACATTTTTTATTAAAAAATAATTAGCAAAACTAGCTATTGATTTTGGTTTGCCCATCAATGATAACATCATAGAAATATCATGGGACGCAAAATTTAATATTACATCTTCTTCTGGCATAAATTTACCAAAAGCTAATCGATTAGAATAAGCATAGCGCACATCACCTAAAATTTTATTAGTACACATTCTTTTTAGTTCAGCAAATGCTGGATGATAATGCAGTAAATGGCCAACCATAAGTTTTTTATTAACTTTTTCAGCAATGCTACATAAATCTTTAGCTTGCTCAACTGTTGGTGCCAGAGGTTTTTCTACAAAAACATGTTTATTCGCCAACAAAGCTTCTTTGGCAAATTGATAATGAGATCTATTATTGGCAATAACTATCGCATCAATTTCGCTATTTGCCAAAATAGCTTGCCACGAAAGATTTTTAATTTTATATTGCACAGCTACTTGTTCTGCAACTATAGGGTTATAATCACAAACTGCTATTAGTTTCGATACTTGATAGAAATTTCTTATTAAATTTTTACCCCAATCACCAGCTCCTATAACAGCTGTATTAATTTGCTTCAAACAAAAACCCCTAAATTAAATAATAAACAAATCAACTTAATCTCATCTCTATAATTTTAACTACTAGAACTAATGGCAAATCTATTTTTAATCCATAATAAATTAAAGTATTATCCCAGATAATAGTTAGTATATTTAGATGGAGAAATTATGTCTCAAAAATATTGCTTAGTCTACTCCACTTGTCCAGAATCTGGAAATTATAGCTCAATAATTAGTCAACAATTAATAGAAAGCAAGTTAGCTGCGTGCGTAAATATAGTTGATAATATTACTTCCGTTTATACTTGGAACCAGCAAATAACAACCAGTCGCGAACATTTATTAATTATAAAAACAACTTTGTTGTTATTTGAAAAAGTAAAAGAAAAAATTTTGGCGTTACATCCTTATGCTTGCCCAGAAATCATAGCTGTGCCGATTATTCATGGTGCTAGCGGTTATATTAGTTGGTTAAATAGTTGCTTACTGCCTGTAAATGCATAAAACTATAACCTACCACTATCAACCTCAAATAACCCTTCAGTTAGCAACAATTATATTGCAATTAAAAGATTTAAATAGATACAATGCATAAATAAATATATATTAAAAACCAATTAAACACTCAGAGTGGAACTTTCAATGGATATAAAAAAGATTAAAAAACTTATTGAGCTTTTAGAGCAATCTGGAATTTCAGAAATGGAAATTAAAGAAGGCAGGGAATCAATTAAACTTTGTAAACACCTTCCCACTATGCCAACATTACCACAAACAATGCCGCAAATGATTGTTTCATCTCCACCATTTAATTCTAACACTCATGCTAATTTTATTAATCACACTCAAGTGCAGCAAGAACTATCTTCTATAAATCAGGCCGTATCACCATCTAACGAACGTTCTTCGTTAAAATCACCAATGGTTGGTACATTTTATAAATCAGCATCTCCTGAAACTAAACCATTTGTTGCAATTGGCGATAGAGTAAATATTGGTCAAATATTATGTATTATTGAGGCCATGAAAATGTTTAATCAAATTGAAGCAGAATATGCAGGAACTATAGAAGCTATTCTGGTAGAAAGTGGCCAACCAGTAGAATTTGGTCAACCTTTATTTATTATAAACCCCGACTAATATTTATAAAATATAAGAATAAGCAAATGAATAAAATTGTTAAAATAGATAAATTATTAATAGCTAATCGTGGGGAAATCGCTCTACGTATACTTCGATGCTGCAGAGAATTAGGTATAAAAACTGTAGCTGTTCATTCAACTGCTGATAGCGATTTGATCCATGTAAAATTAGCTGACGAATCGGTATGTATTGGGCCTGCTCCATCTAACCAAAGCTACTTAAATATTCCAGCTATAATTAGCGCTTGTGAGATAACCGATGCTATGGCTATTCATCCAGGTTACGGATTTTTATCTGAAAATCCTGATTTCGCTGAAAAGGTTGAACAATCTGGATTTATTTTTGTAGGCCCCACAGCGCAAACCATAAGACTCATGGGTAATAAAATATCAGCAATTAATGCTATGAAAACCACTGGGGTGCCATGTATACCAGGTTCTTACGCACCACTTACTGATGATTCACCAAGCAATATTAATTTAGCAAAAAAAATTGGATACCCAATTATCATAAAAGCAGCTGGCGGTGGTGGCGGTCGTGGCATGAAAGTTGTACACAGCGAAGCAGCTTTATTAAATGCGATAGCTCTTACCAAAATCGAAGCCAAAGCTGCCTTCGATAACGACAGTGTTTATATGGAAAAGTTTTTAGAAAATCCAAGACACATAGAAATTCAAGTAATATCGGACGGTCAAGGTAATGCTATTTATTTAGGTGACAGAGATTGTTCCATGCAAAGACGTCACCAGAAAGTTATTGAAGAAGCACCAGCAATCGGGGTACCTGATACTTTAAGAAAAAAAATTGGAGAACTATGTGTTAAGGCTTGTATAGAAATTAACTATAGAGGTGCCGGAACTTTTGAATTTTTGTATGAAAACGACGAGTTTTATTTTATAGAAATGAATACTAGAATCCAGGTAGAGCATCCGATAACAGAATTAATCACTGGTATTGATATAGTAAAATTACAATTGGAAATTGCAGCAGGGAAACCTTTAGCTATTAAACAACAAGATGTTATAATTAAAGGCCATGCGATAGAATGTCGCTTTAATGCCGAAGATCCAAAAACATTTATGCCATGTCCTGGTAAAATTAATTTATATCATGCTCCTGGTGGTCCTGGCATTAGAATTGATTCTCATATATATACTAGCTACAAAGTACCTCCTAATTATGATTCATTACTTGGTAAATTAATTGCCTATGGCGATAACCGAGAGGAGGCAATTAATAGAATGCAAACCGCATTAGATGAAATAATAATAGACGGTATTAAAACTAATATTCCTCTTCATCAAAATATGATGAAAGATGTAAATTTTAGGCATGGCGGACAATCTATCCATTATTTAGAAAAAAAATTGGCAGAGTAACAATCTCTCCTTATACAAATAACATATGCAAATTGGAATTTATAACATAGAAAACAAAGCTATATTAGCCCCGATGGCAGGAGTAACTGATAGACCATTTCGGCAAATATGTAAGAAATTAGGTGCTGGCATGGCTGCATCAGAAATGGTTGGATCTACATCATTAGTGCGTGGCAGCCTAAAAACTTTGCGTCGAGCTAATCATTTAGGGGAAGCTACGCCACGAGTAGTACAAATAGTAGGTACCGATCCAGCAACTATGGCACTGGCTGCAAAAATTAATGCTGACCAAGGGGCGCAAATTATCGACATCAATATGGGCTGTCCAGCAAAACAAGTTTGTAATATGCAAGCTGGATCGGCTTTACTTAAAAACGAACCATTAGTTACCAAAATTTTAGATGCAGTGGTAAATGCGGTTAATATTCCAATCACTTTAAAAATTCGTACTGGTTGGGATCCGCATCATAAAAATGGCGTAGAGATCGCCAAATTAGCGGAAAATGCTGGTATTCAAGCACTTGCAGTTCATGGTAGAACCAGATGTTGTTTTTTTAAAGGCGAAGCCGAATATCAAACTATTGCTGCAATCAAACAAAGTGTCAAAATTCCAGTAATTGCTAATGGTGATATTACTACAGCAGAAAAGGCTAAGCATGTTCTAGATATTACTGGTGCTGATGCGGTCATGATAGGCAGAGCCGCATTTGGGGCACCATGGATTTTCAATCAAATTAATCACTATTTAATTTATAGTCAAAAATTAAAAGAACCATCTTATCAAGAAATTCATATGATTTTATGCGAACATTTAGCGTATTTATATGATTTTTATGGTGAAACAACTGGAATTTTAATGGCAAGAAAACACGTAAGTTGGTATGCGAAAAATAAACCATCTGCTGCTAAATTTAGAAATGATTTTAATAAATTAAAATCTTCTACTGAACAATTAGCAGCTGTTACTCACTTTTTTGAGGAGATGTAATGCAAGAGAATCAAAATTTATTATCACTTAATCAACAAATAAGATCTTCTTTACAAAAATATTTTTCTAATTTTGAAACCTTAGATTTTACGCATATTGCCAATTTATATAATTTAGTATTATCAGAAGTCGAAAAACCATTATTAGAAATGGTTTTAGAATATACGAATAGTAATCAATCTAAAGCTGCTAAAGTTCTCGGGGTTAGCCGTAACACTTTAAGAAAATTAATTAATAAATACACTAATTCTTTAGATTAAATGTTAATTTTTTAAATTTTAGTTTTTAGTTTTTAATTCAAAATCAATCCTAAACAATATCCCGATGGCTAAACAACAAACCAACAAGCTATTTCCACCATAACTAATAAACGGCAAAGTTAATCCTTTAGTGGGTAGCAATCCAATATTAACTCCTATATTAACTATAGATTGTAATGCCAGCCAAAATGATATTCCATATGCTAAATAAGCCATAAAAAATTTTTTAGCTAACATTGCATCTTGTGCGATTTTTAAACAACGAACAGTTATAATAGAAAGTAATAAAATCACTAGAATAGCCCCAACAAACCCTAATTCTTCAGCAACAATTGCAAAAATAAAATCAGTATATGCTTCTGGTAAATATAATAATTTTTGCACACTCCCACCCAAACCTATACCAAAATATCCGCCACGACCAAAGGCAATTAGCGACTGAACCAATTGATAGCCTTTATCAAACTGATCATCCCAAGGATTTAAAAAACCTATGATCCTTTGCAATCTATACGGTGATGTAAAAATTAAACCAATAATCATTATGCCGGCAAAAGGTAACAGTAAAAATAAATATCTAAGCTT
This sequence comes from Francisellaceae bacterium UBA6186, assembly GCA_002422785.1. Lineage (GTDB taxonomy): Bacteria > Pseudomonadota > Gammaproteobacteria > UBA6186 > Azoamicaceae > UBA6186. The sequence continues at coordinate 11,935 of DITK01000004.1, forward strand.
AACACCTGCTATAAATAACAACCCAACAACAGTACAACTAAGAATAAACATAGCACCAAAATCTGGCTCTAATAATAACAATATATCAAATACAGCTAAAACCATCAAAGGTACAATAAAACCAATAAAATTAGTACGTACATTTTCTTTTCTACGTACTAAGTAACCAGCCATATATATAACAAATAATAATTTACAAAACTCTGATGACTGAATAGATATAGGCCCCAAAAATATCCACCTGAACGCACCATTTATTGATCTAGATAATCCAGGAATAAAGACTAAAATTAACAAAATTAAGCTAATTACTAAACAATGATTAGAAATTTTTTGTATATGTTTAATAGGCACAAAAGTTATAAAAAAACATGCTAATAGACTTATGATAACGTATATAACATGATGAACAGTAAAATAAAAATCTGAAACATTGTATTTTTCAGCAATTGGCATAGAAGCTGAAGCCACTATTACCACACTAAACAATAATAAAGATAAAAATCCAAACAATAAAACTGTATCAAATTTTTCTTTTTTTTTATTCATGTTCATAAAGCTCTAAAACATTTTCAGTAAATACTTCTCCACGATGCTTATAATTTTTAAACATATCAAAGCTAGCACAAGCTGGAGAAAACAATACTGTATCTCCTTTTATTGCAAGTTGCTTTGCCATAGCAACTGCCACTCGTAAATCCATTGCAATATAACAATTAATATTATCTTGCAAAATATTTAATAATTCATATTTACACTGCCCTATCAAAATTGCAACTTTACAATTTTTAACAACAATATCTTTTAACAAAGACAAATCAGCATTTTTATTTACGCCACCCAAAATAATTATTATTTGTTTGTTATTTTCTCTATTATAACAAGTGGCACTAGTATTATTTAAAGCGGCTATTGTAGCACCAATATTAGTACCTTTAGAATCATTGATCCATAACACACCATCATGAAACACACCTACTATTTGACATCTATGATCTAATCCAGAAAAATTTCTTAATGCAACACACATTGCATCTTCTGGTAAATTCAATAAATAGCCGACAGCTAAACAGGCTAATGCATTTAATAAATTATGTTCGCCAGTTAATGGTAAATCATTAATTAATAAAATTTTATGATTACCCCGCATCAACCACTTATAATCAGGATCTATACTAAAATCTTTTTCCGTAGCAATTGGATGTTTGCCAAAAGATACATAATTTTTTATGTCATTTTTTATACTATATGGATTATACTTATTTATATCTTCCCTATAATAAACAATGTTTGTTGCATGCTGATAAATTTTCAATTTAGCAGCACAATATACACTAAAATCTGGGTAACGATCTAGATGATCAGGAGTAATATTTAAAATACAAGCTACATCACAATATAATTTATCCATTAATTCCAACTGAAAACTAGACAATTCAATTATATATAATAAAATATCACTATCGAATAAAGCATTTAATACTGGATACCCAACATTACCGCACATAGCATATTTAATTCCAGCATGTTCTGCCATTTTTGCTAAAATATTAACTACTGTTGTTTTACCATTAGTACCAGTTATTGCCGCCAATTGAATAGCTTTAGTTTTTTTTATTTTATTAATTTGTTCTAAAAACAAATTAATATCATTAGTCAATTTTGCCCCCATAGCTACGGCATGTTGTATAACTGGTAAAGATTGATCTATCCCTGGACTTAATACTAAAATATCTGCATTATGTGGAATGTTCAACTCGCCAAAAATGAATTCTACTGTTGGGTATTTATAAGATAACTCACGCAATTCTAAATTATCTTGCACATCTGTTGCAGTAATCTTTGCTATTTTATAATTAATTAGAAATTCTAAGCAAGAAATGCCAGTAATTCCCAGACCTAAAACACAATAATGCAATTTTTTATTCATTATAAACTACCAACAGTCTTACATCATCTTAATTTAATGCTCGCTAAAGCGAATAATACTAAAATTGCAGTAATAATCCAAAACCTTACAATTACCCTAGGCTCTGGCCAGCCCAACAATTCAAAATGATGATGAATTGGAGCCATTCTAAATATTCTTTTACCGGTTAACTTATAAGAACAGACCTGCATAATAACTGACAATGTTTCAGCAACAAACACCCCACCCATAATAAATAATAATAATTCTTGCCTAACAATAATAGCAATTACCCCTAATGCAGCACCTAATCCTAATGAACCAACATCCCCCATAAAAATTTGAGCAGGATAAGCATTAAACCATAAGAACCCTAAACCGGACCCAACAATTCCAGCACAAATTATAGCTATTTCTTGAACTCCTGGTATGTAAGGCAAAATCAAATAACTAGCAAAATTTATATTACCAGTAATATAGGCAAATACTCCCAAAGCCCCACTAATTAATATAATAGGCATAATAGCTAACCCATCTAAACCATCAGTTAAATTTACTGCATTGCTAGTTCCAACTATGACAAAATAGCTAAAAACTATATATCCTATTCCTAAGGGAAATATGGCTTTTTTGAAAAAAGGTATTAACAAACTAGTTTCTACTTGTGTTTTAGCTAATTTAAATAAAATAATAGCTACTAATAATGCACATATCGATTGCCAAAAATATTTCCATTTTGCTGGTAACCCACGATGATGTTTGAGCACTAGTTTTTTATAATCATCAAACCATCCTATAAAACCAAAACTCGTAATCACTCCCAAAATTAACCATACATATTTATTATTTAAATCACTCCATAAAATAGTAGTTATAAAAATCGTGGTTAAAATTAATACCCCACCCATGGTTGGGGTGCCACTTTTAGATAAATGACTCATAGGGCCACATGTTCGTACCACTTGCCCTAATTGCATTTTACCAAGCCATTCAATCATTTTAGGCCCAACTATTAATGATATGATTAGAGATGTTAAAGCTGATAAAATCATTCTCAAGGTTATATAATCAAATACTGATAAAATATGTAAAAAATTATAGTGCTGCTGTAATTGATTAAAAATCCATAATAACATAAATAAATGTCCCTAATTAAATATAATTGACCTGATTCTTAGCTGTAAAAAGAACAGACTGCCATGCTTCTGTAGCAACTGCATGGTCACAAAAAGGATATTCTTGATCACTAATAATTTGCTTAGTTTCATGCCCCTTGCCAGCGACAAGAATTATATGATCTCGACCATAATTATTCACCCCTCTATGAATGGCCTGTTTACGATCCATCTCAACAATCAAATTTCCTGGTAATTTCCTAATTTTATAACTTAAAATATCTTCTATAATTTTTTTTGGATCTTCGAACCTGGGATTGTCTTGAGTCAAAATAATGCTATCACAATATTTATCAGCTACTTCCAACATTTTTGGTCTTTTAGCTGTATCTCTATCACCACCACAACCGAATATACAACAAATTTTTCTATTAGGGTAATGTTGTACTATAGACAATAAAGCTTTCTCTAAGCCATCAGGGGTATGAGCATAGTCAATAATTATTTCTGAATTTGCAACTCTTTGCAACCTACCAGTTGCAGGTTGTAATAAACTACACCTTTTTACAATATCTGCCAACGGCAACTCTAACGCACAGACTGCAATACTAGCTAATAAATTACTTAAATTATGCAATCCCATTAAACCTATTTCTATAGTACCATTGCCCCATGGAGTTATAATAGATGCTTCTATACTAGAATTATTAAATATCACTCTTTCACAGGTAATTTTTTGCATATTTTCAAGAAAATAATCTTTAGGTTGTTCTGCAATAGATTTAGTACTAAATCCAATAATTTCTAATTTGTGATTAACTTGATTTGTTTGTAGCAACCTAATCAATCGCATGCCGTATGGATCATCTATATTAATTATGGCACGCTTTAATTTATTATTATATTCAGTAAATAATTTTACTTTGGTCTGAAAATAATTTTCCATAGTTTTATGATAATCTAAATGATCATGAGATAAATTAGTAAATACAGCATCTATAAAATCAATATTAGCAACCCTTTGTTGATCTAACCCATGAGAAGATACTTCCATCGCAACAAATTGACAATCTTTCTTAGAAACTTCTATTAAATTTTTATGTAATTCAACATTTCCTAAAGTAGTTAATCTTGTTTTGGTTACCAAACAAGCATTATCTTTATAGTGTTTTATACCCAAAGTACCAAAACTTGCACAATTTATATTTTCTTTAAGAAGTTGGCAAACCAAGTCTACACAAGTTGTTTTACCGTTAGTACCAGTAACTCCTACTATTTTCATGAATGATTAGCTCCGCTTTGAGCTACATGTACTGCTTGAATATCAGGAGGAACATTTAAAATACGTAATGCACTAGATGCTATTTTAGCAAATAATGGTTCTGCTGCTTGATTACCATAATATCCACTGATTGATGGCTCATTAATTGTAACAACTATAGAAAATTTAGGAGAATTAGCTGGCACCAAACCACAAAAAACTGCTAAATGCCTATTTTTATCGTAACTATATTTACCTAATTTACGTGCCGTTCCAGTTTTACCTGCGATATTATAGCCATCAACTTTAGTAAGCTTTGATGTGCGACGACTGGATGCCAATGCTAACATTTCAATTACTTGTTCGCTAACTTTAGGTGCCATAACCCTAACACCAGTTTGAGGATCCTGTAGTTTGACAAAACTTACTGGACGCCTAATCCCATTGGCACCTAAAATTGCATATGCTCTAGCTAATTGTAATGGGGTAACAGCCATAGCATAGCCAAAAGACATAGTGGCCAATACAAATTGTTGATTTTTATTTGGTAAATTTAATACACCAGAACTTTCCCCAGGAAAGCCACTGCTAGTTGTGGATCCAAAGCCTACTCTATCATACATATTCCATAATAAATCTGCAGAATTAACATTAGAGTTTGCTAAAATTAATTTACTTATGCCGATATTGCTGGAATGTTGTAATATAGTTGCAATATTTAACACCCCATTATCTTTAAGATCTTTAATAACACCACCCTTCAATTGCCAGACCCCAGGACTTGTATCAACTAATATACTTGGAGAAACTCCTCTTTCCAACACACTAGCTACACTAAATGCTTTAATAGAAGAAGCTGGTTCAAAATAATCAGTAACGGCAATGTTTCGATATTTACTACTATTAATATCAGTAATTTTTTCATTGGGATTGAATGTTGGCTGATTAGCCATGGCTAATACTTCGCCAGTTTTAACATCTAAAATAACGACACTGCCAGATTGAGCATGATGTTTTGATATACCTTCTTTTAATTCCCGATGTGCTAAATATTGCAACCTATGATCAATGCTGCTTATAACATCCTGTCCTGGCTGTATATCTTGAATATTTTTTACATACTCAACTTCTCTACCAAGCCTATCATTAATAACAACTTTTTTACCGGCAACACCTTGTAATTTATTATTATAAGAATATTCCATGCCGGATATCCCTTGATCATCCAGATTAGTAAATCCTAGAACATGGGCACTTACTTCTCCCGTTGGATAGTATCTTTTATATTCTGATTTGAAATTTATACCAGGAATATTTAATTGATTAATTTTTTCTACATCGACAGGAGCAACGTGACGCTTTAAGTATAAAAATTCTTTATCCGCATATTGCTTTAATCTATTAACAAATTGTTGTTTATTAATAGATAACAATTGCAATAGTTTTGAGATATTAACATGGTTAATATCAAAAACTTTTGGATTCAACCAAATCGATTCTATTTTAGTACTAACAGCTAGCGGTTCTAAGTTTCTATCTAAAATCATACCTCTATATGGCTTGTCATTAACTATTCTAACTACCATGGCATTACCTTGTTTTTTGAGGAATGCTTGTTCAAAAACTTGTAAATTAATTAATTTGGCAACCACTCCGCTCACCAACAATAACAATAATATTAATAAAAATTTATGTCTAATCATATTTATTACTGCCCAATAATATACACTTGATCTGGATTAACCATGTTAAGATTTTTTCTTGCCAATTGCTCAATACGAGCATCTGACATCCAAGTACTTTTTTCTAATAACAGCTTACTCCATTCAGTATTTAAATTAGAACGCTGTGTATACATACGTTGTAATTGGACATGCAACATTCTAGTTTTATATTTGCTATAAACTGTTGCCAAACCAGAGATAATAACTACTATGCTCATAATGATAGTTATAAAAAAATTTTTAGTTTTATATAGATCTATAAAAGGACCGTCTATACCTATGCGCATTTTTCCGCCACTCTCATAATTGCACTTCTTGATCTTCGATTGTTACTAATTTCTTCTATGCTTGGTTTTAATTTACCAAGATTCTTTAATTTAATATCTTCCAAAGTAGAATCTATGATTGGCAGCTTACGTAAAGCATAATTATTAAACAAAGAACTTTTAGAATTTTTAGTAATAAAATTTTTAACAATAGTATCTTCTAAAGAATGAAAACTAATAACAACTAATCTACCATTAATTGCTAATAGCTTAATTATTTCTGGCAATACTTCTTGTAAATGTAATAATTCTTGATTAATAAAAATTCTTATTGCTTGAAAAACTCTAGTAGCTGGATGTTTATTTCTTGCATAAAACGATGGACAATTTTTTTTAACAAGTTCAGCCAATTCAAAAGTAGTATTAATTGGCTTATCTTGGCGAGCTAAAATAATAGCTGCTGCTATCCTTTTAGCAAAACGTTCTTGACCATAATCTTTTAATACTTTAATTAATGTATCTTGATCAACAATTTTTAACCATTCACGCGCTGTAGTGCCAGTACTATAATCCATACGCATATCCAATGGACCATCATTAGAAAAACTAAAACCCCTAGCTTGATTATCTAATTGCGGCGAAGAAACCCCAAGATCTAAAAGTATGCCATCAATCTCATTAATTCCAAATTTTTTACAAACATCTGTAATTTGTCTAAAAGAACCATGAAAAAAACTAATCCTTGGATCCGCTTTTTGCATTTGACTTGCAATATCAATTGCATCTAAATCTAAATCAATAACTAATAATTTACCTTGGTTATTTAATTTGTTTAAAATAAATTGAGAATGACCGCCACGCCCAAAAGTTCCATCTATATATATACCATCTGGTTTAATATTAAGTGCACTAATAGCTTCTAATAACATTACCGGTTGATGTTTTTTTAAAATTAAATTTTTCTTCATTTTTTTATTATCCACAAATCTATTTCTTCAAGTTATAAAGATAAAACTTGTAATTCTTCAGGTAAATCATTTTCTTTTAATAAACCAATTTCTAACCAATCTTCTCTTTTTTCTGTCCAATTTTTAGCATCCCAAATTTCAATTTTTTTCCCTTGTCCAACAAGAACGGCACGCTTTTTTAGTCCAGCATATTCTCTAAGCTCTGCTGGTAACAAAATTCTTCCCTGATTATCTAATAAAACCTCTGTTGCATGCCCTATAAGTAGCCTTTGGATACGCCGAGCAGCAAAATTAAAGCTTGGTAAACTTTCAATTTTCTTTTCGATATTTTCCCAAAATACTAATGGATACATTAATAAGCAACGCTCTTCTGTGTCTATAGTTATAATTAGCTGAGCATGGCTACTAGAAATATCTAAAACTTCCCGACACCTGGTAGGTATAGCTATTCTACCTTTATCATCTAAACTTACTGTGTTAATACCTCTAAACATAAAAGACTCTAAATAATTTTATTAAATAATTTTGTTAATAAATCAATATTTTTTATATATCTATACAACTTAATTGTTAATAATTTACCAAAAGAATACTGCCTCCACTTTATACCACTTTTATCCACTTCCTTACCACCACTATAGGTATGTTTAGGTTGTCTTGTCAAGGGCAGTTTACAGACTAAGTTTGACTTACTGCTTTACATCCCATATAAAACAAAGATGCAACAACTATCAACAAAGTATCGTTTAGTCACATTACTATTGATCTCAATATTACCTGGAAGTCATCGGATATACGTTGGCAGAATCAAAACAGGCCTATGTATGTTGTTAGGTATAGCTACGGCTTTCGCTCCATTAATAATATTTTCCGAGAAGAAAAGGTTATGAAATTAGTCAAAAAAGCAATATTACCGCAATTTTGCTATGTGCTTTTTTAGGGTTTCTAGGTATACATAGGTTTTACTTGGGTAGAACAAAAAGTGCCGGATGTTAATAATGTCACACTAAACTATCTTCCAAATGAAAATTATACAAAGACTTATTTGCTGAAAATTTATTTTTAGTTTTAGCAAAGCTACCAATCTGCAATAACTCTCTAGTCAAATTATCCACATCTAATTTAGCAATGCTTGGTTTAACTTGATCGAAAATTGTTTTACCCTTAGCTATAGCATTAGGGAATTCTTGTGAAGTTCTAATATAAGTTTGCAATAAATGTTGAGAATACACCGGATGCTTACTTAACATATGTAACGCATCTTGAGACAAAATAGTACGCGCATCATATTTATTAACTAAAATTTTAAATTGAATATTAGTTGCATAATTTTGTTCTAATTCTTTAATGGCATTACAAGTAATTTTAAGCCCAGATAATGCAAAATTTTCTGGCACGACAGGCGATACCACAGTATCTACGGCCAAGGTAACTGCCGCAACTGATTGACCTAAATTAGGAGGGCAATCCACTATAATCAAATCATATTGTTTTTTTAAATTAGCAAAGTGTTCCCGGTATACGATTTCTAATGGTAATTTTTTTAATTTGATCACATCATCAACTAAAGCGTTTTCTATTCTGCTAGCTAACAAATATAGCCCTGGGTATACTTTAGTTATTGCTTGGTCATATGAATATCCTTCAGCCAAAATATCAATCATCACCGGATAATTTTCAGCATTGACATTAAAAGTATGAGTTAAATTACCTTGTTGATCCAAATCAATACACAAAACTTTTAATCCATATAAATTCGCTCTAATCGCAAAAGCTGATGCCAAAGATGTTTTTCCAGTGCCACCCTTCACAATTTGGAAAGCAATAGATTGTGGTTGTTTATCTAAACTAAAAAAGTCTTTGGCAGATGTATAGCCAAAATATGATAAATTGCTAGATTTATAAAAAGATAATTTCAAATCTTCCAGTCTAGCTATTACTTGCTTTTCCGAGATACTTAGTGCCAAAGCTGCTTCTTTGACAATCATTTTTGGGTCCATCATATAAAAATCCTTTTATATATTTAATTATATTTAATAATATAACAATTATTAAATAATGTTGGATAACAAATATTTTGGGTAGTTAATTAAATTTTGTATGATATAAAGCCAAGCAGGTTTATTTATGTGGATCCACCAGCGATGTAAATGCAATTTCTATTTCGTGCATAGCTAAAATACTATTAATTTTATATAAAATATCGTGCTGTGCTTTTAAATAACCTTCTAGATCTTTAGATTTAATAAAACACCACAATAAACAATCAACAGCCATATAGTTAAATTGGTTAATTCCTATAAAGCACATTTTAGTATTATCAATTTCTGGATGATTTTTTAACATATTAGATAAATCATCTAATACTAAATTAACTTTTCTTAAATCTTTATATTTCAAACGAATTACTTCTTTAATACGACGATTTTGTCTTTTAGAAGCATTTTCTACGCTAATAGTTAAAAATATTGAATTTGGCACATATAATAGAGCACCATCTAAAGTTCTAATTTTAGTTAAGCGCCAACCAATATATTCTACTGTACCCTCTATCTCTTGATTTGGCGATTTAATAGTATCTCCAACCATAAATTGTCGATCCATAAAAATCATCATGCCGCCAAAAAAATTAGCCAATAATTGTTGGGCTGCAATACCAATAACAATAGTACCGGCACCACCAATTGCCACTATACCTGTAATATTGATATTTAAGGCCTGCATTCCTATCAAGGAAGCTACAATTACCAATAAAATTTTTAATAAACGAGCAACTGCGATAATAGTTGTTTTATGTTGCCTTAAATCTTTTTGTTCGCCTTGATAAACAAAATGAATTAAATATCTTTCTACTTGTTGCAAAACCCTAAATAATAACCACGCAATAATTAAGACAAACAAAAATAATTTAACAGAATAAAGTGATTTTTTATAAATCAACTCGACCGAAACAATAATAGTTATCAACCATATAAGTACTGTTATTGGTTCTTGCATAGATGTAACTATCACGCCAATAAAAGTACGGTCTGATTTTTTGTTATACTTAGAATAAATATCAGGCAAATGCCTAACAAACTTATTGAATAAAACATTTAGCAAAGCCGAAAACAAAAAAACAATTACAATTTTAATAAAAGTAATAATATAGTAATGGTGAGGTGCAACCGAACGCCAAAAATTAACAATATTATTTAATATGGACATTATATAAACTTTACATATTGATTATAAAAACTAAACAAAACTGCTCGTTGTTCTAATAACATAATGTTTTTATATTTACGAGCAGCCTTAATCAAAAACAAAAAATTACGCAAAAGCTTCTTCTTGGCTAATTTCTGTAGCTACTTGATATTTAGATTTTATTTTATGTAGCCATTCAAGTAACATTTCTGTCTGGCGAATAGAAAATTGTGGATCCTTAAAAGTGTGAGTTAGCAAATATGTACCTTGAATACTAGCAATAAAAGATAATGCAAAATTTGACGACTCTGAGCCACAACCCATAGAATTAAATTGTGATTCTGACCACTGCAATAAATCATGTAACAACTTAGCAGCACTATCAGCCAGCGGGCCGCCTTGCTTACTTAGTTCTTCACACAAACCACCTACTTGACAACCGTACCTTGCAACTTGCTCTAGGTTTTCAGTTGAAACAGTGTGCTTTAAAAGTGCTTTCATGCGATCTAATGGTGTAATAGCTATACTTTCTAAGTGTTTTAGTAATTCGCTGTATATGGCTGCTAGTTTTTCTATAACTGCCTCACCAATATCTTCTTTTTTCTTGAAATAATAATAAACATTACCAAGAGGAACATCGGCTTTGTGAGCTATATCAGCTAAGGTTGTTAAATTAAAACTTTGCTGATGTATTAAAATCATTGCTGCTTCTATTAATCGTACTCTTTTATCGGTTTTCCGTGGCATAATTAATATCCCTTAAACTGTTAATTGTTGACTTACTAATAATTCCTATTTGGCCATAACACCTATTAGTAAGTCAATAGGTTATATAAAATTAATTTAAAAATAATTTTATAAGCTATTGATACTACATTCATCAACATGTAGTGCCGCATTAAACGCAACATTAGCTGCAACTTCTGCTTCTTGTATTAAATTTACTTCTAATTCTGTTAAAATTTTTTCTTTCATAGCCAAATTAAGTGTAATATTCAAATCGCTATTTTTAGAAATAATACCTGTCTTTTCTGCTAAATCAATTTTTTTATATAAAGGTGCAGTGTTTAATATTTTTTTAAATGCAACTTCTAAATTATCATCAGATGAGATGTAGCATTTATTAATTAATTTACTTCTTAGCTCAGTGTTTTTGAGCATAATGTTGCTTATCTGATATTCTAAAGCATCATCTGGGGATGTATACTTTTTACCAAATGGAAAAATTATCATGCCTAATATTTTAGCTAAAAATTGATTAGAAAAATTTTGTAACAACTTAAATATACCATGCTGAATTTCATGGAAACATTTTTTTATACACCACTCAACAATAATATTTTCATCTGGATCATTAATATTTTTACTATGGTATTTAATAACCGCACAGCCCATAGATATATAGCTCAAAATATTTGTTAACCTAGCCCACACTCTTGCATTTTCTGTTGGTAACAATCCATATTGCAAAAAAGATATTTCCACAAGACACGACAATACCATACTAAAAAAATTTAATTCTTTAACGGAAGAGATAAAATCTTTACTTATCCCCGAATGTTTGCCAAAAACACAAAATATCTTGTTAGAACATGCATGCAAAATCATTTTAGCAAAGTTACTAAGCACATAAGAAATATAATTAAAAAAATGTTGATCAAATAATTTAACATCAAAAGATTGTAATGCTTCGATGGTAGGACCTAAAAATGGGTGGCATTTAATTATAGCACTTTGAAAAATCATCTTATTTTTAAGTAAATTATTTGAGCCATCCATAATAATAGTCATAGGAATATTTTGATATATTTCAGATAAATAATTATCAGAAGCCAAAACACTAGCTTTTCCGCCATTAATATCCATAACAATATTAATCATTTCTCTACCAAGATCGGTGATACAACACTTAGAGATGGCATTTAGTACCCCCGAATTATAGCCTTTCTCAAAAGCAGTTAAGGTTAACAACCGCATTGATTCTATCATGTAAGAATAACCAAATATTTTAGCTATACCACTATCTGTGCCATTAAAATCTATTATAGGTAATCCAAATTTTTTACTAATTACAGAATAAGCACTTATATTCTTAAAGATCAATTTACTGATTGCAGCACCTATCGAGGTCAAAGAAATGCCCCTAGAAACAGCTAAACAATAACTTAACATTTGATCACCTAGACCTATCATATCTTTACCACCAATAATAAACTCTAATGGTACAAAAACATCTTTTCCCGTTACAGGCCCCATAATCAATGTTGGATTAAGAGACAAATATTTAGTCTTGTTGGTAATACCAATGAAATTCGCCGGTATCAAAAACACTGTCAAACCAAGATCTTTTTTAATACCATTAAGTAAATTATGTGGATCATACAATCTAACAATTACAGATATTAATGTCGCAATCGGACCCAATGTTACATAACACTTATCCCAGTTCAGCATTACCCCTAGTATTTCTTGATCTTGATATTTACCTCGACAAATAACACCATTGTCAGACATTAAATTTACATCTTTATCGATAGCATGAGAAGTTGCTGCACATGCCGGTATGTGATAGCCCGACGCAAGTTGTGGCAAATACTCGTCTTTTTGTAGTTTAGTGCCATATTTTAATAATAATTCCTGAGGACCAAGAGCATTGGGAACCGCAATATTAATAGCAGCCCCTACACTTTTGGTTGCAATTTTTTGTATAATCTCTGAAATAGCAAATGCAGAAAAACCTAAACCACCATATTCCACTGGAATCACCATAGATAAAAATCTGTGTTGCTTTAAATACTCTAGAATTTGTGGAGAAAAATATAATTTATTTTTTATTACATCACAATCATTTAACATGTTACATAATGTATCTACTTGATTATTTAGAAACATGTGCTCCCTTGCACTAAGTTCTAAATTATCACCCTGTAACAAAGTGCTCCAATTTAAATGTCCATTTAAAATATCACTCTCAAACCAAGGATTAACCGCAGCTATTGTTAAGTTTTCTATATCATTAACATTTGGTAATTTATTTTTTAAATATTGTAAAATGTTATACGAGAATAGCCTTTGTCTGATATTTTTGTGACATAAAAATAAACATAAAAAAATAATTAACCATAATATTACACTGGTTGGAATAGAAATTTGCTCCGTAAGCTGCAAAACTATGGTACATATTGAACAAAATAACAACCAAATATATACCGTACCCCTCGCCGCTAAAACACCTAAAATAAAAAATATACCAACTATGATAATTAATATAGTTGTTAATATATTTAACATGATTTTAATTTCTCCCGTTAGATCTAAACGCATATTGTTTGCATATACATGCATTTATTTTAAGTTATAGCTTATATTTACTAATAAATAACAAAAATATGGTAAAAATATAAAACAGGTGATTATTATGAAGCACAATTACTGTGAACCTATTATTGGAAATTGGTATCGAGATAAAGAATTATCAGATGAAATTTTTGAAATAGTAGCTATAGATAACGACGAAAATCTTATAGAAATTCAATATTTTGACGGCCAAATAGGAGAATTAGAACTAGATAACTGGAAAGAATCCAGGGTTATACAAGTAGCAGAACCAGAAGATTGGTCTGGTGCATATGAACTATCAAAAGAAGACCTATCCGATTACAAATCCGAGGTTATCCACCCCGAACATCGAGACAGCCCCATAAATACTATAGAATCGGAACCGCCAGATCTAGAAGAATAGCAATAATATTGTTATTATAATTTATTTTAATATGCGTTTATGAATAGTCAATCGGTAGTAGTAGGTATGTCTGGTGGGGTGGATTCTTCAGTTGCTGCACTTTTGTTGCAACAACAAGGATTTTCAGTAACCGGGGTATTTATGAAAAATTGGGAAGAAGATGACAACCCAACCAGTAATTATTGTAATGCTACACAAGATTTGCTCGACGCTCAACAAGTATGTGATAAATTAAATATTAATTTGCACAAAGTTAACTTTGCTTCCGAATACTGGGATAAGGTATTTAATATATTTCTCCAAGAATATCAAGCCGGTAGAACTCCAAATCCTGATATACTTTGCAATAAAGAGATTAAATTTAAAGTGTTCATAGACTATGCTAAGCAACTAAATGCTGACTTAGTGGCAACTGGTCACTACGCTAGAATTGATAAAAACAACAATAGTAATTATTTACTGACAGCCTTAGATCAAAATAAAGATCAAAGCTATTTTTTGCATGCATTAACACAACAACAATTAAGTAACTGCTTATTTCCCCTTGGAGAATTAAATAAGTCTGATGTTAGAAAGATAGCAAAGGACGCTGGGCTAAATAATTATAATAAAAAAGACAGTACTGGGATTTGCTTTATAGGCGAACGTAAATTTAAAAATTTTTTAGAAAAATATTTACCTAACAAATCTGGGAAAATTGTGACAGAATCTGGTGAATTTATAGGAACTCATGATGGCTTAATGTACTATACAATTGGTCAACGTAAAGGATTAAAAATTGGTGGTAAAAATAAATATCATCACATAGACGAGCCTTGGTACGTAGTTGATAAAAATCTTAATAATAATCAATTAATAGTAGCAAAGGGTAAACAACACCCTAAATTATTTGCCAAACAATTACGAGCCCTAAAAAGTCATTGGATAAATACCAACCACACTAAAACATTAGATGCTTTTGTTTGCCAGGCTAAAATACGTTATAGGCAAGCATCTCAACCATGTCATGTTAAAATTATTAATGTTAGTGAAGATAATTCTGAATTGTTAGTGACATTTGAAAATGCTCAACGTGCTATCAGTCCAGGTCAATATATAGTTTTTTATCAGGGAAATAACTGTTTAGGTGGGGCCATTATTGAACAAGCAATTTAAAAGTAATAACTCATACGATCTTAAATATACTAACAAAACAATCGCATTAGCTGGTATATTTCAAGCATCTGCATTAATCAAACAATTAGCTTGGACGGGTAAATGTGATCAACCGGCATTCACAACATCAATATATAGTTTATTAAAAGTGAATTCGACCTCAGTAATAGACATATATGAAAATTTAAACCATTTATCGCTTGGATTCGAATCATTAATTAATTTCTTTAATAAATCTAACAAAAAAGATATGGAAATAGCTAGATATGTATTTTCTTTGCTCTACTTAGAAAAAAAATTAACAAAACGTGCAGATTTAATAAAAATAGTAAGATCTGGGATCAACAGAGCTCACTTACAATCTAATTTGTTTTCTTTGACTCATGATAATGTAATTGCGAATTTAGCTAGTATTTATATAGACACACTAAGTACATTTACTTTTAGAATTCAAATTACCGGCTCACAAATTCATCTGACCAACCCTAATATAGCCAATAAAACTCGTGCTTTGTTGTTAGCTGGGATCCGTTCTGCCGTCCTCTGGAAACAACTTGAAGGATCTAGATTACAATTATTTTTTAAAAAAAATGATTTTTTAAACTGTGCGCAACAACTATACAAGGACTTAACGAGACAAATTAGTATTTGAGATAAAAAATATGTCCTATACTTCTGATAGTATGTCTGTGAATTTAAATATAATATTTAACTATATAATTAAATTAAGGAATAAAGTCATGATTAAAAAAATTACTATGGGATTAATTACAATAGGTGCTGGGATGTTATTAAATTCTCCACTATATGCAACAGATGATGCAACTAGTACTACACCACCTGCCACCACTATTCCAACTATCAGCACAACAAACGATGAGTCGCCAACTACTGATGTTGCGCCTAAAGTAGCCGAGCCTGTCGTGAAAGACCTGGAAGCTAACACTCCTAATCAAAAATATATGAAAAAACCTAAAGTAACAGCTGATGCTAATAAACCAAAACCAACTTGGCTAGAAACATTGAAAGGAAAATTGACAGACAAAGAACCAGAAAAAAGCAAAGAAACATCGAGTAAAAAATAATACAATTTTTTACATAAACTGTACATATAACCTATACTTGACTTATATCATTTATATGTTTATAAGAATTTTAAATTAATTAAACATAAAGTAATAAGGAATGAAGCCATGATCAATAAACCTACCTTAGCATTAGTTGCAATCGGTGCAGGATTACTACTAACCTCTACAATTCATGCTGCCAGTAATATTCCTACGCCTCCTCTTCCTACTTCTTCTGGCAATGCCAGCATATCTTCTTCAGAGCCAAATACTGCTCTGCCGGGATCTGACCAAGTTGTCACAACTGATGCTGCAATGGATCCTAATGCTTCCCAACCAACAGAAGCTGAAAAAGAAAAAATGCGGGAATTAGCGGAAAAAATAAAAGCTTTAAGCCAACAACAAAATAATGACCCTAAAATGTATCCTGCTGTCGAACCTCCAGTTAATAAATAATTTCTAACATTGTTATAATTTGTCTATATAAAACCTCAGTATTTCTAACTGGGGTTTTACTTAGATTAATTACACCCAAATATTCATCTTGATTACTTGATTTTAAAATTTAAACTATAATTATATTTATACTAAATATAATTTAAGAAAAATAATGTTTAAAGCAATAATTAAGGAATAATAATATGACTAATAAACCTAGATTAGGAATATTTGTAATTAGTGCTGGGTTAATGTTAAGTACATCTAGCCAAGCTTTTGATTTATACGCAGAAACCGATGCAACTAGTCCGGCTATTATAGCCCCTCAAACACCACCTACCAAACCAAATAGTAAAACATTAAAAAACAAACAAGAAAATATTCGCGCTAAACGTGCCGCAGAAAAAAAACAACGTAAAGAACATCGCAAAGAACACCGTAAAGAAAGATATCGTAAAGAAAGGATGGAAAGATGGGAAGACAGGGGGGCCGAACAAAGAAAAGAGCATAGAGAAGTTCAACATGAACGACATACCCCTCCAGCAACTACCAACACTCATGAACAATAAATATCTCTAATTCAACCAAGCGGCGGTGGCAAAACCAACTACCACTGCCCGCCACAAAGTTAACTGGCAAAACAATCAAACCTAAAAATAACTAATATAAAATTCAATATTGTAAAATCATATTAATAAGAATACGATACTAAGTTTATTACTTAAGATAATTTGGTAAAGTAGATGCAACTCTCAAAAAAATTAACTACTTTTTTATATCTGTTAACCATATTATTCGTATTCACAACATTACCATTAGAGGCTAACGCTGGAATATTCGATCCGGTAAGCTCAGATAAATCGGTCGAATACCTTACCATGATATTTGGTAATAAAATTGGCAATCTTTCTTTAAACCAACAAATCAACTCCAACCAATTTTTAAGTAATTTATTCCAAATTTTTAATGGCTTTATTTTAACTGTGGCAATTTTCATATTATCTTATGTCAGTATAATTTCTACGATAAATACTGCCCAAGAAGGACAAGTTATGGGCAAAAAATGGTCTTCTGTGTGGATACCTTTACGTTCTGCTATTGGATTATTGCTATTAGCGCCAGTGCCTGGTTCTGGCTATTCGTCATTGCAGGTAATAATAATGTGGGTAGTATTAAATGGAATTGGTGCGGCAAATACCATATGGGATTTTGTGATCAACAACCTATCGCAAGGCATAACTGCTACCCAAACCAGTGAAATTAATAGAAAAAATATGACTGATTTATCCAAACAAGGCACAGCTCTTGCCAAAGATTTATTTAATTCTTTAGTATGCGTAGAAATAATTAACAAAAAAATACCTCTTAATTATCCTGATAGAGATACGAAACTATTACAATATTATTACGACCCACCAGCTAAACCAATTCAGGAACCTATAGTAATAACATTCGGGATAAAAGATGATGTAAACAACAAAAATCTTTGTGGCGCAATAAAAATTACCTCTTCTTTGTCTGATGAAGATTTAATCGGACCAAACGACAGGACCATACCTTTAACTGATGAAAACAAAGCAGACATAATAGACCGAGCTTACCAAATTAAATTAACAACAATATATAAAATGATTACAGATATTCAGCGTATAGCTAAGCAAATAGCAGACGTAACCTATCAACTAAATGACAGCATTATGTTACCACATAATATTAATCAACCAGGTGCATTATACGCACCTGTCAAAGAATACCAACTTGCTATGTCGGGATTAAATAAACAAACTGCCATGGGTTGGGTTGGTAAGCCAATGATAATAGATAAACAATCTATTTCTGATACTGTAATTAATCAAGGCAAATCTTTTGGTTGGCTTACTGCTGGATCTTATTATTATTTGCTTAGCCAAGGATCATTAAAAAATTTACTAACTACAGCTACAGAAGAAATAATCGTAACAGAATCACTACTAACATATTCTGATGAAGCATTAAAACAAACACTAACTCACGCAGCTATTGATGTTACCGCAGCAGCCATAAATCCATATAAAAAAGCTCTGGCTGATAATCATAAAGCAATTTCTAATTTATTTAAACCAACTACAGAATTAGCAATCACCGACAGTCTATATAAAAGATCAAATAAACACGACGATAAAGAGATCAAATTTATTCCTACCAATCTGCGTAATAAAATAGATATATTATTAAACAACCCAGAATATAATAAGGTTAAAGATAGTTTTAAAAATTTTTTAAATTTAAATGAAACCACTTTAGAAGGAATGCAAGAATACTTATTTAACAATCATGATGATCCATTATTATCTCAAGCTATCTTTGGAGTAAAATTAATGGAAACTTCAGAAAGTTTTTGGATCGGCATTATAATGAGTTCGATGGTATCTAATGCTTTAGCGCACCAATTTATGGGCACTCCAACGCAAGATGTATTAAGCACCATAATTACTTTATTACCGCCAATTTTAGTTTTTGGTGGAATTATTTGGACAATCGGCGCTAGCTTTGCAATCTATATGCCTATGGTCCCATATATGATGTTTATAGTTACAGCATTAGGATGGTTTTTATTGGTTATTGAGGCAATAGTTGCAGCTCCGATAGTAGCTTTAGGTTTTATTAGCCCGTCACAAGATGAATTAGGAAAAGTAGCACCCGCATTGGGAATTATTGCTAATGTTTTTTTAAGGCCAGTATTAATGGTTATTGGGTTAATTATTGCAGCCAAACTATACAGTACTGTTATTAACATGGTAAATATGGGTTTTAAATTCAGTTTCGCAACATTACAGTCACAAACTGGAACTACTATGTTTGCTTGGATAGTGATGTTAATTTTATATAGTGGCTTTATAGTGACATTAGTAAATAAATGTTATGGACTTATTTATCAATTACCAGATAAAATTTTACGTTGGATTGGTATTAGTGGAGAACAAACCGATATATCTTCAATTAAAGAAACTCAACAAAGCTTTGATCAGGGCACTAAACAAGGTATAGCTCCTGTTGAGGGTATGGCAACGGCTGGGGCTAGCAAGCTCAAAGAACATATCGAGGCTGCTAAAAAAGATGGTTCTGGTCTTAGGTAGTGTTTTTCTACATAGTAGTTTTACTACTTTAGCCCCTTATACTCTAACAGAGATTGAATACTTGGCTCTTTACCACGAAATGCAACATATAAATCTATAGCATCACGAGATCCTCCCATTTCCAAAATATTTTTTAAAAATGAAGAGCCTAATTCAGACCTTATAGCCAAATTAGATATAGTTTTTGGATCATTAAAAGCCATAAAAGCATCGCTAGCTAAAACTTCTGCCCAATTATAACTATAGTAACCAGCAGCATAGCCACCTGCAAAAATGTGAGAAAACCCATGCTGAAATCTATTAAAAGAAGCTATTGGCACGACCGTTACTTTAGATCTAGCCTCATCTAAGAATTTTTGAATATTAGGCTCCAAGCTTGTAGCACTAGGAGTCCACATATGTAAATTAAAATCAAATATGCCAAATTCTAATTGTCTTGCCATAAACATGCCAGCTTGATAATTCTTAATACCAATTATGCTATCAAATATTTTTTTAGAAATTTTTTCTTGAGTATCTTTATGGGAAGATATATCTTGCAGAAATTGCCAATCATCTCCCCACTTTTCCATAAATTGACTTGGCAACTCTACCGCATCCCAAGATACTCCATTACATCCAGCGACACTAATATAATTAACTTTAGTTAAAATATGGTGCAAAACATGACCAAATTCGTGCAACAAAGTAATTAATTCATTATGATATAATAATGCAGTATCGGTTGTGGGCTTAGTAAAATTAGTTACCAAAAAAGCAACTGGGTGCTGCAGTGTACCATTTTGCCACTTATGTCTTGATAAACAATTAGCCATCCATGCGCCAGACTGTTTATTTTCTCTAACATATAAATCGGTATAAAAGTATCCTCGCAAATTATTAGATTGATCGGTAACTTTATACAATTGAACATTTGGATCCCAAGTATCAACATTAGTAACCTCTTGCACAGTAATGCCGTATAAAGTATTAGCTAATTTAAATATCCCAGGCAAAACATGCTTTAACTGAAAATAATTACGCAATTCTTCTTCAGATAAATTAAACAATGTTTCTTTATATTTTTCCGCGTAATAAGCGACATCCCAAGGCTCAAGTTTTGTTAAACCATCTTGAGTTTTGGCAAATTTTTCTAATGCTGAAAACTCTCGTTTAGCAATTGGCACACTATTTACCGCTAATTCATCTAAAAAATTAACTACTTGCATGGTTGATTTAGCCATTTTATGAGATAAAGAATATTCGCTATAATTTTTAAACCCTAATAATAATGCTAATTCTGCCCGCAAAGTAACAATAGCTTGCATCACTTTAGTATTATCAAATTTATTTTTTTTGATATCACATTGATCCGAGGCTTTAGTAACATTTGCTTTATATATCATTTTTCTAATAGCACGATTTGATGCATGACGCAGCACAACATCTACACATGGCAAATCTAAAGTTAACAACCATTCATTTTTGAATCCGTGTTTAATTGCAGTTTGTTTAGCTAATTCTATAAAATGTTTTGGTAATCCATTTAATTTATGTTTATTATTGAATTTTATATGATAATTCCAGCTTTGGGTCGCATCTAACACATTCTTAGAAAACTCATTAGATAATTCACTAAGTTTTGCTGTAATTTTCTTATATCTTGATTTAGCATCTACAGATAAATTGACTCCAGCCAACTTAAAATCTAATAATAAATTGTCTATGATTTTTTGTTGAGAGATATCAAGAGAGGCAAAAATAGCAGAATTTTTCAATTGTAAAATTTTCTGTTGTAACGCTTGGTTTTGCAAAAATTCCGCACTTAAGTCAGATAATTTTGGCAAAATATTAGTATATACTGTACGCAACTCAGGGCTATCTTTAACTGAATTAAGATGAGAAATTATATTAATAATTTTTTCTAATTCTGCCGATGCGTCTTCTATAGGCTGAACAAGTTGTTCCCAATTTATCTGTATATCTGTATTATTAGAAATCTGATTGACAACTGATTTATAATTAAGAATACTTTTATCGACATCGCTCTCTAATTTATTAATCGATATTTGACTAAATGCTGGGAAAATTATATTTTCGGCAAACAAACCACTACTATATAACATAATAACCCCACTTATTATCAAATAATTAATCTTTAGCAATCTGTTAATCACAATCAAACTCTTGATTATTGTTTTTACTAGTTACGGGTTGATCTTCCGATCCCATATCTACTGTATTAGAAATAATATTATCAACTTCGTCTATTCGCTGCATGCCAATTAAAATTTCAGAATTAGATAAATTAATCAATCTCACACCTTTAGTATTACGGCTAATAATAGATATTTCTTTTACTCTAATTCTCGCCAAAGTACCTTGATCTGTAATTAACATTAATTCATCATTATCAAATGCCTGTAATGCACCAATTACACGGCCATTACGAGTATTAGCTTGGATGGCTTTAACTCCTTGCCCACCACGTCCAACAATCGGAAATTCTGCAACGTCCGTTCTTTTGCCAAATCCATTTTTGGTCGCAGTTAAAATCGTACCTCCTTCTTTAAGTACAATCAAAGAAATGAGTTTTTGCTCTGGTTTTAAGCGAATACCACGCACGCCTTTGGCCGACCTGCCCATAGAACGTATTTGTCCGCTTCTAAATCTAACAGCTTTACCCGCATCAGAAGATAAAATAACATCCCCATCATCCCCAATTAATTCTACCCCAATTAGATAATCATTTTCAGCCAAATCAATAGCAATCAATCCTGAATTTCGTGGACGCTGAAATAAATTTAATGGAACTTTTTTTACCGTGCCATGTTGAGTTGCCATAAATATAAATTGTGTGGTTTCAAAATTTTTAATTGGTAAAATGGCACTAATTTGTTCATGACCGTGTAGATTTAACAAATTAACAATAGGTTTACCTTTTGATATGCGGCTGGCAACTGGTATTTGATGAACTTTTAACCAGTATACCTTACCAAGATTAGAGAAGCATAGTAAGGTATCGTGCATGCTAGCTATTAATAATTTACAAATAAAATCTTCGTCTTTAACCGCTGCTGCCATTTTGCCTTTGCCGCCACGGTGTTGCGCTTGATACAAATTTATTGGCTGAGATTTTACATAACCACTTTTAGACAAAGTGACTACCACATTTTCATCAGAGATTAAATCTTCAATCGAGAGATCTTGATGCAAAGATATAATTTCTGTACGCCTATTATCAAAAAACTGTCCTTTTACTACCCGCAATTCTTCGGTAATCACTGCCATTAATTTGTCAGTACTTTGCAAGATGCTTAAATATTCTTTAATTTTTTCAATTAATTCTTTATAGTCTGCAAGTATTTTATCTTGCTCTAGGCCAGTTAATCTATGTAATCTTAAATCTAAAATTGCCTGTGCTTGCATAGAGGATAAACGATAATTACCGGATAGCAATTGCAACCCGTAAATTTTTTCTATATCCATGGGGCGGCATAAATCTACACCAGATAGTGATAACATGTTAGCAACAGGCCCTGCTTGCCACAAATTATTGATCAAAGCTTCTTTGGCATCTATCGCATTTTTAGCAGTTTTTATTAATTTAATAATTGTATCAATATTAGCAATCGCAACAGCTAAACCTTCTAATATATGTGCTTTTTCTCTGGACGTTTTTAATTCATACTCAGTACGGCGCAACACTACTTCTTTGCGATGCTGAATAAAACATTCTAAAATCATTTTCAAATTTAAAATTCGAGGCTGATTACCAACCAGTGCTACCATGTTTATACCGAAAACACACTGTAATTGAGTTAGAGAATACAAATTGTTAACAATTATATCGGTTGATTCACCTCTTTTAAGCTCTATTACAATTCTCATCCCATCTTTATCAGATTCATCACGTAAGTTAGATATTCCTTCTAATCGTTTTTCTTTTACTAATTCTGCAATTTTCTCAACTAGCCTAGCTTTATTAACTTGATATGGTAATTGATAAATAATTATTGCTTGACGACCGGTAGATTCATTAGTTTCTATATTTAATCTACCACGCATATAAATTTTACCTTTGCCGGTTTTATATGCTTCTATAATTCCAGCTTTGCCATTAATAATCCCGGCTGTTGGAAAATCAGGACCTTTAATATATTTCATTAATTCATCAATACTAATTGACGGATTATTTATGATCTGTAAACATCCTTCTATTATTTCACCTAAATTATGTGGCGGAATATTAGTTGCCATGCCAACTGCAATGCCAGAGGTGCCATTAATTAATAAATTAGGTATCTTTGTTGGCAATACTTCTGGCAAAAATTCGGTATCATCATAGTTTGGCACAAAATTGACTGTTTCTTTTTCTAAATCAGCCAATAATTCATGAGTAATTTTTGCCATGCGAATTTCGGTATAACGCATTGCAGCTGGAGAGTCACCATCTATCGATCCGAAATTTCCCTGACCGTCAATTAGCATATGCCTTAGGGAAAAACTTTGAGCCATACGAACTATGGCATCATAAATTGCTACATCACCATGAGGGTGATATTTACCTATAACATCACCAACCACCCTAGCAGATTTTTTATAGGGCTTATTCCAATCGTTATTTAGTTCATGCATTGCATATAATATACGACGATGAACAGGCTTTAAACCATCTCTCACGTCAGGCAATGCTCGCCCCACTATCACGCTCATTGCGTAATCCAAGTAAGATTGTTTTAATTCTTCTTCGATATTAATACTAATCAGTTCTGTCATTAAATTTCCTACAATGGTAACTTGCGATAAAAAATTAATTTGTTATATTAAAAATCATATTTTATTCAATAATTGCTTTATGATTATCACCGACTACTTTAGTAGGCAAATATGTAATTGGAACAAACTCTTGATTACTAAAAGTGACTATTTCCCATGCACTTGTATCTTTCAACAGCTCTTTGAGCAATAAATTATTTAAAAAATGACCCGACTTAAATCCAGAAAATTTACCTATTAAACTTCTTCCCAGTAAATATAAATCACCTATAGCATCCAAAATTTTATGCTTTACAAACTCGTTTTCGTAACGCAAACCATCTTCATTAATTACTTTATGTTCATCCAACACTATAGCATTATCTAAGCTACCACCTAAAGCTAAATTATTAGCTTTAAGCCACTCATAATCACTAACAAAGCCAAAAGTTCTAGCCCTAGATACTTCTTTAACATAAGAAATACTAGAAAAATCTAAACTTGCAGCTAAATTAGATTTTTTAAATACTGGATGAACAAAATCTAACTCTAAAGATACCAAAAATCCATTAAACGGATCTAATTGAGCCCATTTATCGTAATCTTTAACCCTAATTGTTTTTTTAACAACTATGAATTCTTTGGGGGCATCTTGTTCAACGATTCCTGCAGATTGTAATAAAAATACAAAAGGTCCTGCACTACCATCCATTATTGGGACCTCTGAACCATTAACTTCAACTATTGCATTATCTATACCAAGACCTGCAAAGGCTGACAACAAGTGTTCTACTGTTGCAATTTGACAACCACCTACTCCAATACTGGTAGAAAGTTGAGTATCTATAACATTAGCAAGACTAGCCTGAATATTAACTACCGGATCTAAGTCTACCCTTTTAAACAAAATACCAGTATTAATTTCAGCTGGTTTTAGGGTTAAAAAAATATCTTCACCACTATGTAACCCGACACCAATTGCGTGGATAGAGTGCCTTAAAGTTCTTTGATTCATTATAATACGCCATTAACTATTCTTTTAATCGGATTGCCTACGTAAAAATGCTGGAATATCTAAGTAATCCATATTTTGATCCAAAGTACTATTAGCACCTAAACTACTGTTAGACCCCAAAACTGTGGCACTCATGTTTTCCCATTTTTTATTGAATTTTTCTTTATTTGGCAAGTTAGATACATCTTGATCAGCATAATTAAAGGCCATTTGATTAAACTGCTCTCTATTGTTAATGTTATCTTTAATTTCTCTATTACTATTTTCCCTAATAGGGTAATTAAAATTTTGCTGTAAATTAATACTATTATTAACCACACTATTAGCCACACCAAGATTAGTATAATTAGGCTCTAAACCGGTCGCCACCAATGTTACTCTTAATTCATCATCCATTTGATTATCTATAACAGTTCCAACAATAACTGTTGCATCTTCTGCTGTTAAACTTTTAACTACTTCACCAACTTCTTCAAATTCAGAAATAGACAAACTATTACCACCAGTAATATTAACTAAAACTCCTTTAGCACCATGCAAACTAATATTATCTAGTAATGGACTGGAAATGGCAGCTTCGGCTGCTTTTCTAGCACGATTATCACCCCTTGCAACCCCTGTCCCCATCATGGCTAAGCCCATTTCTGACATCACGGTTCTTACATCAGCAAAATCAACATTTATCAACCCTGGTTTAGTTATTAATTCAGCAATTCCCTGAACCGCACTTAATAATACGTCATTAACTGCTTTAAAGGCATCCAACAAAGTAACTCCCTTGCCTAACACCGTTAACAATCTGGAATTAGGGATAGTAATTAAAGAATCTACAACTTTTGATAAATTCTCTATACCTTGTTCAGCAATTTGCATTCTCTTTTTGCCTTCAAACGGAAAAGGTTTAGTGACGACAGCTACTGTTAAGATCCCCATTTCTTTGGCAATCTGGGCAACAATTGGTGCCCCACCAGTACCAGTACCGCCACCCATACCAGCTGTTATAAACAATATGTCTGCACCTTCTAATACTTCTTTAATTTTATTGCTATCTTCTTCAGCACTTAATTTACCAACTTCTGGATCAGCCCCTGCACCCAACCCTCTAGTGGTTTTAGCACCCAACTGCAAAATACGTGCTGCAGATTGTTTTAACACTAAAGCATCGGTATTAGCATTAAAAAACTCTACTTGCTCAATTTTTTTTGACCGTAACATATACTCAACAGCATTACCACCACCGCCACCAACTCCAATGACCTTGATAACCGCTTTGTCCGGACAGCTATCTATTAATTCAAACATTTATGCATCTCCCCAATGTAAATTATCTTTAAAATTTCCCTAATATAATATTAGTTATGAAAAATTTAAAAATTTATCTGAAACCATTCTTTCATGCGAGATAATACTCCGCTAACAGCTGAACTCGCATAACTTCTTTTAGAACGTTGTTTTTCTTTTTTGCTGTAAAGTAATCCTATCCCGGTCGCAAAAATAGGATTGTTAATTATTTCAGGATTACCAATAACATTATTCGGCACCCCTTGTCTTACTGGTAATCCAAATATGCGTTCTGCTAGCTCAATAATTCCAGGTATCTTAGAGCTACCACCAGTTATAACTATACCAGCAACCAAGGAATTTATTAACCCAACTTTATGTAATTCTTCTTTTACTAAATACAATAATTCTTCATAACGTGGTTCAATTACTTGTGCTAAGTGATGTTGAGTAATTTCAAATGTACCGTGTTGACCAACTGATGTAACCTGAATTTTATAATTAGGATCGGATAATTCACACATAGCAACCGAATGTTTAATTTTAATTTCTTCTGCTTGTTTAATTGGAATTCTGAAAGCTACTGTTATATCGTTACTAACTTGATCGCCAGCCACAGGTAATACTACAGTATGACAAATAGATCCGTTAATAAAAACTGCAACATCAGTGGTACCCCCACCAATATCTATCATACATACCCCTAGGTGTTTTTCATCTGGGGATAACACCGCATAGCTAGAAGCTAATTGTTCCAGAACAATATCATCAACTTCTAAACCACATTTACGAATAGAATTGATAATATTTTGTGCCACACTAACAGAACCTGTCACAATATGAACTTTAGTTTCTAAACGAACACCTGTCATACCAACAGGATCGGTTATCCCTGACTGATTATCTACTATAAACTCTTGAGGTAAGATATGTAAAATCTTTTGATCAGTCGGGATAGCCACAGCACGAGCGGCCTCAATAACATTTTCCACATCTAAAGCCGTAATTTCTCTATTAGCAACTGCCACCATTCCATGGGAATTAATACCACGCAAATGATTACCTACAATACCCGCATATACAGAATGAATTTGGCAACCAGCCATCAGCTCAGCTTCTTCTATCGCACGAGCAATCGCATTTACTGTTGCGTCAACATTAACAATGATGCCTTTACGCATCCCGGTAGATGGACACATCCCTACGCCTAAAATTTCAATTTGATTATCAACAGAAGTATCTGCAACAACAGCTACAACTTTTGAAGTACCAATATCTAATCCAACAACTAAACTATTATCTTTTTTGGTCATAAGTTAGCCAACACCTTTAAAATAAATTAATATGCAATCTATATTCTTCTATTCTTCAATATTACCATCCCTAGATACTAAAGAAACTGCTACACCATTAGTATAACGTAGATCAATGTAAGAAATATCGCTAATACTTAGATGCAATTTTTTTTTATAAGCCATAACAAATCTGGCTATTCTATCAGGCAAATCAAAAGTTCCCAACTTTAAAATAATATTATTATTTAACGTCACCTCTATTCCTTGCTCTTTAGTAAGTTCTATTTTGGACACATTAAGCCCAATAGGAACCAACTTTTCTAACAATATCAGATAAGCATCAATTAATAAATTTTCTTGCCCGCTTGGTCCGTAAAATTTTGGTAAATTTAGATTTTTAACAATATCATTATTTTCATTGGTTGAATACAAGACTTTTCCAGTTAGTGTTAAAAAAAATTTATCATTCCAACCAGCAATTGGGTTGTGTTGCAATATCTCCACTTGCAATATATCTGGCCACTGTTTTTTAACAAAAACAAAATTTACCCACGGATTATTATACATTAATTCTTTTACGGTATTCACATTTATTGACCATAAATTATTTTTTAATAAATTTGCCAACCTGGATTCTATGTCTTTTGTAGCAATATAATTGAATTGCCCGGATAATTTCAATCTAGTTGTTGGATATTTTTGTTGAAATTTATTTAAGTAACCTACCATCAAGATTAAAATCAATCCAATTAACACAATATTAATTGCATAAAAAAATATTTTTTTTGCCAAACTAAACAATCTATTACCCAGCATTTATAGCTAAATTATCGTAAACTTTTTTAATAAAGCTACTTGCTAAAATTTTTTCTACCAACATATTAAAACTAATCTCCGCACTATAAGCAGCTGTTGTAAAATTAGAATTTAGTGACAACAATGGCGCAGTATTTATAGATCCTACCCAACAATCGCCATTTAAATCTTTTGTAATACTAACTTCGGCAAATCCAGAACAACCCAATGACATAAATGCGTCTAATGCTAATTTTTGCATATTATTTAGATTATCATCAACATTC
>DITK01000049.1 GCA_002422785.1 Francisellaceae bacterium UBA6186
CCTAAAGTGGTTGAATAATTATATGAGAATATGTTTATTATTGATGTTGTTAATTCATAATGTTGCTTATGCTTTTATATCTCAAGATTTGTATAGTTCAGAAATTGAGGTGTTATCTAAATCGATTAGTTTAGAGCAACGAAATATGTTAATTACAGAAGAATTTGCTAAAATATTAAAAAAAATCACCGGAAAATCCAACAGTTTATCTATAGAAAATATTGATAAGTACATAAGTAAATATGAATATAAAGATGATAAATTAGCAAAAAACAAAGTAACATTAAAAATATTCTTCGATAAAACTTTAGTTAATAAAGCACTTATAGAGAATAAGCATATATTTTTAGATGAACAAAGGCCACTAACTATTATATGGCCTAAAACGTCGACTATTTTTGCTGCAGATGCAATTCAAGCAGTGTTACAAAAAATTCTAGTGCTAGCTAAAGATCGTGGATTGCCAGTTATTTATCCAATTCTTGATTTACAAGAAGTCGAAATTTTACATAAAGGCATAATTGATGATAATTTTATCGCTTCAATCAAACAAGCTTCTAAACGATATGGAGCAGATGAAATAATTATTGCCGAATGTAATGCTATAGAAGATATATTAAATATTAATTGGAAATCTATTGTAAATAATTGGCAATTTAGTGATCAACTGTTAGATAATAACCAAAATACAGAACAAGCTAATTTATTTGTGGACAAGCTGACGGAACATTTTTTGCAACTTTACGCAAGCAATAATACGAACATTGCTAAAGAGATAATTTTAATGAAAATAAGTAATGTAATTAATTTGGAAGATTATGTGCAAGTTGAAAAATATTTAAAAACTTTAGCGGTTGTAAATAATTTACATGCCACTAAATTTCAACCAGGAGAAGTAGAATTTGAAATTGTGGCTAATGGTGGCAAACAAGCCATACAAAATTCTATTTCAACTAACAATGTATTGCAAGAAAACTATAATCATCAATCTGCAGATAATACCTTGCTTTACACCTTAAATTTCTCATAACCATGTTAGTGCAATTACCGTTAGAATTTAAATTATTGGATAATGCTACTTTTGCTGGATTTTTTGTGGGCTGCAATCAGCAGTTATTATTTGCTTTGCAAAATTTTTTAGATCCTAACAACACTCAAGAATTTTTTTATTTATGGGGTAAAAACGAAGTAGGTAAGACTCATTTATTGCAAGCTTGTTGTAATAATTTTTTGGAAAATAATATTCAGGCTATTTATTTATCATTAAAAAATTTATTAGATTTTGATGCTTCAGGAAATTATGAGGATTTTTTTGATGGATTAGATAATATGTCGTTATTATGTTTAGACGATGTACAATTAATTGCTACCAATTATGCTTTAGAAGAAAAATTATTTTATTTATTTAACAATATTCGTGCTAAAAAAAATAAATTAATTGTTGCCGCTCAGATGTCGCCAAATAGCTTAAACTTGAGATTGCCAGATTTGAAATCACGGTTATCTTGGGGCGTTACCTACCATTTACATGAATTAACTGAACAACAGAAAATTGCGGCACTTATTATGAGGTCAGAGCAAATTGGATTAGAGATTAATGAGGCTGTGGCTAAATTTTTACTTTCTAGAATACCAAGAAGTACCGGGCAATTATTTGCTATTTTAGAACGTTTAGACAGCGCATCATTGGCTGCTAAACGTAAATTGACCGTCCCATTTGTTAAAGAGGTTTTGGGGTTATAGCACTATGTTACCAAGGCCTCCTCCTAGGTTGTTCAAATTGTTTGTATAATTTGTCTATTGTTTCCCAATTTTCAGTGATAATGGCACGTTGTTCTGCTACTTCATATGTATGTCTTGATGTTTCAGGTATTGATTTTATAATGCCGGGTGCATATTGATGTATCCTTTCTGCCTGATGGTACAATGTGTTAATGTTTTGATGATTATTAGATTGTATCATTTGTTTATGAATATCTTTCATCCGATCAATTATATCTTTTAATGTCTTAGGTGGCTGATTTCGATATGATTCTTCTTGTTGTTTTTTGAACTTGTTTTCTCTATATAATTCCTGTGCTTTACGTATCTCCTGCTGACGTTGTAAATTTAGTTGTTCCTGTTTTATATTGAACTGAATTGTTTCGAATGTGGTGAGCCTTTGTTGTAATGCTGGATTATATTTTAATGCTAGACTGCCTAATTGTATATTGTGTATACTGGTGATTGCATAGGAGCAGTCAGACAATATTTTATTGTAAATATTCATCTTGATATTAATATCATTATGTACCTGTGTTTGTATATATATATTGTTTATTCCAGTGATTGTTTGATCTAGTTCAGACAAAATAGAATTTTCTTTATAATCATTTCGGTATTGATTAGTTGCTTGTGCTTCTGCTTGTTTTTTTAATTTTTCCATGCCTTCTTTTTTTACTTGTTCAAAAAAAGATTGTTTACCGAAGCCAGTATATCCAGTATATTGATGGCTTTGATTAGTTGATTTTTTTTCTTGTGCTGCTTGTTGTCTTCTTAATTTTTCTAGGTATTCTTTTTTTGCTTTTTCTCTATCTTCTTGATCTTTTTTATTAAAATCTGCCCACATATCATTATTTTTTGATGGTGGATAATAATATTTTGCTGCCTGAGGAGGAAGTGGGGCTGGATTTCTTGGTGGCAGCACAGCCGGGTTTAATTGTCTGCGGATCTGTTCCATTAATGCCGTATAGTTTTCAGCATCCTTAATATTAGTTATTAGTTGAAAAAATTTTATATACTGTGGATCGTTGTTTTTATCAGGATGGTATAAAAGGGACAAACCTTTATAAATTTGGGATTTGATCTCGTCGTTAGATAAATCAGATTTTGTATCTGATAACAACTCTATAGCTGATTTTATTCTCCCACTCTGCATTGCTTGTGGAGAACGTGATTTTAAGTCATTAACAAGAGCTATTAAATCTGCGGTGTTTGGTTTAAATATTAATTTGGCCATAATTTGGTTGCTCCTATCAATCATTATTTTGATCTATTTAAGTATTACTGATTGATTGGACATGATGAGTATAATAATAGTTCCATAAATATTTTCTTAGTATGTGTAGTATGCACGATTTAAGAAAATATAGATTATGAATCAACTAAAAAAAAGGTGTTTGTAGCTATTCTTAGTTAACGACCACTACTATAACAATGTGGCATCACTTAATTGTATTGCCATATGTAAAAATTTAAATGCGTGGCAAATAAAATCCATCCTAAATAAGGAATCATGAGTAGCGATACTGCTCTGATTTTTGGATAAGATAAATAAATAAGCATGCTGATCAAAATGTCCATTGCCACTAAAACTAGGAGAGAAAAACCGCTCAATTTATAGCCAAAAAATAAAGGCGTCCAGATCCAGTTTAGGAATAAGTGCACTGCATATATTGTCTTGATAAATGGCAAACTTAGAAATGACGATGCTCGCCAAATAAACCATCCGCAAATCCCGATTATCGAGTACAAAATGGTCCAGGCAACTGGAAACACATAATTTGGAGGCGTAAGGGGGGAACGATTTAAAGTGCTATACCAGGTGTTAACTTCAGCTTTGGTTAAAGACCCAATAATCGATCCGATCGCTATGAGTGCTGTAATCCAGATAATCAAAGAGAGATAATTTTTACTTTTCATAGACCTCTACTTAGTTGAAACCATCCATCTTCCAGATAAGTAAACCTTCAGATATATTATTACTGTGACGACAAATTATACATGCTAAATATTACGGGCATATTACCATAACTACCCACCCGAGTTCAATGAAATATATAAACAAATCTGTGTCGTTTAATTTAGGGGAAGATTACATGTTGGATTCTCTGTAAAATCTGGCATCCTCGATTGCATATCTTTTTTTACTATCTTGACTAAGAAAAGATAATCTGATATAGTTTCTTAGTGTGGATAGCTTAAGAAAAGATGGCTTATGAATAAAAGAATAGGAATATATGTTACCCAAAAGGTCTCTGGGGAGTCATATAAAGCATATGTTCCTGCAAAACTGCCACCTAAGCCATCCATAGAATTAGCGATGCTTTATCCTTATCTTGAAAAAGCAACGCTGGCTTTAGCTGAATTAAATAGTGTCCATAGGAACATTCCTAATACTGCGCTTTTCATCTATATGTATGTGCGTAAAGAAGCTTTACTTTCGAGTCAGATGGAAGGAACGCAAAGCTCCTTCTCAGATCTAATGCTATTTGAACATAACCAAAAACCTGAAGTATCAATTGAAGATGTAGAAGAGGTATCTAATTATGTCAAAGCGATAAACTATGGCTTAGATCGCTTAAAAGATGATTTTCCTTTATCTCTTAGACTTTTAAAAGAAATACACGGTATTTTGCTTTCTGGCGGTAGGGGGGCGAGTCAAACTCCTGGAGAATTTAGAAGATCACAAAATTGGATCGGTGGCACAAGGCCAGGCAATGCTTTTTTTGTTCCGCCTCCAGTAGATCATTTAAGTGATTGCCTTAGCGATTTTGAAAGATTTCTTCATGATGAAAGCCTCCCCGTTCTCATAAAAGCAGGACTGGCTCATATTCAATTTGAAACAATACATCCTTTTTTAGACGGTAATGGGAGGCTTGGCAGGTTACTGATAACCTTGCTTCTATGTGCAAATGGTATGCTTGATGAACCAGTCCTTTACTTAAGCCTGTATCTTAAGCAAAACCGCCATACCTACTATGAGCTGCTGCAAGAAGTCAGGGAATCTGGCACTTGGGAAACATGGCTGGAATTTTTTCTAATTGGCGTCTACAAATCTTCCAAACAAGCTATTCAAACAGCCCAAAGCATTAATGATCTTTTTGCAAAAGATATAGAGCAGATATCTCATTTAGGCCGTGCTAGATTTTCATGTGAACAAACACTTGAATACATGAAACGCCTACCTCAAGTGACAGTTCCTCTTCTTGCTAAAGAATTGAAAGTGACTCAGCCTACAGCAAGAAGTGCATTAAATCACTTGCAGTCTATTGGTGTATTAGAAGAAGTGAGTGGTAAGAAACGTGATAAAGTTTATATATATCGTAAGTATTTGAATATTTTGGAAGATGGCGCCGAACCATTTTCTATAGAGAGGTCATAATGACTACCTTTCATTTTTAGTCCGTTAAAACGGGGGCATATCAAAGATTACAATGGTAATTTTTTGTGGGGATCTTTCAGTTTGTAAAGACTATGAAATATTTATTGATTAAGATAAAATTAAATGTTTTTTATATATGGGTACTAAAAATTAAGGGGAAGGAAAATGAAAAATAAAACCACAGTAATTTTTATATTAGGTGTTTTTTTTTATCAAATTAGTTCATTTGCTTTTTCTTATGATATATCTCCTATAAGCAATAATTTTAAAAAAGAAATGATAGCTTATGGTACATATAAATCTAATTGTCCTGTCCCACCAAGTAGATTAAGAAAAATAATTTTTAGTTATTATGATTTTGAACATAATATTCATGATGACGGAATTTTAATTGTCATGGACGCCGTAGCAGACAATGTGGTTAATATATTTAAAGAACTTTATGAAAATCAATTTCCAATACATAAAAGTAAACAAATAGAGTTATATGGTGGAGATGATACGTTATCTTTAGATGACAATAATACTTCTTGTTTCAACTGTAGATTGGTAGTTGGTGGTTCGGAATTGATGTCCATCCATTCGTATGGTTTGGCTATAGATATCAATCCTTGGCAAAACCCTTATATTGTTCCTGATAAAGAGGATGATAAAAAAGCACTAGTACTTCCAAGTAAAGGACTTTTATATCTAAATAGAACTAACTTGCGTCCAGGCATGGTAGAAGTAATTGTACATATTTTTGAAAAAAATGGCTTTACTGTATGGGGCGGGAAATGGAATAATCCTATTGACTGGCAACACTTTCAACCGCCAAGGTCTGTTGCAAAAATATTAGCCACAATGGACCCTAATGATGCAAAAAAATTTTTTAAACTCTATACTACAAATAATTCCCTGTTTAGTAAAGTGCCGCACGACGATCAAGATTTTATTGATCTATATCAAAAATCAAGGAAATCTTTTATGAATGTATTACAAAATAATTTTGAAGCACTTAATAAACTAGAGCCTGCTGCTGCCATTGCTTTTGTAAAAGAGAAAATTCAAGATCTTTAGCCGTAACATTTTTTATAGTTAATTATCTTAACCTCAAAACATGGGTGGTCTTTGTTTTTATTCTGGCAATCTTGTTGGTAAGAGCGGATAATCACTAATACCAAAACCCTCTACATTAGGAATATTGCTTGAAAAACGATAGTTTTCTAACAGTTGTAGAGTTTTATATGGCGGATATCAGTTTACCACAGACCTAAGCAACTCCAAACTGGGGTGGTATAGTCATGTTTTCCTCTCCGAATGCAAGTATAATAGATGCGTACTTATAGAGAGTCAAATGAACCATTTTGGATTGTCTCTAAAATGGGGCATATCAAAATCACTCTATGCATTTTATCAGCATGTTATGCTTGACTTGTGCGCCATTTATCGGCATAATAAATAATGAAAGAGAAACTGATATTGAGCTTACATCATGCCGACAAATTTTAAACCGATTTACAGTATAACCCCAGGCATTGCAAAAAGCCTTATGAGAATTGAGGCTGCGAAGGAAAAGGTTGCATTACTGCCGGTTAATCCTACAGTACTTGCATCTTTACGGGAGACGGCTAAGCTATATACTACACATTATTCAACTATGATAGAAGGCAATCAGCTTCAGCCTGATGAGATCAAAGAAGTCATTCAGCTTAAAGGACATTTCCCTGGTAGAGAGCGGGATGAACATGAAGTAAAAGGCTATTATGCAGCGCTTGCTCAGTTAGAACAATACGCCTCACAAAACTATCCCGTTACCGAGAAAGTCATTCAAACCTTGCATGCTCTGGTGATGAGTGATGATCGAGCCCGTATCAAACCAACACCTTACCGAGATGGACAAAACGTGATCAAAGACAGTGGCACAGGCACAATCGTCTATATGCCTCCAGAAGCCAAAGATGTTCCGGGGCTTATGCGTAACTTAGTGTCATGGATCAAAGAGAATGAAGAGATACCTTGCCCTATTGTTGCTGGAATTGCGCATTACCAGTTTGCAACAATTCACCCCTATTACGATGGTAATGGTCGAACAAGCAGGTTGCTGACGACGCTAATTTTGCATCTTGGAGGGTATGATTTACAAGGCTTGTATTCCCTTGAGGAGTATTATGCTAAAAACTTACTCGGATATTATCGTGCTATCAGCATTGGCCCGTCCCATAATGATTACTTTGGAAGAGCAGAAAGCGATATAACCTCCTGGGTGGAATATTTTACCGAAGGTATGGCTTTTGCATTTGAAAAAGTTGTAGCTCAAATGATTGCAAGCAATGAGAAAGGTGAAAAAGATCATTCACAGTTGCTGCGTACGTTAGATCCAAAGCAACGTAAGGCATTGGAATTATTTAAAGGATATGATGTTGTTACGGCCAAACAAATAGGTGATCTATTTGGCTTCCAACCTAGAACGAATGCTGCCCTTTGCAAAAAGTGGGTCGCAGGTGGCTTTTTAGAAATAGTGGACTACTCTAACAAAGCCAGAAAATATAAGCTGGCAGCGCCTTACGATGTTATTGTGAAGGATGGTGTATGAGCACATTTCAATCCAATATCATCAACACACAAAAAACTGAATCCATGTCCGTAAAATACCTTTTTTCGTGATTTTAAGGGCATGATGTACTCATTTTGCACTCTAGTCGCTTGACTTTAATTCTCAAGTAAGTAATAATGTCATTATTATCACGATAAACGTGATTTTAAGGACGCGATGAATCTATCTGTTTATATTAAAGAAATACGAAAAACTGGGCAACGGTATTTTACCTTAGAACAGCTTATGGCAGACCAGGGCTTGTCAAAAAATACAGCCCTAAATGCTATCTATCGCTTAAAGGGGCACGGAGAGTTGATCTCACCCGCGAGAGGTTTATA
>DITK01000035.1 GCA_002422785.1 Francisellaceae bacterium UBA6186
TATCCATAGCTGATTTAGAAAATTTTCCAGTACCAAGATCCCTATAATGATATCTACCACTCTTATCTTTACCTGTTCCGACAGTATGTTTTTTTACACTACTAGAAATTCTTATTGGATGCCAATCAGATAAATCAAATTTATCTGCTAATGCTCGATACTGATGGAGCACCCAAGAAAACTTTTCTCTAGATTGTTCTTGTTGTCTATAATCATTTTCTAAAACAGCTTTAGTATAACTATTTTTATGTTCTCTTTTCATACGATCTAAAGATGATTCAGACTCTAACAAATCATAAGCATCAGCACTACCATGAAAACGTAACAATAAATCTCTATTAAATCCATCATGATCAAAGTGACCCAAAGATCCAATTGATTCTCGATTATATGTTGGGGGATCTAGTAATTCTTCTGCGTAGACTGCTGGTATAAAAAAGTCTAATGCTTTTTCTACTAAGCTTTGTTGTCTTTGTTCTGCT
The DNA here is from genome assembly GCA_002422785.1 of Francisellaceae bacterium UBA6186. Lineage (GTDB taxonomy): Bacteria > Pseudomonadota > Gammaproteobacteria > UBA6186 > Azoamicaceae > UBA6186. Next base: position 483 of record DITK01000035.1, read on the forward strand.
GCTTGGCTGTTTATTACACCATATTTTGCCATTACTCTTTGTTCTTCACGTGCTTGTTGGTCTCTCAACAAAATTTGATCTTGTATACTTGGTTCTTTTAATGCATCTGTTACTTCTGTTTTATTTCTTACTCTAGGTGTAGAAGAAGATATTAATTTATGTATCTTCTTCATAACTGATGGTAATTTTACAACTTGGCAACTTCTCAAATTCCACGTTTTAAGCACTGCAAACAAGACCATCGCTCCTTTGTTGTGAAATAATAAGCAACCCCATTTATGACGTCCCAGTATTTGTTTGTTTTTTTAATTCCTCTTCATAATATTTTGTCACCCTAAGAAATCTTTCTTCTTTACAAACATCAGGATCAACTTTTTGTTCTGCATCTAAAAGACTTTTAGCATCTTCAAAGTTACCTTGGTTTATAAGCACCACCGCATGAGCAGCACATCCTCTTCTATCTAGTAATGTTATTATATAATCAAGCATTAGTGCTTTATCATAATATTCAATTACTTTTTCATCTTTTTCATTTAATATGTAGGCAATATACCCTAGTTTTAAATACGTTGTAGGATCTTTATCATTAAAAGCAAATGCTTTCTCAAGGTATTGTTTTGCTAAATCGTATTTTTCTATACAATAATAATAGGTTCCTAATGAGTCAAATCCTCCATACCAGTCTGTATAATCATTAATCATTTGATCTGCTAAAAATTTTGCTTTTTCCATTTCATTCAAGTTTAAATAAACTCTTTGAAGCCGTAATTTATGGTACCTAGTATCGTATTTTGCGTTTGTTATAGAATCTTCTAAAATTTGCCTGGCTGTATCGAGAGATTTATAAGATGCATAAAAATCACTTAATATTAATTGGTAGCTGCCATCTTTAGAGCATTGTTTTTCATAATTTTTCCAGGCGTTAATTTTTTCTTCTGGCAAGTTTCCATATTTATTTATGGCAACTTCATAAGCTTTTAATCTACATAAACTATTTCCAAGGTACGGGAAAAAAGTAGAAAAAGCATCTTGTACTATTTCTTTTTGAGCTGTTGTGCAGTTGTGAAACAAAAGAAATATAAATAATAATAATATTTTCATAGTGATGGCTTGGAAGATGAAGGAGTATTGGGATTGTTATTTTGTGTGTCGGCATCAATATCTAGTTTGTTTGGTTCACGTTCAAGAATAATTTTACTGCTAAACATAACTGGAACAGGACCTAAACTGGCCCCAGCCAGAACATTAAAACTATCGATACCTCGTTGTTTATCTGCGTCATAGCCAAAACTACCTTGTAATCCATAACCAATACCCATTGCTGGATATATTCCTGCTTTATAACAATATTTCTCGAAGCACATTTTCCCTGATTTAAACTGCCCTTTTATATCGATCAATTTAGCATCTACAATAACTCCAATGCTAATATTTGTTCTTGTTCCGTCAGTATTTATTTTAGCACCTAAATTTACGCTGCCGCTTGGGCCATTAACATCTACTCTAGAACTACCAAAGGCAGTTTCTGCTGTACCAGACGCCCCATTAAAGCCAGCACTACCTCTAATAAACCATCCTACATTCTGCATGTTACCAGAACCGAAGACAGATGAACCTACGGATCTGCTGCCACCAAAGAACAGTCGACCACCAGTCTCTATATCAAAATTGTCGCCTTTAGCTCTAGATCTAAGGAAATCCAATACCTGATAATCTTTTGTATCCGAAAATTTTAGTGAACCATCAATTTTAGTAGGATTTAATCCACCGTCCTTAAAACTATCCATAGCTCTATCAAAAGGAGAACTATCGAATTTGCCATCTTTAGGATTGCGGTAATGGATCGTATCCTTTTTGTCTTTATCTATCCTAGACGTATATGTTTTAATACTAGTACCACCTACCAAATCATACCATGATGTTTCATCAAATTTATCTGCTAATGCTCGATACTGAGTGAGCACCCAAGAAAACTTTTCTCTAGATTGTTCTTGTTGTCTATAATCATTTTCTAAAACAGCTTTAGTATAACTATTTTTATGTTCTCTTTTCATACGATCTAAAGATGATTCAGACTCTAACAAATCATAAGCATCAGCACTACCATGAAAACGTAACAATAAATCTCTATTAAATCCATCATGATCAAAGTGACCCAAAGATCCAATTGATTCTCGATTATATGTTGGGGGATATAGTAATTCTTCTGCGTAGGCTGCTGGTATAAAAAAGTCTAATGCTTTTTCTACTAAGCTTTGTTGTCTTTGTTCTGCTGCTTGGCTGTTTATTACACCATATTTTGCCATTACTCTTTGTTCTTCACGTGCTTGTTGATCTCTCAACAAAATGTGATCTTCTACACTTTGTTCTTTTGATGTACCTGTTACTTCTGTTTGGTCACTTACCCTCTGTTTTAAAAAAGATACTAATTTATGTTGTTCTTGCTCGGCTGCTTCTTGTAATTGCTGTTGCTCTAAAACTTTTTTAGCTTCAGCTTTGGCTTTTTGTACCTCAGGATTATATTGCCTTAAAACTTCTTTTAAACGACTAAGATTAGAGGCGATGTCATTAATTTTTTTAACTATACCAGTATCAACTTCTATAGTACCTTTGCTGCAACTCTCTTCACTTTGCCTACAGTGACTGGTTGGCCTGCTATCTTTACTTTGCAAATGTATATTACTAGATAAATGTGCAAAATTAATTTGTTGCTTTTTAACATCCCTAAGCTTTATACCGCCCACCACTTCACCAAATATTAAACCATCCATTGTTAATCCACGTTCATGGCTTACATCGGTACTTTCTACATCACTATAACTAAATGTTGGACTAATCAACATTCCTGGCGTTACACTAAGTCTAGTATAGAAACCTTTAGCATCCAAAGCGATATTAATGATTCCAGAACCCTCTGCGTTATGATTTACACCCCAATGCAAGCAATTGTCAGGAGTTTTACCCCATATTGTTAAACTTAAATCATTGATCTTAGCAATAGCCACCATCGATCCTATATTTTGCTGTTTATTTAAAGGTAAAGCAGTCGATTCTAGTGCTAGATAAAATCCTAAATAATTTTCATAACATTCCTTAGTATTAGCCCAAGCTAGTAATTCTTCTGATGTCATGTCAGTATCTGGTTTAATAGTTTCTGGTAAATTATCCATTCTTAATTGCTGAATAATCTCTGGTGCTACCATGGCTCTAATAAAAGGATCTTCGGCCTTGGCAAACAATTGTGATATGGCTTTAGCTCGAGGTATACCTAATACTTTAAAGCCAGAATCACTATCTTTCGGTAATAATAATTCATATAAATCCTGGGTTAAACCATTGGGTTGGGTAGCTTTTAGTGGTATGGCAGCGGCACCTACTTCAATGTAAGAGCCTAATAATGCGGTACTTTCCTCTATCGCTATACTTAAATCTTCGCTTACTACAATCCCTGTTTGTTCTTGTATCCACTTAGAATGGCTATTAATTTTGTTAAATTTTAAATCAGTCCCTATGGTTCGGCTATTAATTTTCTCTATAACTTCGTCACGCTGGCTTTCTAGTTTTAAGCGCATAGCTTCGATATAAGCTCTACGCGCCATAAGAATTGCATTACGAAAAATAACATCACCTTTTATCGCACTAATGTAAGCCTCACCTGTTACTTTAAAATGACTCATCCCATGCTTTAATGCTCTAGTTGTATGGGTGCTACTTTGTAGTCCAATACTAGGTATATCAGATTGCATGCTAATAACTGAACTTTTAGAGATCTCATCAACACATTCGTTTGCAACTCCGCCATCAATATTAATTAAACCAGTTTTAGATTTTATATATAAATCTTGAGTTTCGCCATTTACTGCAGTTAAAGAGATATTTTCTTTAGCCGTAACAATTATTTCTCTAGCTAGCAACCAGTTGCCAACAATTTCACCAAAATTAACTGCTTTATGCGTTTCACCAAAAGTCATCGATATATACTGACTAAGATTTCCAGATATAAATCCCATTGAGCCATCGGTTTGTAGTGCCAATAAACTTTTAGCAATGGTATTGGCTGCCGTTACCCCTTTAACTACTTGATCTATTTCACCTTCCGCATTAAAAAAATTTTTCAGATCGCGTACAATACTTAATTCCCCCAACGATACTTGCATGGCTTTACTAAAATCACCACGCATAGTTTGCATTACAGCCTCTGACATCGTAAAACTAATGCCAATACTTTTACTGCTAGTTACGACTTTATGCTCATCGGTTGCTTGTAATAAATTTACCTTACCGTAATCTGAAATAAATTTAGTTTGTCCAATGGCTGATCTAGCACTAATCGCACAAATAGTTACGTTTTTTGATGTTGCATGAAAAACCAGATCACCATCGGTTGATATATAACTAGCTCTTTGATTAATTTTATGTTCTTCAGTTACCCTGGTTTTAACGTATGCAAAACCCAACAAACCAGAACTTTTAGTGTATATTTTGCTTTCAAGTTGTACTGGTTTAACTTCTACGCTGCCGGCTTTAACTGTGGTCACACCTGCTATAAATTGCGAGCCTGTATCTCGGTAACTACCAGTGATAGCTGTTTCAAAAATCATTTCTTTTTCAAGGATAAAGGTACATGGAGCTGCTGTTTGCATAGATCCATGAGTTGTTGATAATACCATGCCACGTTTAGTATGAACTGGCCCTAACTCTTGCCAAAGTTTAGTAGCATTTAACTCTATTAAATTTTTACCGTATATATAGCCCGCCTGAGCGAATACTTGAATTGCTTCAATATGTATTTCATTATCACATAAGATCGTAAAAGTTCCATTTGGTGTTATTAATTTAAATGGCACTATTTGTTGATGCTGCACAAAAGTTTGGGTGCTACATTTTTTAAATATAGTCTTAGCTGAACTTGAGTGCTGTGCATAATTAATATTTACCAAACCACAAATATCTAATAAATTACGCACTCTCATAAGAGTATGTCCTTGCAAACATACAATGGAACCACCAGTCGCTTTAAATTCTGCAACATTAATCTTACCATCACCTTTAATAGTTTTTAATACACCAGTGTGTTCGATAGCGGTTCGTTCAACCACAGTGTCTGTGGTAATATTGGTTTTGCATCTTCCAACCATATTACGGCTTGTTGATTTATTCCAAATTACTCTTTGAGTTTCTTTGTATTGCTGCAATATTGCTAATCTACCAGCGTCTAGTTGATAACCTTCTTGCGCAACAATTGCTCCTAACAAATCTATAGCAGATTTGTTGGTGCCTTTGGCTGTCAATAATCTACAAAACATACCACCAATATTAGCTCTTAACTCGGGGATATCTAAAATTTTTGGCAATAAACTTACTAACTTTAGCTGATGCTTGGATAATTGTCTATATACCAACATTGGTTTAATTACCGTCTCTTCTAGAAATGGCTTACAACTATTAGCATGCTCTAATGCATTAGCTAGCATATAATAATAAATTTCTTTATCTGATAATCCATTTGCAGCTATTGATTGATGCCCTAATTGATACTTAATAGTTGCAATCAATTCCTGCATTTCTATAAATGGATGACTTAATGGATAATTTATTGGATCAGCGATAAAATAATCTGTATTAGTAATTAAAACGACAATTTTAAAATTAGGACGCACAAAATTAATTGGAACAACTGGTTGTCTTGTGAATACATTATGCATGCTAAGTGTTGCCTGTATGTAGGAATCAGTTAACACAGGATCTACTGCTTTAATCAAAGTTAATCTAGATTGTGTTGGTATTATATTTGCTAACCGTCGTCCAACTGTTAGTGTATTATCTCCTAAATCAATTTCTACTGACTCGCCAACAAAATTATATTCGATAGCTAGTGGCGAAGATATAATGATCCTATTTTTACCATGAGCGTTATATTCAAATGGTACGGTGTGATATACATAATCTGCATCGTAACCACTAGTTTGATTAGTATTATGGCGCCCACCTTCTCCAAAATGAAATACTTGATTTTTATATAAATAAGATACAGAAGCCTTAAGTCTTGTTAAAGTCGGAGAGTGAGGTGCACCTGTGTAATCTCCATGTTTTAGATCTATACAACTACTACCAATAAATCCTTGTAATGTAGCAATAGTTAATTTTCCACCAGCATTAACCAAACTGCATCGTGATTGTAATTTATCCCAATTAATGTAACTTCTAACCTGATAGTAGGTTCTCCAATTACCACATCTGCCAGCATTTGAATCGTTAATTACCACCTCAGCATTTTTTGGCTCGATAACTCTTTCTATAATACAATCTGTAACCGGCTGCCCAACATATGTTAACGCACCACCAACATTCAATTTAACACCTATATGCTGGATTTCTTGCCCTAGTAATAAAGCATCGCCCATAGTAGTAATAGAGGTATGTTTCAATATTATATTTTGATTAGTATTAGTTGCCATAACTAATGCACCATTAGTTACTATATATGGTTCCATATGCTCTTGTGGCAAAATAGAGCCACATTCTATAGTAGAAGTTGCAAGCAATGTAACGCCTTTATCACCATACAAACTAACTTTAGTTAAATTAAATTGCTTGGCTAATAATAAAATTTTACCACCTTCGCCAGTATGTAGTTTAATCGGTGCGATGCCAGCTGAATTTTCTTCGGAACCAAACGTACTATCTGGGGCCGCAACTACAACATGTTTACCTACCAATAACTCTTCTGCTAAATCTATCGCTTGAGTGTCCGCTAAAACTTTAGCGTATAGTGAACCAGGTATTTTATGTGCAAAATGAAAATCTCTAACTTGTGGCAAATGTAAACCAAGCCATCTACCAGCTTTAAGCATGCTTGGATCGTAGCTCGCCGTACCTGTTACATGTAACAAAGCATTATCTGTAACCTTAAATCCTATAGGTAATTTGATATTACATGTAGTAACTAATAGGTTTACGGCGTTAATAACTGGATTTAATGGTCGCATTAAAGAATTTTGTGTTATTTTTTGTTGTACCCCATGAGACGATAATATAACTTTTTTAGCAGATATTTGATCATACAAATCAACCGTATATAAAGGATTATCTTGCTCTGCAGCTAATTGATAAATTGGAGTATAAATTTCAATTAAATCTTCAGCTCGCATCTTTTTGAATACATCTATTGCCGGCAATCTTAATTTAATTTGTTTGGTTACCAATAATTCATGTGTAAGGCGTGCTGTATAGCTATTAGGATCAACAACTTCAACCTGCAAACTATCTAGATGCAATGATTTTTCTAATATATTGCTGGTTATATTAGTTGCTATAACTAAACTGTGTGCTTTAATAGCAGAATCTTGATAATAAAATCCACGATCTTGAGTTAAACTAAAGTTTGCCCCAACCATTGGTCCTTCATATCTTAAATTACCACATAAACTACGTAGGTATCTTCTCCAAAACCGAGGGT
>DITK01000041.1:0-1927 GCA_002422785.1 Francisellaceae bacterium UBA6186
ATTTTTCAATAAAAATAGACAGCTACAAATTTAATATATAAACAAAAAATGTAGCTTTTTTAATGCCCTCAATAGACAGAGAATATGTAAGAAGACTTGATGATTTTACTAGTGCTCTAGCAGCAATAGTAGATCTACTTAAGAATGATATCAAAAAAGATAATGTAGATACTGTAAATAAAATGTTATCAAACATGAATGATAGCATTGGCGAAGTTGTTAAAAACATTGAAATTGTTAAAGAATCTGTATCTAAAATAGAAGATCAGAATGATAAAATTATCAGAGAAATTTCAGAGTTAAAGAAACAAAAAGAAGGTGGCGGGTTAGGTTCTATCACTGAAGTAGACAATAAGAAAAAGATAATTGATGCTGTCCAAATGATAGTTTTAATTGCTGGTGGTATTTTAGCGATAGGATTAGCATTTAAGATGATAGCGCCAGTTAATTTCTTATCTGTTTTAGCCATTGGGTTGGCTTTAGTATTTATAACAGGTGCTTTTGTTGCGGTTTCAACTGTTATGAAAGAAATTAAACCAAAAGAAGCTGCAACTACAATGGGGCTAATGATACTAATGGCTGGTGCTATAACAGTATCTAGTTGGCTATTAGCTATGGCATCGAATTTAACATTAGTTAAATCTTTATCAGTTATATTAATAACAGGTGCTTTAGGGGTATCATTATATTTAATGTCCAAAGCAATCAAAGATTCTGCGCTTAAACCCTCAGATTATCCAAAGTTTTTACTTATGCCTCTAATACTACCATTATTAGCCGCTGGATTAGCATTTGCTAGTTATTTCTTGAGTATGATAACACCAATGTCGATTATGCAAGCATTAACAACGGTATTCATAGCAGGCGCTCTTGGGTTGAGTTTAGTATTAATATCAGAAGCTTTAGGAAAAACTAATTTAAAGGAAGTTGGTAAGTTCTTATTATTGCCTATAATATTACCAGCAATGGCATTAGGTATAGTTTTATCTTCATTAGCTTTCCAATTTCTACAACCATTATCATTTAACCAAATGATTAGTGCAATTTTTGTAGCAGTAACTATTGGAGTAGTTGTATTTTTTATGAAGCCTTTGATTGAAAAACTAGATGGGGTAACCCTTGAACAAATTATCAATACTACATTATTAATTGCTGCAATTTCAGCCGGGTTGGTAGTTTCAAGCTGGATTTTAACCCAAATGAGTTTCTTTAGTTTTAAACAAGCTATTGGGCTTGTTATGACAAGTATAGCTATAGGTCTTTCAATTTTAATACTAACCCCCGCAATTAAATTACTTAAAGGCATTGAGACAAAAGAAATGTGGCAAGCAACTAAAAATGTTGTTATGGCGTCTGGCGCCATAGCTGTTAGTAGTATTCTCTTATCAATTGGAATGTATAATAACTATCCATCATTGGGGTGGGCTGTTGGTGCAGGGTTATCTATAATTGCTTTTGCTGGTTCGATTTGGATTATTAATAAAATGAATGTTGATAATAAGAAAATGTTAACATTAGCTTTAACAATTGTAGGTATAGCTGGGGCTATAATGCTTACTAGTCTTATTTTATCTTTAGGTAATTATAGAGATTATCCATCATTGGGTTGGGCGTTTGGAGCAGGATTATCTTTGGTGGCTTTTGGTGGAGCAATGTATATTTTAGGTCAAAGAGCAAATGCTCAAAATTTTATTAAAGGGGGTATTATGGCAATTGGTATAGCATCTGCTATAGTTATAATATCATATATTTTAGCTGCAGGGAATTATAAAAAATACCCAACAGTCGAATGGGCCTTTGGTGCAGGATTAGCATTATTAGCATTTGGTGGTTCTATTTATCTATTAGGACAAAGAGCTAATGCTCAAAATTTTATCAAAGGCGGTATTATGGCCATTGGTATAGCATCAGTTTTGGTTTTAATTTC
>DITK01000041.1:1935-8085 GCA_002422785.1 Francisellaceae bacterium UBA6186
GGTATTTATATATTAGGTAGTATTGTTAAAGATCCTAGTGCCCTTTTAATAGGAGCATTAGCAGCTTTATTAATAGCTGGAACAATTGCATTAGCATCTCATATATTAGCATTAGGTTCATATGAAAGTTATCCAACTTTAGAATGGTCTCAAGGGTCTGGTTTATCATTGTTTGTTTTTGGTGGTTCAATGTTGTTATTAGGATTGGTGATAATAGGAACTGCTGGGATAGGGGTGTTAGCTATATTGGCGGGAGCTTTTGCTATGTTAATGGTAGCTGATACTATTGTTCGGGTATCTGAAATACTTTCAAATGGAAATTATAGTGGAGGGCCATCATTAGATTGGGCAACTGGAACTGGTATTTTATTAACAGGGGTTGGTTTATCATCTGTTATCTTTGCAGCGTTATATCCGTTTATTTGGTTAGGTAGAAAATCTATGACAATGATAGCAGAAACAATTGCCGACGTGTCTCATATTTTACAAAAAGGAGACTATAAAAGTGGACCAACATTAGACTGGGCAAAAGGAGTATCAATGTCAATAAAAGCTTTTGCAGAGGGTTCTGCTGCATTATCAGGTGGACCTATAGGCGGATTAATAAATAAAATATTTGGAATCGATAAAACGGCAGTTATAGAAAGTATTGCTTGGGCTATGGTAAATGCTAGCCACATTCTTCAAAATGGTATTTGGAGTGCATATCCATCTGATGCTTGGTCAAAAGGGGTTGGAAATTCTATAATGGCATTTGCTACAGCAATTAAAGCTCTTGATGATGCTGATATTGATAGTGGATTTGAGTTTTTTGTAGTTGTTAGAGCAATATCAAAAGGAATTATAGAAGCAGCTAAAATATTAAACGAATTTAATTGGGATGATATAAAAAATTATCCAAGTAAAGAATGGAGTGAAGCTGTTGGTAATGCGATTAATGCTTTTGCTAAACCATTATCAGAATTAGCCGAGAATGATATTACAGGTAGAGATATCAGTAAAGGTATCGCTAGATTGACTCAAGGTATGGTTGGAGCAGCATTAACTTTAAGTATATTAGATTGGGAAAAATATAATAATTCATATCCACAAAAAGAATGGGTTGATGGAGTGGGTGAAGCGATAGGCATGTTTGTTAAATATCTCACTGAAATTGAAAAAAATGATATCGGCAATGGCGATTTAAGGATATTGAGAAAAACTGTTGATGCTATGATATATTCTGCTAGAAAATTCAAAATATCCGAGATGTTATTGAGTGGACTATGGGAAGCAGGCCCAACTAATGATTGGTCCAATAGAGTAGGAAAAAGTATAGGTGTTTTTGTCAATTATTTAATTGAAATTGAAAAAAATGACATAGGCAGCGGAGATTTAAAAGTCTTAAATAAAACAATAGATTCAATGCTTAGTACATCAAAGAGATTTAAAATAGCTGAGTTGATATTTAAAGATCTATGGGACGCAGGTCCAACTAATGATTGGTCTAATAGAGTTGGTAATAGTATAGAAGCATTTGTTAAACATCTTACTGTAATTGAAAAAAATGATATAGGAAAAGGTGATCTAAAAATATTAAACAAAACAATTGATTCAATGATAAATGCCGCATATAGATTTAAAGTAGCTGAGCTAATATTTAATGATATATGGAAAAGCGGACCATCTAAATATTGGGCTTCAAGTGTAGGAGAAGCATTAGCAGTATTTGTAAAACATTTGGTTATGATTGAAGAGTATGGGGTTAAAGGAGTAGATATAAAAATATTAAATTCTACTATCGATGCTATAATAAACACTGCTTTTAAATTTAATTCCGCAGAAAAAGATTCTGGGAAAGAATTATGGAAAACTGGGCCATCAATAGAATGGTCAACATCTGTTGGTAAAGCTATTTCAAATTTCGCCACACAGCTAGCATTTATAGGGGAAGCAGACATTAAAATTTGGGATATATGGAAACTCGAGAGAATAGTTGGCGCAATTATAAAAACAGCTCAAAAGTATCATGATATTGAAACTGCTCAACCTGGGATATGGAATACTGGGCCATCATTAGAATGGGCGACAGGAATTTCAAAAACTATATCGGCATTTGCTCAGGCAATGGTAATTGCATCAGATACTAAAAATCTTGCAGGTATTGATGGGTTAGGTGATAAAATGATTAGTCTTACTATTAAATTAGAAAAGGCTCTTAGTGGTAAAAAAATGTTTGGTAGAGATGGTTTATTTGAGGCATTTTCACAATCTATAAAAAGTTTAAGTCAAAGTTTTTCAACAAATGATAAGGTTATTAGTGGTATGAATCAATTTGCTACAGCTTTTATGAAAATATCTTCAATGGGGTCATCTACGTCAGAATCTATAAAAATGCTTACTAAATCTATTCTTATGTTAAGTAAAGCTCTTGAAGATGTAGATATGGAATCAATTGACAAACTTTCTAAATTCTCTAATGGGCTATTAGTTTTATCTTTAATTGATGAGGATAAGTTTGAACAAGCTTTAGAAGTTATACAATCAAAAAAGAATGATATCATATCAATGTTATCTGACAATAATACTGTTAAGTCAACTAAGAGTGATTATGGTTCTACTAGAGTTGAAATGCCAAAAGCAGAAACCAAAGAAACCACTGATTTCTATAAACAAGCACTTGGACATCTTAGTGGATTAAATAGTAATGTCGGCAAAATGCTTGAACATATTAACAAACCTAAACCAGTAAAACAAGATGATGATGAGTTATCTGTGGCAACAGCACCCGCAAAGGTTTCTAATGATAAGAAAAAATAGATTAAAATAAATTAAAACCCAACTATATATTTTAACTATAACAAGAAAAAAACCAGCAACCTATGTTCGATAAGACACTAGGATATTTTCGATACAGAAAAATCATTAAAGAAAACAAAGATATTCTATCAAAAAGATATAATTTTAGATATGATTGGATATATGGTAGATTATATACTGTTCTAAATGTAACAGAAGACAAACAAGAAGTCTTAAAAGCTTATGGATATGAATTTCTTGATAATGAAGTTAAGAAATTTTTATCATCAATAGACAATTATCTATTTAGCATTGGATTAGTTGATTATGTTTCGATATCAAAGATAGATAGAATAGATACTGTAAATGTTCTTATAGTATTGCGATATAAATATAAATTACATCAAATAATTCTTTATATTCTTATGGCATTTGGTTTATTAACCATATCAGTGGCCACTATTACTGGGTTTGTTAAATTAATGATTTTATTGTCCAATTTTATAATGGCTATATAATTGAAGAATATAAAAAAATGTTCATCCCTGATATTTATCAATATTAATACAATAATAATTTAAATTAAATCCTTATCAATTTTAAACAATTTTTAAACTCCTTGATATTATATGTATATTATCAATTAATACATCAAATTGTATATTAAAAAAATAAACCAAAATTAATTATGGCAAAAGAACAGTACGAAAAACTAAGTGATGATATCATAAAGAATTTCAGAGATATTGAGGCAGCATTTGCTATGCCTATGGATATTAAATTTACATTTGTAGCGAATAGTAAACAGAAGAAACTTGTAAAAATTACTAAAATATCAGATACGTTTGCATATTTACTTGATTCTGATTTACTAGTTGTTTTTAATGAAGATTACTTTGATAATTTCGATGATCAAACAAAACAAATACTTATTGAACAAGAAATTGATAAAATAGAATTTGATTTAGAAAAAGGAACAATTAGAATTAAAGAACCTGAAATCAACACTTCATCTGGTATAATAGAAAAATTCTCATTAAAACTTGTTGAAAATGCTAATCGTCTTCAAAAAGAATATGAAAAGCAAAAGAAAGATAAAAAAGAACAAGAAGAAAGTCAAAAAACTCCTATCCGCAAAACAAATGGGTATACAAAAAAGAGATAATGTTGATATAAAAGGGGTTGAACAAAAATTAAATATGTAAAAATGAATATAATTTTAATGACTGTTTTGTTGACAGTAGCGGGTATGTGTTTATTAGGTTTTTTAACCTGGGTAGGTATAATGTCTTATAAGTTTATGAAACATGCAAAAATGGTGAAAATTGATATAGAAGATTTAAATAATAGAGTTAATTATATCTCTGATTTATCAAACCAATGCTCTAGACTCAACATTCTGGTTGAGAATCAAACTCGTTTAAATGAAGATTTCATAAAACAAATAGATTTAGTTCAAGAAGAATCGAATAAAAATATTCATAATGTTTATGATGAATTAGATACTAAATGTGATATATTAAATAAAAAAATAGATTCAAGAGTAGATAAATTAACAGATAGAATCAGTATAAAATGTGATTGTAATAAAGATTAAATGAGCATTCAACCCCTTTTCATTTAAACTTTTGTTTCAGTGAATAATATAACAATTAAATATAAAAAATAAAATACTAAAAAAAATGGAGAGTAATGAATTAAAAGATTTTGTACTTGAAGATGCTGCAGAAAACAAAGGTGAATTTCAAATAGCATCATCTACTGATGAATTAGAGAAATTTGATTTTTCAACTAATAATGAATTTGATATAGAAGGGTATCACGAATTAGTAAATACCCTCAAGAGTCAGACCGAAGATGATTCTATGAAAGAGCTAATAAAATTACAAGAAGCAAAAAATGTCATAGAAAATACAGCTAATAAGTTTTTAGATCCGGCATATGTAGCTCAATATGCTAAAGAAGAACAAAATCTTGTCAATATGATCAAGAAATTTGACCCAAATCTTGATGAAGTTAGAAATCTTAGTGAACAGCAAAAAGATAAGATTTATGATATAGCTCAATATTTATTTAATGGGTTTCAGAAAAAACTTAATGAATTGATATATGAGTTTCCTTTAACAGCAGATGAAAAAAAACTTGTATTTAATGTTTTTACGCAAAAATTAGAATATGATCAAAATGAAGTATTCCAATTAAAAGAACTTAAAGAAAATTATCTTGACAAACCATTTAAAATGGAAGATAAACTATGGATAACTTATATAAATGTAAATGATCTTATTATTTTCTATCACTTATTTTCAAAGTATAAAGTTAAAGGAGTATCTAAAGAGTTTTATGAATATATTGAGATACTTACAAAAATAGGAGAAAGAATTAAACTATTTAACGCATATAATGTTGTAGTACAAAGATTAAGCAATGATTTCCAATTATGGGGCGGAGCTTTATCAGTGGAAGGAGATCTGGGAAATTCCATAGAACCAAAAAATGAATTAAGTGTTATTAATCAAGAAACAGGTGAGGTGGTAAAATAAAATAAGCTGCCTTTTCTTATCGGAAACCTGGAAAGGGGGCTTTAATGTCCCCTTTTATTTTTTAAAATTTAAAATAATAATTAAGAATGAAAATATTAGAAGATTTAATCAAATGGTATTGCTCTATTGATAGAAGATGTAATGAATTATCAGAGGAATTACAGAAAAGTATAGAAAACAAAATGTTTGATAGGGCATCAATGTTATCTTTAAGTAAAACTGAATGCGACTCTATTAAAAAAAATTTGAAGAATTTAATAAAAACGAATTACGATGAAGAATTAAAAGAAAGGATCAAAACACAAGAAAAAATTATAAAGGAAGAAGTATCTAAAAATATTGATATGTGGAATACCTATGGTAGTGAATTATCTGGGGATTTTAATTTAAATGAAGTTAGAGAAATAGAAAAATTAGAAATTCTTAAAGATATCTTTAAATAAAAAATAAAAAAATATGGAAAATATAGAAACTTTTAAAATTTGTAACTCCGGTGGAGCAATTGGGGCTGATACACTCTTTGAAGATATATGTGTTAATAATGGAATAGATGTTATAGCTTGGAGTTTTAAAGGACATAAAACCGATTCAAAAAATACCGTGATATTAAGTCAAGAAGAACTTATAGAAGGCTTCGAACATGTTAAAATTGCAAATAAAAATCTTAAACGAAACATATTTAATATAGGACCATATGTAAAAAAATTATTATCAAGAAATTGGTATCAAGTTAAAAATTCGGATGCTATATATGCTATTGCTAATATTAAGAGTGATTATATGTCAGTTGAAGGTGGTACTGGATGGGCGATTCAAATGGCAATTGATA
>DITK01000031.1 GCA_002422785.1 Francisellaceae bacterium UBA6186
TACCCTCAGTTATGGAGAAGATACCTACGTAGTATAGTATCGTGCACGCCGATTACGATGCTCGTATCATCTTTGGTTATTTTAGCAGCGGTTGCTTGCAAAACCTTCGCTGCCCAAAGAGAACCATTACTACCACAAATAATTGCACCATCATCTGCAATATTTAATACTTTAAGCTTATTTCCGTGACTGGCAATGGTTCCATGATTAGTATTTAATTTATTACTATGGATAGCACAACAATCTCCACTTAAAATATTTCCATAATAATTATATAGATCTTGAGTGTAGATCTGAATTTTACCGGAATTTACATCTAAACCATATTTTTTAAACCAAGCACTAATTTTATTCAGGCTTACTTGTAGCTTATCTTGATTATTTTCTGACTGATTTAGTAATAAAGTTATTAATCTATACTTAGCTAAATAATTAGATAATTTATTTAGTTTATGACATGGTAATTTAGATGAATTGAAAGTACTAAAAACACCTTTAGTATTATCAATTTTTGTGGCTAACAACCATATACCGCCAGCTGCTGTACAAAACCTATGATTAAAAATTGTACCAAGAGCTTTAATTTTTAATCTGCCATTGATTTTTAAATGTTCAATATGTAAGTTGCCATCTACAATAAAATTATAGTTTAAATTTTTAGGTAATTCTTTAATTACTAAATCACCATATTTATTTAAAGATATTTTCCCATTAAATCCAGGGAACAACAAAGTACGCGGACAAACTGCTAAATGAATATCTGCTTGCCATCCAGAATAAGCTGCTTGGTTGCTAGCATTAATAGTTATTTTAATTCTGGAATCAGCTTGTGTTACTACAAATTCTACCATCGCAAATTTATTAGCAATAGCTATATTATTGTTGTTGGCAGCTTCAAACAAAATTTTTGGTAAAGTTACCTGTTGTTCTCTCATCATTATTAAATCAGCATAATTATGATCTAGAATTTCAACCTCACTTAGTAAATCTTGTAATTCTTCAGCTGCTGGTAAATGGCCATGCTCAGTTAAATTGGCAATTACTTTTTTCCCCATTACCACAGGATCTGATTCAATTAGTATTTGTGGTTGTGTGGTGGCTGTAATTTGCGGTTCAATCACATCGTCAGATATACTTGATGGTTCTTTAGCATTGCTCGTATCTGTAAAAATCAATTTTTTTCTTGTAATATTGATTTGTAATTCAAGAAATTTTTCAGTTAAGTCTTGCCAAACTATTGCTAGTTCTTTATTATCAATCCCACAAATTGTGACATTAAGATCTTGAATTCGTATGCTTAAGATCTTAAACAGCTGTAATAAATTAATGTTATCAATTTTTTGCTGATGCAACGTGGATGCGGCATTAGATACTATATTAATGCCGACTTGATCAATTTGAGTCACAATCACGGAATCACTTTCTGCTCTAGTCTTTTGTAATTCTAACGACAATGCAATAAATAGTGGTTCTTCTGTGATTTCTGCTAGCATAAGAGCTATAAAATCTATCTGGCTATTTAACTTTCCATGGTTAACTATGGCATACAAAATATAGATCAAACCAACATCTGCTAATTGTTTAAGTATTGGCAGTTGACAAGCATTACCAATTGCTGATCCTAAAGCTAAAGCACGACTAAATTTTTCAATAGTATTTTCTAAATCTGATGTGTTGCTATTAATAAAGTCTATAAAATCTAAGATACCCTGTAATGCTGCTTTGATCTCTGGTTCATTAATAGTTATTTCTATAAAATTAGTTAGATTTAAATTGATCCCTAGATTTTGATAACGACTGACTATTTTTGTTATGTCTTCAGCGGTTTCTAATGGTAAACACCAAGCATTCAAATTATATATAGAGGCATCAAAAGAACTTATACTTCCTGTCATAAACTATCCTGGCAAAAAACATCAAATGGATCATTAATGCGAGGTATTAGAGCATGGAAAGTTACTTAAAACAAGCCCAAATAAAAATTTAAATTATTCACACAAGCTACGTTACAATTTGTTCTTAAACTATTTTTTCCGCTTCAAGACAAATTTCATCAACATATTTAATTACTAATGCTGGGTGCCGTCCCATGGCCGTCTCGGAAGATAAAACTACGCCTCTGGCACCATCTATTACCGCATTAGCTACATCCATAACCTCGGCTCTGGTTGGCATCGAATTTTCTATCATTGATTCCATCATTTGGGTGGCAATAATCACAGGTTTGTTGTTATTTTTTGCAACTTGGGTAATCTTTTTTTGTAATGCTGGCAATTTTACCAACCCTAATTCTACACCTAGATCACCTCTTGCAACCATTAGTCCATCTGCAGCTTTGGTGATTTCTTCTAAATTTATAATTGATGATTTAGTCTCTATTTTAGCAAAAACTTTAGCATGGCTTTTAGCGTATTTAATAATATTACGTATATTATTAATATCTGTTGCTGTTTTAACAAACGATAAACCAAAAAAATCTATGTTAAATTGAGAAGTAAACAATACATCTTCTTTATCTTTGGCGGTGATTGCATTTACTGACAAGCCGCCACCTTCAAGATTAATACCTTTATTGTCTGACAAGATCCCTTGATTTTTAGCAACACAAAAAATTTTATTCCCACGAATTAATTCTACTTGCAATACTATCTTACCATCATCTAACAATAGTATATCTTGTAAATTTAAATCTTTATATAATTCCGGGTAAGAAACATAAACAGCTTTGTCAGTGCCAGCATTTTTTTCTAAATCTGGATCTAAAATTAATTTACTATTAATTTTTAAATTAATTTTTTTATTAATAAACTTACCAATACGAATTTTAGGACCCTGCAAATCAACAAAAATATCGACTCGCTTATTCATTTTTTTAGCAATATCTTGCACATTGTTTATTCTAGTAGCATTGGTAGCATGATTACCATGCGACATATTTATGCGAGCAATGTCCATCCCAAACAATATCATATTTTTCAGAATATTAAGATCATCCGTTGATGGCCCAAGCGTTGCAATTATTTTTGTGTTACGCATATCATTAACCAAATTTATTTAATAACTCTATCATCGGCAAAGTATGATTTTCTATAAACTCTAAAAATGATCCACCACCCGTTGACATATAAGAAAATCCATGTAAATTATGTTGTTTAATGATGGCTAAGGTATCCCCACCACCAGCAATCGACAAACCTCGGTTTAATCCAATAGTTTCAGCTATACATTTAGTCCCATTAACGAATCTAGGATCGGAAGTTTTGCCAACCGGACCATTCCATAAAATAGTATTAGCTTGGTGTAGAATCGATTGATACTTGGCAATAGTCTTTTTTCCTAGATCTAGAATACAATCCAAATTGCCAATCGATTGTATATCTTTTTGTTCTATGGCACCCGTTGCATTTAAAACCATAGCATCTTCAGGTAACATAATATTACCTAGTTCTTTCGCCACACCTAAAAATTTATGGTCGATTAAAGACACACCAACATTATAACCTTTTGCTAACAAACAAGTATTAGCAATTGCACCACCGACAATTAAATAATCTACTATTTTTGACAAAGATTGTAAAACTTTTAATTTAGTGGAAATTTTTGCACCACCTACCACTGCAACCAAAGGCCTTATAGGTTTTAATAACACTTGTTGTAAAGTCACAACTTCCAGATGCAGTAACAATCCAGCTGCTGCAATTTTAGCATAATTTAAAATTCCATAAGTAGATGCATGTTTTCTATGCGCTGACGCAAATGCATCCATAATAATTATATCGGCAAAACCTGCTAATTTTTTAGAAAAATGTATATCGTTTTGCTGTTCTTTAGGGGTTAATCTAATATTTTCGCATAGCACTATTTCGCCACAATTTACATTAATTTGATTTTCATTAAACCAATCTTTAATAAACTTGACAGGCTTATGTAAAATATTTTCTAAGATTGGCACAATAATTTGCAAAGATAAATATTGATCTGCTTCCTCTATGTTGGCGTTAGGATCACCCAAATGTGACATTAAAATAATTGCAGCATTTTGATCTAAAGCGTACTTAATAGTTTCAATGCTTGCATATATTCTAGTAGTATCAATAATTTTGCCATTAACTATTGGTACATTAAAATCAACCCTAATTAATACTTTTTTGTTGCTAATATCAATATCATTAATACGCAGCATGCTAACAAGTTGCCATAACAACTGTCGTATCTAACATGCGATTAGCAAATGCCCATTCGTTATCATACCATGATAATACTTTGATTAAGTGTCCCATAACTTTTGTTTGGGTTAAATCAAAAATACTAGAAGCACTATGATGATTAAAATCAATTGACACTAATGGTAATTCATTAACAACAGCTATTTCTGATAGTTCATTTAATGCAGCATTTTTTAAAATATCATTTACTTCATCAACATCTGTTTTTTGATCTACGATTATAGATAAATCAACGACAGATACATTTAATATTGGCACCCTAATCGCAAAACCATCTAATTTGCCACTTAATTTTGGAATAACCAGCCCGATAGCGCTGGCAGCTCCAGTTTTAGTTGGTATCATAGAGGTTGCAGCAGATCGTGCTCTCCTTAAGTCTTCATGATAAACGTCGGATAATACTTGATCATTAGTATAAGCATGAATCGTTGTCATAAAACCACTTATTATATGCAATTTTTGATGCAGTGGCCAAACAAGCGGAGCTAAACAATTAGTAGTACAAGATGCATTAGATACTATTTGATCTTGATTAGTTAAATTATGATGATTAATTCCATAAACCACAGTTTTAACATCTACACCAGCCGGCGCTGAAATTAAAACTTTTTTAGCGCCGGCTTGCAAATGCAAACTAGCACTATTCTTATTGGTAAATAATCCAGTACATTCTAATACTAGATCGACACCTAATTCTCGCCATGGTAAATCTTGTGGGTTTTTAACAGATAAAATACGAATTTTTCTCTCAATATCTTGGTTAATAATTAAATAGTTATTATTATAAGTTACTGAAAATTTAAAGCGACCGTGAGTAGAATCATATTGAGTTAAGTGAGCAAGACTTGCAGGATCACCTAGATCATTGATGGCAACTATTTGTATCTTTTGCAATTGCAGTTTAGAACTTTCATATAACGCTCTTAAAATATTACGACCAATACGTCCATACCCATTAATTGCAATTCTAATCGTCATGTATATCTCCTTACCTTATTGTTAGCTGCTGCAGTCACCTAGATAATTCTAGGATGGCTATTTTAATGGCATCAACTGTAATATTAAATTGTTGATATATTTGTGCTTCCGGTGCTGACAATCCAAATCTATCTACTCCTATAACTTTACCTGTCAATCCAACAAATTTATGCCAAATAAACGTATTACCGGCTTCGACTGCAACTCTTGCTACAATATTACTTGGTAACACTGCTTCTTGATAATTTATTGATTGTTGTAAAAAAATATTCATATTCGGCATCGATACTACTCTAACTGCTATTTCAGCTTTAAGCTGTTTGGCAGCTTGCATAGCAAGCTCTACTTCTGAACCAGTTGCAATAACAATTGCTTGTGGATTATCTGGATCATATAGCACATACCCACCATATTTTATATTATCAAACATTTTAGAGTCTCTATGCTGTTGTACCACAGCTTGCCTAGATAATACTAAACAATTGGTATTATCTAGATTGTGTTCTATAGCTGTTTGCCAAGCAATTATAGTCTCCACAGTATCACAAGGTCGCCATACAGAAACATTTGGAGTCATACGCAGCATCGATAAATGCTCTATTGGCTGATGAGTTGGACCGTCTTCCCCTAAACCAATCGAATCATGAGTTAATATATAAATTACTTTTTGTTGCATTAACGCACTTAGCCTTAATGCGCTTCTAGCATAATCTGCAAATACTAAAAATGTGCCACCATAAGGTATAAATCCTTTATGTAATGCTATGCCGTTCATAATAGAAGACATCCCGAATTCTCGCACACCATAATTTACGTAATTAAATATTTTATAATGATTATAGATATCAAATTTTACTGTATTATTATGTAAAGTTAGATTGGAGTGAGACAAATCTGCCGAACCGCCAAATAATTCTGGTAATTCTTGGGATAAATTATCTAACACCAGTTTAGAAGATTGCCTAGTTGCCATGTTGTTGGGGTTTTGCCTCGCAGTTTGCAAGATATTATTAATAATTTGCTGCCAATTCTCTGGCAATTGCATGTTTATTCTTCTATTTAATTCTTTAAATAATTCTGGATATATTTTTTTATAATTATGTATTTTATTATCCCATGCAGAATTAATTAACATCCCTTTTTCTGTGGCATTCCAAGCATTATAAATTTCTTCTGGAATAAAAAATGGGGGATATTGCCAGTGTAGCTTGGCCCTAGTTGCTAAAATTGCGGCTTGACCGATTGGCGCACCATGACATTTTTCACTACCCTCTAAATCGGGGCAACCATAACCAATGGTTGTTTTACAACATAATAAGCTGGGTTTAGAAGTTTCGAGTTTAGCCTTAGTTATCGCTTGTTTAATGCTTTCAGGATCGTGCCCGTCAATATTATCTATTACATTCCAATTATATGCCAAAAATCTACCCGGTATATTTTCCCTAA
>DITK01000057.1 GCA_002422785.1 Francisellaceae bacterium UBA6186
ACCCAGCATTTATAGCTAAATTATCGTAAACTTTTTTAATAAAGCTACTTGCTAAAATTTTTTCTACCAACATATTAAAACTAATCTCCGCACTATAAGCAGCTGTTGTAAAATTAGAATTTAGTGACAACAATGGCGCAGTATTTATAGATCCTACCCAACAATCGCCATTTAAATCTTTTGTAATACTAACTTCGGCAAATCCAGAACAACCCAATGACATAAATGCGTCTAATGCTAATTTTTGCATATTATTTAGATTATCATCACCATTCAACAATTTATTATATTCAGGATTTTTTTCATGGTTACCAAAAGAACCGGATATCAATATATTATTAACTTCTAGTGGCAACAATGCCTTATTATCAAGGATATACACTATATATTCTGCACCAGAAATCCAAGGCTCAATAATAATTTGATTTAAATTTTCAAATTTTTTAAACACCTGTTGTAATTGATCCATATGCAAAACTTTAAAAATTCTATGATCATTATAATATGTGGATTTTACTGCTAATGGGAAACCAATCAAACTTATAATTTCTTCAAAATTAAGAGCAGCTTGCCACCTAATAAATGGAGCGGTGGCAATACCATGCATTTGCCAAATTTTTTTACTTTTTATAATATCACCAGCTAATGCAGATGCTATCATGCCACTACCGGTATACTCTAAACGTAAAATATCTAATAATCCTTGAATATAGCCAAAAGATAATTTATGCCTATTGGTTATTGCAATAAAAACCCTTGAAAAATCTTGCCACACAGACTTGTCTAACAAACTTAAGCCTTCATCCAAAACATCGATTACACTGACATCGATATTATTATTTTGTAAAACTGCTAATATATCTAAAAATGATGGGTTTTTATTTGAAGAACTAACTAGCAAAGCGACCTTGCCAAATGAATTACCAGCTATTGATGGACTAATATTGCTATTATTTTCCAATGATTTTAACCTCGGTTTCTAATAAAATTTTATGAGTTACAAATACTTGCGATTTAATTAAATTAATTAGTTGTTCAATATCATTAGCGGTTGCTGACCCAGAATTAATGATAAAATTAGCATGTTTATCGGAAACAACAGCTCCACCAAACCGCTTACCTTTTAATTTGGCAGTTTCGATTAAATTTCCAGCGGAATTGTTAGGTGGGTTTTTAAATACCGAACCACAATTTAATGTACCGATGGGTTGGGATATATTTCTTTTTTGTAATAGCAATTTAATTTTTTCTTGATTATTGCCTGGTGTATCAGCAAATTTAAAAAACAATGTTCCAGCCACAAACCATTGTTGAAGGTTATAAGGCATGTTATTTATATTTAAAACTGTTCTATAACCAATTTGATAGTTTTCCGGCAATTGATGCATAATGATCCCTTGACGATTTATCACATCTACGGCCACAACATGACTCCAAGTTTCCCCACCAAAAGCACCTGCATTCATACATAGCGCACCACCCATAGTGCCAGGAATACCTGCAAACCATAAGCCATCAATTAAATTATGTTGCGCACAAAATTTTGCAATTTTAGCACAGCTAACTCCAGACCCTACTTTAATCAATAAGCCATTAACACTTTTTTCTATGATTTCGATACTATTCAATACATTATTAGTATGGATAACGGCACCATCAAAACCATTGTCCCGAATTAAAACATTGCTCCCTAAACCCAACCAAAATATTTCTTCATTGAACGGTAATTCTTTGATAAATTTAGATAATTCTGGCAAACTTTTTGGTTTACAATAAATTTTTGCAGATCCCCCGACTTTATAAGAAGTATATTTAGCTAACGAAACATTAAATTTAGTTTCCACGCCTCACCCATAATTGATTAATAATTCACATAATTCGTCAGTTAATTGTTTAATATGAGAATTGTTTTGTATCATGTTATTCACCATAAAGACAAAGGCTAACTTGCGACCAGTTTTAGTTTTTATATATCCAGCAAGACCCGAAGAATTTCTTAAACTTCCTGTTTTAGCTAAAACATTACCCCTTAAATCATTGGAAGTTAATCTGTTTTTTAAAGTTCCCCTTTCCCCAGGTTTAGATAAAATTTTAATAACATTTTCTTGTAAATTTCTATCATTATATATTGCCTGCAATAATCTTAAAAAATGATTAGGAGTCGCTACATTATAAATTGACAATCCTGAAGTATCGAATAAATCCAACGTGCTAGTATTAATAGTAAATTTTTTCTGCAAAATATTCATTATAGCTTTAGTGGATGTTTTAAATGATCCGTGATCATATAATTTAGCACCAAGAGCTTTGCCAATATTGTTGGCATACATATTATTAGAATTTTTCATCATAATTTTCAACAAATCAAATAACGGCAAAGACTTATGGATTTTTAAATCTATAAATTTATTTGGACATTTGGCGAAAACAATTGTACCAATTAAATTAATATTATGTTGATGCAAATATAACATTAATAATTTTTTCAAATATTTTCTTGGTGAATTTAGTGCCAAGCTAATATTCTGTGTTGATGGATCGATTTGCGCACATCCAGAAAAAAAAGGGTCATTTTGATGATTAATTTTAATTTGTAATTTACAGTCATAATCACTTTGTTGCTTAGTAACTGCTATTACTTTAGAATTTATATTAAATGGGTATAATGCTTTATGTCGATGATCTATAAAAAATTCTACTGGTTGTCCTAAAGTATTAATTGGTTTAATACTAATCGGAATTTTGTTTTCAGCAATAACTATCGAACTAGACGGGGCTGCGTATCCCCAAGATAAATCATCAATAGCCCAACCATCTCCATGCCACTCAGAAAACAATGTATCATCAATTATCAAGTTTCCTGTTATAGTATTAACTCCTTGCTTTTTTACATCTAAAATTAGTTGTTCTAAATTATCTTGAGTAAAACTAGGATCACCTGAGAAAACTATAGCTAAATCATTTTTTAATTTATTATTTTCAAAATATTTTGGATTCCATTTTACACTAGTTTTAAATTTAAATTGCGGACTTAATTCTTCTAAACTGCTGGCCAAAGTAAATAATTTAACCAAACTTGCCGGTACAAATAATTTATCGGCATTATGCTGATACAAAATTTTATTGTCTGGCAAAGATTGCACCACTAATCCAGTTTGGTTATGCATAAAATTATGTTCTAAAAAATCTTGAATATGCCGACTATATTCTTGACAATGACCATATGATGCAAAAATAATGCCTAATCCCAATTTAAAGATTATATTTAATAATTTACTTGCCATTTAAACTTTAATATCCTCGAAAGTTTGTAATTTAGCAACTATTTTTGTGGTTAATTTGCCGATATCCCCAGCCCCCTGCATCAATAAAATATCTCCTTCTCGAATAATTTCACCTAACATACCTAGCAAAGAATCTTCTAGTAATATTAATGAGTCTGGCACCATTAATTTTGCTATTTTTTGATGATTGTTAGCTATTTCATCAATTATTACTTGTGATGAAATATTTTCTATAATTTCTTCCCCTGCAGAATATATATCTAATAATATTATATAATCTGCCATGGCTAAAACATTTACAAAATCTGTTAATAATTGCGCAGTACGAGTGTATCTATGTGGCTGAAAAACTATAATTAGCCTACTATCAGGCCAACCGTCCTTGATTGATGAAATTACTGAATGAATTTCTTTTGGATGGTGTCCGTAATCATCTATAAGTAAAAATGACTGATTATTTATTTGCTGATTAATAAAAAATTTACCATGAATTTGGAATCTGCGACCAATCCCATGAAAATTAGCTAATGTTGCAGCAATAAGAGAAAAATCAATTTTCAACTCTAAGGCAACTGCGATAGCAGCTAGCGCATTTAATACGTTATGTTTACCAGGCAAATTGAGTACAACGTCTCTTGGCTGTGATTCGGAAGGCAACAACACTTTGAAACTACTGGTATTATATTGTTGCTTATAGCTAATAGCACGAATATCTGCTTCTTCTGAAAATCCATAACTTAATAATGGTCTAGAAATATTGTGCATACACTCAGCGATTGACGGATCATCTCTACAAACAACTGCCAAACCATAAAATGGTAATCTATGAGTAAATTCTAAAAATGCTTTCTTTAGATTATTAACATCAGAACCATAATGAGATAAATGATCGTTATCAATATTAGTAATCACAGCTAATAATGGGCTCAAATGTAAAAATGATTCATCACTTTCATCAGCTTCTGCAACAAAAAATTCACCCGAACCTAATTTAGCATTAGAGCTGAATTTATTCAATTTACCCCCAACTACGAACGTAGGATCTTGATTAGCTTCTGCC
Source organism: Francisellaceae bacterium UBA6186 (assembly GCA_002422785.1). Taxonomy (GTDB): domain Bacteria; phylum Pseudomonadota; class Gammaproteobacteria; order UBA6186; family Azoamicaceae; genus UBA6186. The sequence continues at coordinate 4,345 of DITK01000057.1, forward strand.
AGTATAGTCGCTATTAAACTCGTAGTTGTCGTTTTACCGTGGCTACCGGCAACCGCTATACCATATTTAAATCTCATTAATTCAGCTAACATTTCAGCTCGATGAATAATTGGGATCCTCCGTTTTTTAGCAACCAAAAGTTCTATGTTATCTTTAGGTATCGCCGATGATGCAACTATTGCGTCACAATAAGCAGCATTTTCAGCAATATGACAAAATGCTACTCGTATTCCTAAGCGAGACAACCTATTGGTAGCATCATTCTTCGCTATATCAGATCCTGTAATTTGTAAACCTAAATTGTGTAAAACTTCTGCAATACCACTCATTCCAGAACCGCCTATTCCAACAAAATGTATATTACTGATCCTACTAAAGGCTTTATTACTAAAATAATTATTAGAACTGTCGCTAAAATAATGCATATTAATTTCACTTATCATTTGTTACTATTTATAAAAATATACTAAAATATATTCAGTATGAACTACTATTTATATTAGTAATATTAAGATTGCAAGAAAAAATATAATTAAAATCAGGAGCAATTAACATTTTAGGTTCTGTAGCTAATTTCATCTTCGGACTAAGCCTTTTACTATTTGCAGCTAATAGATTTATTTTAGGAGCAAGTAATTTAGCAAAATATACTAAAATATCCTCTTTAGTTGTAGGCTTAAGCATTATTTCCATTGGAAACTCTATGCCAGAGCTTTGTATTACGATTATTTCTAGTATCAAAAAAGTTCCAGATATTGCGGTTGGAACATTAATCGGATCTAATATTGCCCACGTAAGCTTAGTACCCGGGATCGCGGCACTTATCCAACCATTCAAAATTAATAAAGGTCTAACTATTTATGATGTTTTTATATTTTTTGCAACATCTTGTATAGCTAGTTTATTGCTATGGAATAATGAATTAACTAAATTTAAAGGGATTATATTGATTTTATTATTTATAGCAGCATTTAGTTGGATTATTATTAAAGAAATATTTATTATCAAAAATAAAAACTCTACCGAACATATCTATGTCGAATACCCAAAAACTAAAGGTGGTAATAATTTTAGTAATATATTAATTTCTATTTTATGGCTAATATTTGGGATCGTAACTTTGCATCTTAGCTCACATTTTGTAATAGAAAGTGCACAACATATTTCAAAATTTTTAGGTATAACAAACTTGGCAGTGGGCTTATTATTACTTGGTCTTGGAACTAATTTACCTGAATTAGCCATTATAATAACTAGTATTTATAATGGCGAACGAGATTTAGCGCTGGGCGGAATATTAGGTGCCAATATAGTCGGTATAACTTTAGCCCTAGGACTATCTGGCATTATCTGCCCTAGTAAATTGCCAGCTATTTTTAGAGAAAGAGATTTAACTAGCATGATGGTAATAACTACTATATTTTCTTTGTTATTATTAAGTCGTAAAAAAGTTATTTCTCGCACTCATGGAGCTATCATATTGATTTTATATTTTTCTTATATAGCAAGTACTTTCGTGAAAACCGCAGCTTAAAACCAAAAGTATCAAATATGGTTGCTCAATTACCCATTTTCTAGTATTATTTGAGAATAAATTTCATGAATTATAATAAATCTAACCAATCAATAATTAATCAGCTTCGTCAAGATTTTCCGATTTTGCAAACCAAAGCACATAATCATCCGCTGATTTATTTAGACAATGCTGCTACATCACAAAAACCTTATGCCGTTATTAATGCTATCAATGATTTTTATAAAAAATTTAATGCGAATATTAATCGTGGACCGCACTATTTAAGCGAAATAGCCACTTTACAATTCGAAGCTGCTAGAGAAAATGTTAGAAAATTTATTAATGCTAAATCTAGCGCAGAATGTATTTTTACTAAAGGCACGACAGAGGCGATAAATTTAGTCGCTAATAGTTTTGGCGCAAAATTTTTACAGCCAGGGGACGAAGTCTTGTTATCTACCATGGAACATCATTCTAATATTGTTCCTTGGCAATTATTAAAACTTACCAAAAATATTACTTTAAAAATAATTCCATTATTGGCGAACGGCGAATTAGATTTAACTAATTTGGATAATTTATTAACCTCAAAAACTAAAATTGTCAGCATTACCCACATATCTAATACTTTAGGTACCATTAACCCGGTTAAAAAAATCATAGCAGCTGCCCACCAAAAAAACATTCCAGTATTGCTAGATGGCGCACAAGCTGTTAATCATGTAACTGTTGATGTAACAGACTTAGATTGTGATTTTTATGCTTTTTCTGGACATAAAATGTTTGGTCCAACTGGAATCGGAGTACTTTATGGTAAAAAAAAATATTTAGAACAAATGCCACCTTATCAAGGTGGCGGACAAATGATTTTAACAGTAAGCTTTGATGAAACAATATATAATGACTTACCATATAAATTTGAAGCCGGCACCGCTCCTATAGCCGAAGTAATTGGTTTAAATGCGGCAATTGATTACATTAATAAATTAGATCTTAAGCTATTAAGACAACACCAACACGATCTGCTAGATTATGCAACTGTTAAATTACAAACGATTCCAGGGTTAACTATTGTCGGTAACGCCAAAGATAAAATTAGTATTTTGTCTTTTACTTTAGATAAGATCCATCCGCATGATATTGGTACAATTTTAGATAATTCTGGTATTGCAATTAGAGGTGGGCATTTATGCACTATGCCAATTCTAGATTTTTATAAAATTTCAGCTCTTAGCAGAGCGTCATTTAGCTTGTATAATACTTTTGAGGAAATAGATCAATTATATTTGGGATTACTTGATGTAATAAAAGTTTTTAAGAGTAAATAAAAAAAGGATTTTTTATGAAACATAAATCTATTAATTATAAATTAATAGTTAACGGATTAATATTAAGTACGATTCTATATATCAACAACCTTAGTGCTAACGCAATAACATCTTCAAAATTTCAATTAAATCCATATATTGGCATAGGATCTGGCAAACAATATCTTAAATTTAACAATGGTTATGGTGATAATTTATTTCAAAATGAATTGTCTACAGCTACTGTATTCGTTGGAATTAAATTTAATGATTATTTTGGAATTGAAGCCGGGTATAAAACTACCAACGAAGGAACCAAAACTGTTACTATATATCAAGGTGAAAAATATTTAGGAGTCCATGATTTTGGACTTAATTTTGGAGAAAATTCAAAATACTTTACGGAAAGTAAACTGAGCGGATGGAATTTAGGTTTAATTGGTGAATACCCATTTAATTTTGGTGGTGCACGTAACTATTTGTCAATACTAGGCTACGTAGGCATCCAAAACACTAACATAACCTTAGTATCTAACATGCTGACGTTCGGCTCATTACTGACAAACACTGTTGATGCATTAAATAATGATAATAAAAAAACATTATTGAAATTATCTAGTGGATTACAGTATTTCGCTTTTGATAATGTAAGCTTTAGAGCTATGGGTTCATTCGAAAATACCTGTCGGTTAAGAGCACAAAATCATAGACACACATTCAAAGCTGCATTAAAAAATTCTATTAATTACAGTTTAGATCTGGTTTTTAGATATACCTAAGGATTTTATCTTAAACGACGACAAGCTATAGCAAATCTAGTTTCAACAGGTTGCAGAGCATGAGGTAGTGTTTCCATGCGTTGTCTCTCTGCTTCAGCTAAAGCTGCTTGCTGAATACGTAAAGATGTTAGAATTTCTCTCTGCCATAAACCTTGATTTAATCGTTGCTGCTCCATTAGCTGATATTGATTATTATTAATCAATATTTCCGGGTGGTTATCATCCAAGTTAGATGTCTGTTGCAATTCTAGCTCTTTACTAATTTTGGTCAAAATTAATAAAGCAACTTTTCTTATTAAATCATTTCTATTTATTAATAATTCATTAATAATTGTATCTAGCCCTTCCACCTCTTCTTCTTTACCCAATTCATCAAGATCATAGTAAAATTTTTTTATTATCCTATTAATAAACTCTTGATTATTTTCCTGACTATTAAATCCGCTTTTATAACTTTCAATAATTATGGCAATATTTATTTTATTAAAAGTATCAGCAAATAAAGATTGCGGTAAAATATTTAATAATATTTCTTCCATTACTTGATTAGATATTTTTTCAGCAACATCACCCAAAATAACTTTTTGCTGATAATGTGGTTGCAATGTTTTCATTTTAGCTAAACACATATTTACTATTTGATTATGACACCAACAAGCTGGATCAGAAAGAGCATAAGCTACTAATTGTAATTCCCTACTAAAATCTTTACTTGTTAAAAAATCATCTGGAGTGTCTAATGTTAAAAACTTGTTAATAAAACTGTTATAATCATACTGTGATATTTCTTCATAAAATTTTATTATAATAGGATCGGCATTGGCATGAACATTTTTTTCTTTTTTAACTTCCTCTTTAATTAGCTCAAAAAATAAATTATTATTATGATTATTATGCATATTATCAAACAAAGAGTATCGTTGTTGTATTAATGTATTACTCCTTTCAATCTCTATAAATTTTTCGTTTGTAGCAAACCCTGGGCTAAAGGCTGCAGGTAATGCTGCAACAAGCTTTATGCTATTACTGTTTTTTAGCAATTCATGCACTTTTTTGCAAACTAGCTTGTTAATAATTTGATTAACAAAAGTTTTCTTAGATATAAATTGGATATTTTTTTCATAACCGCATTGTTCTACTAACCTAGATAAGATCCCAGGAGGACAAGAAGGGGAATCTACTCCTTGGAAATTAGATGAATCATATGCTCTTAAACACTCCGTTAGTGTATCAATAAAAATAATAAACCTGTTTTCTCTCTCTTGGATCAAAACCATCTCACCAGAATAAGTTAATTTTGTTGCTAAATAATAAACCGCTATAGCTTCAACAATTCTTGTACCATAGTAAGAATTTTCCAAAGATGAATTACAGATAGCTAGCGACCCATTAGTACTATAAGAAAAAATATTATTATTATAACCATTATTTACAGTTCTTCTGTTATTTTGAGGATCTAATGCTCTCCAGGCCCCCAATAATGAATTAGCATTTAGCTTATTCATATTATTAATTGTAATAGGACCCAATATTTGATTTATTAATTCACGCAATTTAGCACACCAAATACAATTATATTGCATTTCTTGCAGCATGATTTTATGAGATCTAATAAGATGTTTAATATTATTTTTAATAGTGATGTTAATATTGGCTAATCGATTGGTTTCTGCTGTTTCATCTAAAAAAATCAATATGTTATTTAAAATTTCACCCCTTATTTCTTTAATTACTGTAAGTGCTTTATCTACAGTAGATGAGCCATTATAAATAGATAATATTTCCTGAAAACAAGGCTTAACACGATTATCAAAGAAACCACTTATATCATAATCATTATTGTTTGCGGTATGGTGGTTATTAATTTCTATTACCAGTGTATTATGTAAGCTTTTTAAATCTTTGGCAGAAAAATTATTTTTAGTTAATATTTTTGGCATACTATAGTAAGTATAGCAATAAATTTAATGATATCTTAAAAACAATGTCTAATTAACACCAATTATAATATTTAGCTATTTTAATGAACAACTTTTTTCAACTGAAAGCAAAGTGTCATTTAGCTTGTATAATATTTTATTTTTGCTATCTAGAACCAATCTATTTAGAATGAACTCTAATTTTAAATTTTCTTTGTTAAATTAAAAAAGTAGTGAGGTTGTATTAAAATGATAAAATTATCAGTTCTAGAAAAAAAATTAACTTTCAGCACATGTAGCTTGCTTGCAATATTATCTACGGCATCTTATGCATCTGCTTCAGCAAACGGATCTTATTCTTCTAATTATGTTGGTATCGATGCTGTTTATTCAAAAATGAAATTTAAAGAGCATTATGGTGATAATATTTTCAATAAAAAAGTAATACCTGGGGTAAATTTATTTGCCGGACACATGTTTAATGAAAATTGGGGTGTAGAAGCTGGGTATGGTGTTGATAAAAAGATGAAGAGAAATAATGTTAGGGTTAAAGAAGGAAACATTGTAGCTGGTGGGTTAATAGATTATGGAATTGGTTTTGAAGATTATAATACCCTGCTTAAACAACATCATACTTATTTAGGAATGTTAGGTAAACATCATTTATTTAACAATAATATTTTTGCATCATTAATGTTAGGCATATCTTTATCCCACATACACGCCACATTCAACATATTCAATGAGGGTACTCCTGCCGATCTAGACCTAACCAGAAGTTTCGCTCAAACTAAACCAATACCTATAATTAGAGCTACGGTGGAATATAAAGTTACCGACAAATTGGGATTAAGAGCATTAGCCACCTGGAGAAATACATCTAAATTTAAAATTATGGCGGAACAATTCGGTTCTACATCAGAAATAAGACTAAAAAATTCCATTAATGTGGGAGCAGGAATCACTTATTATATTAATTAATAAAACTAATTATCCACTTAATGTATAAAAAAAGGCACTTTCCGATAGCAAAGTGCCTTTTTTATATAATCAAAAATATAAATAATATTAATTAACTAATAACCATTAACGAGAACCACGAAGCCTATGAGTAACTTGCGCTGCAGCATCAGGTTTTAGCTGTGTAATAAGAGTATTACTATGAGTTGAGGCCATATGAGGAGCCAAAGCTACTTGATCACCTAAAGACATCATAGCTATCTCAGCAGAATATGCATGTAATATTGCTGGAGATTGTATTCCATTATTCAAATCAGCTATTAAGGCTGGAACATCCAACAGTACTGGTGCTGGTCCTGGCGCTGGTGCTGGTGCTGGTGCTGGTCCTGGCGCTGGTGGTGGTGCTTTTGCTGTTTGTATGCTGGCATTCAAATTACGAAGGTCTGTTTTTAGATTGTTTATAGAATTTTCTTGGGCAGCATACTCTGCTATAACAGTAGCGTATGCACCTTGTATAATAGCAGGATCATAAATTTCTGCATAGGCAAGATTAAGTTGTGCTATTGCCGACGGTACATCTGACGGGTTCGCAACAAATAATAAAGTGTCAACCTGATTTAATGCAACATTTATCTTCCTAATTAGCCTGGTTAATGCTGAAAAGTTCGTAGTCGAGGTATTATACATAGCCTCTATGTTAGCGTATTCTGTAATCATTCTGTTAATCTCTGTTTCTATTGTTGCCCCATAAAGGCCAGCTAAAGCATCAAGATAATCAGCATTAGTACCATTTGTCAGCACTAACAATGTCGCTAAATCTGCATTCAGATTATTAGAACTATCCTCGATTGTTTTGAGAGTTGCAGCAGTTACTAAATTGTCAATCTCTTCTTCTTTTAACACTTTTCTATAGCAACATTTTAATTTGTCATCTGGAGCAGCCACCCGATTAATAGCCTCATTCATATTCTCCTCTAGGGTTTTACCATTTACCAACAAACAACCATCTATTCGATAATTTAGTATTTGTTGTTCATAAGTTGATGGTAACTTATGAATAATGGCTCTTAGAGAAGCAATGCTAGCATTATTGCTAGGATCCATCATTGCTAATGGATAAGGATCTTCAGCATTCATACCCAAAAATATAGCCTTTCTAATGACATAACTAACAGTCTTTGCTATCCGTGAAATCAATTTAAGCTTTTTAATCTTAACTGGGTCTGCTGCTATGTTAATAATTATACCAACAGTGCGATCAATATCTTCTACATCTCGTATTATACTTTCTTTACAATTTTTACGACGAACCATATGTGTAATCTCCAATTTCACTTAATATTTTTTTATACAGCATAATTTTAATACAATGCTTTGCCGCACAAGATTACTCTACAATGATTTCAAAAACAAGTATTGACAAACATACGTAAATCTTTTGTAATGTATCTGCTAAATATTTAATAAAATTATAAAAAAAATAATAAAAAATTTATCGGAGATTAATATGACAATAACCCGTAATCTACAAATGTTGTCCGATAATAAAACGTCGGATCCATATTTATTAGCCCAATCAATAAAAAATTTTCATGCAGATTTAATATCTATGCCTAGTGCCAACATATTAAGAAGATGGATCTTTCGTGGCAACTATGGTTTTACCGAAGAACGATTAGTGCGTATCGAAAAAATTATAAAAAGTTTTGAAAAAATAAAAACAAAATTGATAAGTACCATCAATAAAGAAGCATTGGTTATAATAAATAACTCTTTAGACTCTTCTAGTATGGCGACTTCTGAGAGTCGTCTATCAACAGTTTCCTTTCGATTACAAAATATTAGTCCAACTACAATTGATACCAAACTAATTATAGCAAGTGATATTATTAGTACAGATGAAATACAAGACTTTATTAATTCAAATAATAATTCCGATGATTTTGATAATAATACCATAGTAGAAGCTAATGATTTATTTGCTAAAGCATGTTTACATTATGCAAAAATGGTTAGAGAGAATAATATACAACAGAAAATAATATATCTTAATTATGTAATACACTTGGCAGATATAATTCTAACCTATACTAAAAAAGAATTAATCCATGCTAGCGAAGATGATGTGAATGAAATATTTAACGAATACGAACGTGAATATTTAAATTTACATCTTCAAAAGAGGCTAGAAACAATAGATGAATCAAATAAAGAATTTCTTGAAATAGAATACCAAAAAGAACTTCTTTTATATCAAGTTACAATAGAAAAAGCAGAACGGGAACGGCTCGAGCAAGAAGAGAAAGCACGCCAAGAAGCAGCTGATCGTGTAGCATCGATACCAGCAGCACCTGCAAGATCATTGTTGTCTCGGAATTTTGATTAACAAAATACAAATAAATTTAATTATATAAAATGAAAGGTGATTGTTCATGAAAAAAATTAAGAAATATACTACAACTTGTTTAAGTTTAATATTGATTATCCCACCAGTAGCTTTAGCAAAAGTTCATTTACCATCTATGTATATTGGAGTAAATGCTGGAGTAAAACAAAATGGATTTACCCCAGGTTATGGAGATAATCTATTTAATACTAAGCAACCCATGGCGAATATTTTTGCGGGTATAGAAATTATACCGCATTTTAATGTGGAGATTAATTTAGAAACAACTAAAAATCGTCAACGACACTCTGCCTTGTCTGGAAATGATAGTTTTTTAGGTGTTGCGTCAAGTGATCTAATTACAAGAAATTGGCAAAGCGATATTAAATTTTCTAGTATCGGAGCTGATTTGATTTATAAGTTTAATCCCATTTGTTGTGACAAATTTAATATTTTGCTTGGGGCTGGTATAAAAATAACTAAAGTGAATTTAAAAAGTAAAAACCTTTCCTCTCCATCTGCACCTGTGTTAAAATTAACAGAAAACAACACTAAAGGATTAATTAAATTATCTGCTGGTTACGAATATATGTTTACTAATAATTATGGTATGCGTGGTTTAGTAAGCTGGGAAAATACTTCAGCTTTAAAACCAATAGGTACTGGTAGAATTGGCACAAAGTTTACCGCTAAACTTAAAAATAGCATGAACTACACTTTAGGAGTCCTCTATAAATTATAACAATTACATGATGTTTATCTTTTTTTACTCTTAGGATTGGGCAGATCGGTAATACTGCCCTCAAATAATTCCGCAGCTTGAATAGTGGTTTCTGACAAGGTTGGATGTGGATGAATTATAGATCCAAGATCTGTAGCTGTCGCCCCCATCTCCATTGCTAAAACTATTTCACCAATTAATTCACTAGAACCATCCCCTACAATCCCTGCACCAATGATTTGTTTATTTACCGGATTAAATAAAATTTTAGTTAAACCATCGGATTTACTAGTTGCAAGTGCTCTACCACTTGCTGCCCAAGGAAATATTGATTTTTCGTAACGTATATTTTGTAATTTACATTGTTCTTCAGTTAAACCTACCCAAGAAACTTCTGGACTAGTATATGCGACATTCGGAATAATTTTAGTATCAAAATAACGTTCTTCGCCACAAACAACCTCTGCTGCAATTTTACCCTCTGGGATCGCTTTATGAGCCAACATCGGTTGCCCCGCCACATCACCAATTGCAAAAATATGCGGTATATTAGTACGCATTTGCTGATCAACTACAATAAACCCACGATCATTAATCGCCAGCCCTATCTGATCTGCCGCAATACGATCCGAATTCGGTCTTCTACCAACCGAACATAAAACTTTGCTATATTGTAGGGTATCTGCATATTGCCCAGATAATTTAACATCTAAATGCTTGCGATTTGCGATAATGGCATCAACTTTGGTATTTAAAAATACGTTACTAAATTTAGTTTGCATTTTTTTATACCAAACATCGACTAGATCTGGATCTGCACCTGGTAACAATTGTTTGGTTAACTCTACTACACTAATTTTGGCACCAAGAGAGGCATACACCGTACCCAACTCCATACCAATAATTCCACCACCAATAATTAACAAGTTATCAGGAATTTCCTGTAATTCTAATGCTTTAGTCGAATCCATA
>DITK01000053.1 GCA_002422785.1 Francisellaceae bacterium UBA6186
TCTTTGGGTTTAGCTAATATTACTGCCAATAAAAATTCAGTACCAAACGATCCCAGATCCCCAATGATAACTAGTGGCATACGTATCGGTACCCCAGCTATCACAACTCGTGGATTTAAAATTAAAGAGGCTTCAATGGTCGCCGATTGGATCGCTGACATTTTAGATAATATTAATAATCAAGATAATATCATCAGTATCAAACAAAAAGTATTAGATCTATGCAAGCATTTCCCTGTATATGCAACTAGCCAAGCTATTGGAGACTAAAAATTATGCAATGCCCTTTTTGTCACGCAGTAGATACTAAAGTTACTGATTCTAGGTTGGTTGGCGACGGACAACAGGTAAGAAGAAGACGAGAATGTATACTTTGTAGCGAACGTTTTACAACTTATGAAATCGTAGAATTATCCTTACCTAGACTAATTAAAAAAGATGGTCGTTATGCACAATTCGAAGAAGAAAAATTACGTGCCGGTATTGTACGTTCTTTAGAAAAAAGACCAATTTCTTTGACAAAAGTAGATGAATTAATTAATAAACTATTAACAAAATTAAAAAGCTCCACAGAACGTGAAATTACAACTAAATTGCTAGGAGAATGGGTGATGTTAGAGCTTAAAAACTTAGATGAAGTTGCATATCTGCGTTTTGCTTCAGTCTATGGCTGCTTTTCTACTATTGATCAATTTAAAGAAGTAATAGAAAATTTACAAAAAAACATTCACAATACCAATCATGATAAATAATAAAATTAGTTTTAAAAAAAAATCCAGTGCCAGACGTGCAGCCATGCAAGCACTATATAGCTGGACTATCTCTAAAAATGATCTACATATTATAGAAAAACATTACTTAGAAGAACGCAATCCTAACAATCTTGATACTAAATATTTTAAGCTATTATTAAATGATATTCCCTTAAAACAACACCAATTAGATCAATATATTAGTAAATATAGTAACAGAACTATCGCCCAATTAGATCCAATTGAGCTTTGTATCTTACACGTCGCAAGTTACGAATTAATTTTTTGCCCTGATGTACCGTTTAAAGTAATCATCAGCGAAGCCCTAGACCTAGCTACGATGTTCGGTAGTGAAACTAGTTATAAATTTATCAATTCCATTATAGATCGCTTAGCAAAAGACTATAGAAAAATTTAGCATTTGTACTATGCTGTATGGTATATACAAGTTAGAAGATTACCTATATCTTGAGCTATATGGAAACTATATGGATCCTGAACACACAAATTATACGCCATACAAAATATCCTCAGGGTTAAAAATTAGCCTACTAGCTATTTATATCTTAACAATAAATATCGCAAATTCAGCCTATGCTGTAAACAAACAAACCGATCTCGCCAACGACAAAAGCTCTTATAAAAATTTTAACGATCCCACCAGACCCAAAATTACTATTTCTACCGAAGAATCAGCTGATCTTAAAGATCCAAATACTACGGTTACAACAAAATCCTCAGTCACAAATTCTGAAAAATTAAAACTAAGCATGATTATAATTAAAAAAAATGATAGAAGTGCAGTTATTAACGACACAATCGTCAGAGAAAAAGATCAAATATCCGGTTACGAAATTACTAAAATAGAAAGTAATAAAGTAATTTTAAAAAATCCTAAAAATAAGGCTGCAAATCAAAAAACACCCCAAGAACCAAAATTACCTGGAGCTGATAGTTTTACAGAATTAAAATTACCTGCAGTGATTATAAAATCTTTTTTCACAACTACTAAGCATGCTACAGCAAAAGAAAATTATGCTGGGGTTACAAAGTGAAAAATTTTTTAATTAAATCATCCAGCATAACTATATTGTTGTGGATATTTTTAACCTCTTGCAGCAGCCACCCGGCAAAATATGGCACTACTTTAGACAAAATCAAGCCCGAACTTAAACAAGCTTTTAATCCAGATAAAATACGCCCTTTAACCAAAGTGCCACATAGTATCGCTAATTTATTAATTCCCAAAATTAACAATATAGAATTAGCAGATGCTAACGATAATAATCAAATAGACAAAAAATTCAATATTGTGGCAGACAATACCCCAGCTAAATCGTTTTTTTTAGAGCTGGTAGATGGCACACCAATCAATGTAGTTGTACACCCTGAAGTTGTCGGCAATATATCTCTTTCTTTAAAAAATGTAAGTGTAAATGATGTCTTAGAAGCAGTACAAAAAATTTATGGTTTTGGATTTGAATCATCTCAACAATCTATTAAAATTCTACCAGTATCCTTGCAAACTAGAGTTTTTAAATTAAATTATTTAGATTTAGTCAGAACTGGAAATTCCGGAACTAACATAACTGGAGTTAATTTTTCCTCTTCTGGCGGAGGATCTAGCAGTACTAGTTCCTCTTCTTCTTCGTCTGCTAGCAGCAGCACTACCGGTAGCAATGTAAATACCACTAATACCACTAATTTATGGGATCAATTATTAAAAACTATTCAGTCAATCTTAGGTATAAAACCTGGATCATCTTCTGGCTCTACAGATATTAATAGAAGCGTTGCGGTAAGTCCTATGACTGGAATGATTATAGTCACAGCGTACCCAAACGAATTGCAAAAAATAGAACAATTTTTAAATACTGCGGAAAATTCTTTAAATAAACAAGTAATGCTAGAAACTAAAGTATTAGAAGTAGATTTAAATGATGGATATAGATCTGGAATTAATTGGGCTGTATTAAATGATCATATGAGGATCTCCCAAATTGGTAACGATATAAATAACGATGATAACTTAACTACTAGCAGCATAATAAATAGCGTTGCAGCTCAAACCGCTGGCAGCCACCCAGCCGATCTATCCACCGGAAATAAATATTTAGCACCAAGCATCCCCACTACTATATCAAATTTCGGCGGACTATTAACCTTAGGTATGAATTACCGAAAACTAGCAACTTTTGTAGAGTTATTATCCGCACAAGGTAATGTTCAAGTACTATCTAGCCCAAGAATTACTACTAGCAATAACCAGAAAGCACTAATAAAGGTTGGCAATGATCAATTTTTTATCACTAATGTAACAACAACTACAACTACGGCAGTTGGGGGAGGAGGGTCTGGATCTTCCGCTTCTACGCCAACTGTTACCCTCAGTCCCTTCTTCTCTGGGATAGCACTAGATGTTACTCCACAAATCGGCGAAGAAGATTTAATTTTACACATTCATCCAACTGTCAGCACCATAACCGGCATCAATACTAATATTCCTGGATCTGGTTCATTTGCGTTAGCTAAAAGTTCGATACGAGAATCCGATAGTATCGTCCGGGCTAAAAATGGACAACTAATAGTTATCGGCGGATTAATGCAAGATAAAACAGCGGAACTTATAACTGGTATTCCATTTTTAAAAGATATCCCTTTTGTGGGAGCCGTATTTAGGCATACGAGACAACAAGCGGCTAAAAGCGAACTAGTCATTTTATTAAGGCCAACAATTTTAGATGACTATAAAATGAAGCATCAATTACAAAATACTTATAAAAGAATTAATGATTTGGATCATGGATTTCATGTTGGAGGAGGCAGCGGATGGTACGGAAATTTAGGCGAATCACCATAATATTATTAGTGTTTTTATTGCTATTTTGGACAAACTTTGCCTGGTCTGATATCAATGAAGATATGATGTCAGAAATAATGTCAGGGAAACCAATAGAATCAGCAGATGCAACTACAGAAATACCAACAATTACCCAACCATTGCCAGAAATTACAAATTCTAAGCAGGCAGTTACCAACATAATTAAAGAACAATTACCATTAACTGCCCAAGATCAAGCAATTATTTCTTACAATAAAGGATTAGAAGCTGTTACCAGCAACCAAGAAATAGAAGCTGTAACATTATTCAAAAAAGCATTAATAGAATATCCAAAACATCACAAATCAAGGATGCAACTTATAAGCATCTATCAGAAAATTGGCTGGAACGATGAAGTAGAAAAATTATTGCAAGCTGGATTAGATTTAGATCCTGAACATGCTGATTTTATTAAAAATTTAGCACTATTATATCAACAGAAAGGGCAAATGAGAAAAGCATTATCTATATTACTTTCAATGCCAGATAATCAAGCTACTCAACCTGATTATTTGGCATTATTAGCATTAGCATATTTAAATGCCGATCAACCTAGTATGGCGGAAAAATACTATCACAAATTACTAACAGTTAATAAAGAAAACTGTATTTGGTGGCTAGGATTAGCAGTTGCTCAAGATGCTAATGGAAATTATAGAAAAGCAATAGATAGTTTTAATCAAGCCAAAACATTAGGTCGATTTAATACTGAAACTTTAGATTACATCAATAATAAAATGGAAGAAATTAAACAATATGAATAGGATCTCATGAATAAAAACAAAATAAAGCTAGGAGATTTATTGTTAACCGCAGGTGTTATTAATGATGAACAATTAAATCAAGCTTTAACAGTGCAACGAGAAAAAGGTAACAAATTGGGTGCAACTTTAATAGAACTTGGATTTGTAACAGAAAAAATATTATTAGACACCTTATCTAAACAATTAAATATACCCTATATAGATTTAACTAATTTTAATGTCGACGCAGAAATAGTACGTCAGATACCAGAAAGAATAGCACGTCGTTTCCGAGTTGTAGCATTAGATCTAAAGAACGACAAATATACAGTTGGCATGGTAGATCCAACTGATGTGTTAGCATTTGATGAAATCAGCAAAATTTTAGGTAACTCTATCCAAATCGTCTTAATCAAAGAATCTGGTTTATTAAATATAGTTGATCATGTATATCGACGCACTGAAGATATCGTGTCTTTTGCTAAAGAATTAAAAGAAGAACTGGGCAAAGAAAAGCCTGCTTTTAGAACGTCCGACGAAAATGTTTCTGGTGATGAATCATCTCCTGTTGCAAAATTATTAGATTCTATTTTTGAAGATGCAGTTCAAGTTGGCGCATCAGATATCCATATTGAACCAGAAACTAACTTAGTAAGAATAAGACAGAGAGTTGATGGTATATTACAAGAAAGCATTATAGAAGGCAGACAAATCGCTGATTCTTTGATTTTAAGAATTAAATTATTAGCTAAATTAAATATTTCTGAAAAACGTTTACCACAAGATGGTAGATTTTTAATCAAAGTTAAAAGCCGCTCATTAGATGTACGTGCTGCCACTATGCCAGTTAGGTATGGAGAAACTGCGGTATTACGTTTATTGGATCAATCGGCCGGAATTTTACAGATAAACCAATTAGGGATCAGGGAAGATATTTTACATAAAATTTTATTTCATATTCATAGACCAAATGGACTAATTTTAGTAACAGGACCTACCGGTAGTGGTAAAACTACAACATTATATTCGATATTAAATGAACTAAATATACCAGACAAAAAAATTATCACGATAGAAGATCCAATAGAATATTCGTTATCAAGAATAAGCCAAATCCAAGTTAATGCAACTATTGGTTTGACGTTTGCTAGAATTTTGCGTACCGCTTTAAGGCAAGATCCAGAAATTATTATGGTTGGTGAAATGCGTGATGAAGAAACTGCTCAGATTGGCTTGCGTGCCGCTATGACTGGTCACTTAGTACTAGCCACTTTGCACACTAATGATGCAGTAAGCTCCGCCACCCGCCTAATTGATATGGGTGCTGAAGGATATTTAGTCGCAGCATCACTAAGAGCAATTATTGCCCAAAGATTAGTCAGAAAAATTTGCATTAGCTGCATTACAGAGGCCGACATAACCCCGGATGAACAAGAAATATTAAAAAATTTAATTGGTCGTATAGATCTTAAATGGAAATTCAGTAAAGGCACTGGCTGTTCTCATTGTACTAATACTGGCTATAAAGGTCGGGTTGCCGTACATGAATTATTAGAAATGAATTTTGCATTATCTAATGCACTAAGAACTGGCGACTCTGCTGTTTTTACTAAAACAGCATTACAACAAAAAGATTTTCGACCATTGGCGATGAATATACTAGACTATGCTTTAAAGGGTATAACCAGTTTAGAAGAAATGTTTAGAATAGCTGGCGAAGTTTCGGATATTATTAAAGACAATGATACCAATAATCACGAAACATTAGCTGTAGATCAAAATAACCCAATTTGACAATCATGGTAGGATAACATATGCACTTTATTTATAATGGCAAAAATTCTACGGGAGAAGCCGTAACAGGTAAAATTGATGCAGTAAATCGTGATGCAGCACAAGATGCATTGAACAAAGACGGTATAACCGTAATAGAAATAGATCTTGATGACGACACTTCTGATTTAATGGCAAAATTAAATGTCTTTAACAATCCAACCCCAACAGATTTGATTATTTTTTCTAAACAAATGTATGCCATGCTAAGATCAGGTGTGCCAATAATTAGATCGATAAACATAGTGAGTGATAGTTGTAAAAATCAAAAATTAAGTACTACTTTATCTAATATTGCAACTCGCTTGGAGTCTGGATATGGATTTGCAGTATCAATAGAAAAATATCACAAAATTTTCCCAAGGTTAATGGCAGCCCTAATAAGCATCGGAGAACAAACTGGAACATTAGATAAATCATTCCAACAAATTGCTACCCACTTGGAAAAAGAAGATGAAACAAAGAAACGCATCAAAGCGGCCATGCGTTATCCAATACTCGTCATTTGTGCCATTGCTATTGCAATAGCAATTATGAATATTGTAGTTATTCCAGCATTTGCAGGATTTTTCGCTCAATTTAAAGCTACATTACCGCTACCAACCAGAATTTTAATGGCAACCTCTAAGTTTACTTTACATTATTGGTGGTTAATTTTGGCTGTTATTATTGGCGGCACATTAATACTCATAAATTATGTTAAAACTAAACAAGGTAGATATATATGGGATCGCTATAAAATTCATCTCCCTTTAGTTGGTAGCATTATAGAAAGATCGTTATTAGCAAGATTTTCTAGATCTTTTGCTTTATGCTTTAGAACCGGCATACCTTTATTAGAAGCTATATCTCTTATTGCAGCCACTTGTGATAATTCTTATGTGGAAAGTAAAATATTAGATATGAAAACCAATATTGAACATGGCGAATCAATGACAATTGCCGCAAAAAACACTAAATTATTCAACAGCTTAGTATTACAAATGATTTTAATCGGCGAAGAAAGTGGTGAATTAGATAGATTATTAGACGAAGTTGCCAATTTTTATGAGCAAGAACTAGATTATGATATTAAACAGCTTAGTAGTTTAATTGAACCGATTTTAATTGGTGTTATGGCTGGTATGGTATTAATTTTAGCCTTAGGCATTTTCTTGCCTATGTGGGAATTAGCCAAAGTTGCTGGCAAACATTAAAATAGTTAACTAAAATTAATGTACAAACTTTTATAAATTATATAATAAATTGAAACATATGAAAACTATTGTATCGCCATATCAAAACCATAACAATAAATTACTAGGTTTTACACTAATCGAATTAGTAATTGTTATCGTACTAATTGGTATTTTATCAGCAGTGGCTTTACCAAAATTCGCCAGCCTAACTACCCAAGCCAGACAGTCATCCGCAGCTGGAGTTGCAGGTGGTTTAGCTTCAGCAGTTGGGTTAGCCCATGCTCAATGGCTAGCAAATGGCGGCGGAACCGCCGCCAGCGTAACACTAGAAGGACAGGTTATTTACCTTAGCACTAATGGTTGGCCAGAAGATACCGCCGGTTCTGTGTCTGGCGTTGCAACAGCTGCCAAATGTTTAAATGTATGGAATGCGGTTTTAAATAGCCCGCCACAAGCTGCTGCTGGCACTTGTACTGTACCATGTCAATATTTGGTCACCGGGGCAACGACAGTTTGTTCCTACAAAGATCAACAAGGAACAGGGACGAATATTATAACTTATAATATTAGTACCGGAGCTGTGGTCTCTCCGTAAACATAGTCTATAATTATTAAAGTAACGGTTGATAAACAATATAAATAATTTATGTATATGCAACATATTAAAAATAAAAATTATAGTCAACAAGGCTTTACGCTAATTGAATTAGTAATTGTTATCGTATTAATTGGTGTTTTATCTGCCGTGGCTTTACCAAAATTTGCAAGCTTAACCACCCAAGCAAGACAGGCTGCTGCAGCTGGTGTTGCGGGCGGCTTAAGTGCTGCCGCATCGGTCGCCCACGCTCAATGGTTAGCAAGTGGCAGCCCAACCAGTATTACTTTAGAAGGACAAATAGTATATATGAGTCCAGTGGTAGCCGGAGTTGGCGGTTGGCCAGAAGACACCGCAGCTGCTGGCACTGGAACCGCAACTGCAGCTAAATGTTTAGCGGTATGGAACGGTATTTTAAATAGTCCACCACAAGCTGGAACTGCGTGTGTATCACCTTGCCAATATTTGGTAACAGTTACTACCTCTCCTACTTGTAAATTTCAAGACCAACAAGGAACTGGAGCTAACATTATAACCTATAATATTAATACTGGTGCGGTTGTTTCTCCGTAATTCTTATATGTTACTGCACAAAACATCAGGGTTTACTTTAATCGAATTAGTCGCATCAATCATTTTAACTGCTATTGTTGCATATAATGTTATACCTAAATTTTTTAACGCAGTAATATTCTCTCAAAATTTATTCGTTCAAAATACCACCAGTGCTTTATTATACGCACAGAATCTAGCAATGGGATCTGGATGCCATATATCGGTTACCGCAACTACCAATACTATAACTTTAAATTTAAGAAGCAGCTGTACTTCTGGTAATTTCACTAATGTCGTACAAGATCCTAATAATATTGCCAATTCTTTTATAAAAACAGCCCCCACCGGAGTTACCCTAACTAATACTAATTTTCCACTTTATTTTGATGGGTCCGGTAGAGGTAGGCTGGTCAGTAATAATAATACTACTAATGCCACAATTAATATTATTGGCAGCGGCCTTACCACTACAATTAATATTAAAGGAAATACTGGCCAGATTAGTTAATTAATTTCGCATTAAGGGTTTAATAATGTATTTAAAAAGAATAACAGGGACATCATTAATCGAGTTAGTTGCGTCCATTACCATTGTCAGCATTTCTTTAACTAGCGTAGTACTTGCTTATTACCAAGCATCAAAAGCTCCATCGGCTAATGCGATGCAACAAGCCCTTACTATTTCTTCTAACTATTTGAATGAAATTCTACATAAAAATTTTCCAACAACGCTGCCATGCCCAGCCCCGCCTGCTAGTCGTCGAAATTATACCAATGTTTGCGACTATAATAATTTAATCAATGTTGGGGCCAAAGATAAAAATGGCAATGCAATTACTGGATTAGAAGATTATACCGTCTCTGTAAATTTAGTTACATCAACAGCTGCAGTTTTAGGTGGTTTAACAGGGGGCGCAACTGCTGCGGCGGCCAAAGTCGTAAGAATAGATGTTACCGTGACTAATATTAGTATGCCTAATTTTGTTATTAGCTCCTATAAAGGAAAATATTAATGATTATTGCTTTGGGCTTTAGTTTATTTGAGGTAGCTCTTACATTAGTTATAAGTAGTATTGTATTAGCAATTACTGGTACATTTGTAGCATCATCCGTTAATATTGTAACGGCAGTTGCAAGTCAAGCAGCTTCTAGCTCTACAGCAACTGTGGCATTAAACATTCTAACCGATGATTTTATAAATAATAGAGGCAATGTTGATATAGGTGCTAAGCATGATCACAAGAATAACACACTAACTTTGCAATTCAAAATAGCTAAAACTAACGATCCAGCTCATGACATGCTAGTTAAATATATTTGTGATTATGATTTTAACCAAGTATATAGGCAAACCGAAGGCTCTGCTAAAGAGCTATTTTTAGATCAAATGACTGCTTGTGACTTTGCAACAACTATCTCTGCAGATAAAACTACTATAACTCTTACCACTAATATTACAATTATGATGAATAATACTGCAATTAATTTATACGAGGTTACAGATGCACCGTATGACAAATAAAAATTCCGCTGTCACTATAATGTCTGCTGTTTTTATTTTATTAGTGATGGCTTTAACTGCTAAATTTATCGTAGATATATCAAGCGACACTATGGCAGGTAATAATATTTTATTACAAGGCGGACGTGCAGTGTATGCTGCCAGAAGTGGTGTACAGTGGGGTTTAACTACCGCCGTTACCAATACTGCATGCCCACCTGCAACTACCATATCAATTAATCAAGCTGGGTTAATTGGTTTTTCAGCCTATGTAACCTGTACTTCTCCTTCTGCTAACAGATATAATGTAACAGCAGTTGCAACTTATGGTACCTTCGGGCAATTTGGTTACGTGACCAGAACCGCAACTGGTAGCAAATAGTTTTAAGACAAACAGCATTCTCAGGTTGAAATCCCCTAATAGTTTTGTTATTAATCAGGTAATAATAAAATTATTAGGGGATGACATGAAATTTACAATACGCTCTATGCAAGATTTTAGAGAATTAATAGATACTTTAAGAAACAAACTGATAAATGGTAAAAGTCCAGAATCATTTCAAAAAGAAGGTATGCAAATTACTTTTTCAGAAGCTAATGACGAAAAGCCGGATACAGCTACTTATTTAAACTCACAGGGTCAAGAAATAATTGATTTTTTTGTTGAAATTAAAAATTTATTTGTACAGAACATCATTATAAATTTCGATACTTATATAGATAGTAAAATAGCGAAGATGTTAGAACAGTTGCTGCTAGCAGGTAAAGTAAAACAAGTAAAATTTACTGCGAACACCAGGAAAGATATTGATCATTTAAAATATTTTAAAGAATTAGAAAAATTAACTTTGGCTGTTGAGATGGATACAAATACTAGTTTAAACGAATTATGCGAAACTTTGAAAATCTTGGTTAAATTAGAAATGTTAGAATTAAATAGCTCTAAGAATATCCCGTTTGTGGAGTATAGACATGGGTTTCGTAATTTATTAAGCAACAACACCAGTATTAAACAATTGATACATACTGATTTATTAGATCAAAACATTATGCATCAGCTTAGATTGAATAATGCATCTGTAAACTTAGAAGAAACGTACAACCAGTACGAAACAACAGAAGATCAGGCAAGTACGGCAATACTTGTAGCAACAAAATATCCCGACAATAGATTCCTACAAGCCGCAATGGAGGATGGACAATCAGCGATAAAGGCAGCATATACTAAATTAACAGAATTATTAAATAACTTAATCAACTTAAATATCACCGAAGCTAATTATTACTTGGCAAAGTTATCAGAAAAGAATGGCGATATTGAATTAGCTTATGAATTATTAAAAAACATTCCTAGCTATGCAAGTAGTTATAAAAAAGCAAGCTGTATGCAAGCACGTTTAATCTTGGTTAACAAACAAAGTATATTGGGTGATCTAATTAGCGAAAAATTTAAAAATCAGCTACTTAAA
Organism: Francisellaceae bacterium UBA6186; assembly: GCA_002422785.1. Lineage (GTDB taxonomy): Bacteria > Pseudomonadota > Gammaproteobacteria > UBA6186 > Azoamicaceae > UBA6186. The sequence goes on from DITK01000053.1 coordinate 11,508, forward strand.
GATTTTTCAGCTGAAATAGATAATAGTATAGATCCAAGTGCAAGTGATTTTAAAAGTAAAATATTATTATTAGGAATTAAATATTCAATGAGATCCGGAGAAGAAGAAGAAAGTAGACCTTTTTTATCTTCATTTTTACAAGAATTTATTTATAATGATATTAATGGAAGTTTAGCCAATAATATACTTCAAAACATCAAAACTCCTACTAATTTAGAAAATTTTGACGATGCATTTGGTACCATACTTAGCTTATTGTATGTTTTACGAGCAGAAGCAATTAAATCTAAAAATTACCTAACAGAACAAAAAACTGTAGGTACCAATACTGACGCTACTTCATTATTATTATTTTCTAAATCAAAACATATTGATGACAAACCTGTAAGTTCTATCGCTAGTAAAAAAAGAAGCCATTCGTGTCATCCTTAATAGTTGAATAAAACATACTTTAATGCTAAGTTGTAGATTGCTCGTTATCTTGCACCGCATGCTCCACATTGTTTAATTTTTTCAGCATGGAATACAAAGTCTTTTCCCAAACTTCGTGCTTATCTTTAAGCACATTATTATCGTCTTGTAGTTTAATATTTTTTTCTTCTAGTTCTTCTATTTGTAACCGCATAATTTCAATAGTTTCTACCGTTTCGTCTACCTTGGCTTCTAGTTGCTCTAATAATTGGCTGGACATATTGTTTAATTCCTTATCCATATCTAAATTATAAAATATTTGTAATATATCATAAATTAATAAAATATTGTCTCCAACGCAATACCCTTTTCTTCTAAAATAATCCGTAATGTTTTTAAAGCCTCTACTTGAATTTGACGTACCCTTTCTCTAGTAAGACCAACTTCACTACCAACTTCTTCTAAAGTCGCAGCTTCGTGGCCTAACAAGCCAAATCTTCTAGCTAAAATAGACCGTTGTTTATCATTTAACATATTTAAACAATAATCTAGCTGCTCTTTAATATTATTATTTTCTAATATTTTTGCGGGACTATGGTTTTTATGATCAGCAATAACCTCTAATAGAGATTTTTCATTATCATCACCGACTGGAGTATCAACCGACAAAGTTCTTTCATTTAACCTTAATAATTTATTAACTTCGTGTGGACACTTATCTAGTGCTTTTGCGATATCTTCAAAAGATGGCTCATGATCTAGCTTGTTAGTAATCTCGCGAGCTTTTCTTAAATAAGTGTTTAATTCTTTAATAATATGGATCGGTAACCTAATCGTACGAGTTTGATTCATTAATGCTCGTTCAATATTTTGTTTGATCCACCAGGTAGCATAGGTAGAAAATCTAAAACCTCTTTCTGGGTCAAATTTTTCTACTGCTCTTATTAATCCTAAATTACCTTCTTCAATTAAATCTAATAAAGCTAATCCTCTATTCAAATAACGCCGAGCAATCTTCACTACTAAACGTAAATTACATTTAACCATGTGATTTCTAGCATTATTATCACCCTTTTTAGCTAACCTAGAATAATAAACTTCTTCGTTAGCTGTTAGCAATGGCGACTTACCTATGTCTTCTAAATAAAGCTGTGCCGGATCTATATCTTTTTTCTTTTTCTTGAGTACCGACGATGATCCTACATCTTCGTTTTCTATATCATCAGTATTATTAGCATCAGACATAGAAACTTCTTCAACATGCTCTATATCCTCTATAGCATCGTCAGTAAAACTTAATTCGGCTTCTTCTAAGCCATCCTCTGATGGCAATAGATCTTCTGTAATTAAATCTAATTCATTAGCCTCTTCATCAATTCCTTGGACACTAGACATATAATTCCCCTGTTTCTTCCATGAATATAGGGTTAATTGTAAAAAATACTTTACCTATGAACATTCATTATAGCAATAATGTTTCATTTATCTATATTTATTTTATAATATATACAAATGCAACAGATTAAAAATACTAAACCTTATATTAATTGTTCAGATATAATCATAATTTTAGCTGATCAATATCCTAATGTCGCAAATCAAAAAATTAAACTGGCAGTAAAATCTATGTTTGCAACTATCACCGATGCTTTAGCTCATAATCGCAAAATAGAATTACGTAATTTTGGTAATTTTTCTACCCGCTTTAGATCTAAGAGAAACGCCAGAAATCCAAAAACTGGAGAACAAATTAAATTACTGGCAAAACATGTGGTGCATTTTAAACCAGGGAAGGCATTAAATGCAAAAATTAATAAAATCGATACCAACAAAAAACCATAATTTTTCAATAATAAATTGTATTTTATTATTAAACTTATTGTTTTTTATCATAAAAAATCCAGCATGCGCTATGGAACCAACTACTGATCCAAAATATGGCAATGGACAAAGTACGCAGTTTATCAAAGCCATGTATGGCATGGGTCCTAATTTAACCGAACAAGAATTGCAACAAATAGCCATATCTATCCCTGGCGATAATATTAATAAATTTTTTATACGTTTTGGTGCTAATAATGGTACTAGTTCTTTAAGTAAAATTAAAAATACCTCTGTCAACGTCGGTATGACAGCAGCCACAGTTGTTACCACTAATAAAACTATTGATTCTAAATATGGGGGAGAAATCGGCGCTGGCTATCGCTGGGACAAATTATCATTAGAACTAGAACTAATGGCTACAGAAAATATCCAATATAATAGCAAAAAATTATTTAGTAATTTAAATGGTTCGTTAAACAGTACAGTTAAAGCCCAAGGAATATTATTAAACAGTTATTATGATTTTATAAATTTAAAAGCATTTAGAATTTTTTTCGGTATGGGCGTGGGGGCCGGCATCAATAGAACTAATTCTAATTTTTTTAATAATGCCACATTTGCGACAGGAGAAAATTTTGCGAGAAGAAGAGTTTCTGGAGCATACAATTTAGTTTTAGGCTGTAAATTAAATATAGTACCACAGCTATTTCTGTGTGCATCCATGAGATATACTAATTTTGCAGGTTTTGGTAATATCAAAATGCTAGCTACCAGCAATGTAGAATGGAGAGATGAGTCTCAAAATTTACATCTCGAAGGACAGCACACTTTAGTCGGTTTTAGTATAAACTTAATACATGTATTTTTATAATATTAATAGCAAAAAATTAACTGCAATATCCCTGATAGAATTAATAGTTACTTTATCTATTGTAGCTATCTTAATTGGTATATCTTACAGTAGCGCATCTGGGATAAAAATGGAATATCGTCGCAAAGAAGCACAAAGTGAGTTAGTAAAATTAAAATCTAATATAGAAGCGCTGGCAATGTCTGGTCCAACATCGTCATTGGCTATAGCGACCAAATTCTTGACTGAGAATAAAAGTATAACAACGCAAAATGGTTACTATGAGATTACAGTTTTTAGTGCTGACCCAATACCCACAAATCGCCCTAACCCTGGCTATATTTTAAACGCAGTGGCACAAGGACCGCAAGCTAAAGATACCCCTTGTAGAACTATTTCATTGAAAGTATCGGCTGATCAAGATGATGAAAAAACGCCAAGCGATTGTTGGAAATAACGGTAGGGATTATATATGGCAAAAACTAATAAAAAATTGCTAGGTGTAACCTTGATAGAGTTAATTGTAACTATGGCCATCGTGGTTATTTTAGCTGGAGTCAGTATAGCCAACATGCGAGGATCAAGAAGATCTAAAAACTTGGTGGATGATACCACCGATCTAATAGTAACTGCATTAAACCAAGCTAACGCCACCTCAATCGCATCAGGTACAACTAATCCTGCAAAAGTTTGCCATATAATCGCAGGAACCGGAAACAATAGAGCAGATTGTGATCCTGATCTTACCAGAACCACTTGGCAAAATGTCAATGGGGTAAAATTCAATGCAAGAGTAACAGTTAATATTACTGGTGGGCCGGTAATAACCTATACTAATGGACTAATAACTAGTGGATCCTCAAATGATGCAGCATTCACGATTACTGTAACAGCTACAGATTCAGATACTAGTTGCACCAATACCAGTATTCCTAGCAATACCATTAAGTTATGGCAAAATGGGGTGGTAGATGTTACTAAACTATGTTAATAACAACGGCTTCTATTCAAGGTAAAATGTTATGAAACAACAATCGGGGTTCACATTAATAGAATTATTAATTGTTATCGCAATTTGCAGTGTATTAGCAGGGATTAGTATCTCAGGTTATATGGGCACGCTACGGGTCGAGAGACGACAAGATGCTGTTTTATCGTTACAAAAAGCCTTGTTAATTATTCAGAGTACCGCCACTCACGATACTGCCATGTGTACATCAGCTACTCCTCCAGTTGCCTACAGTCCTACTGGTAATTGTTTATCTAGTAACGGATTTTATTATGTTAATTATAAAACTGGTACTGATGGTTTTCCCCCTACAGGAAACATGATTAATTCTATGCTGCCTAACGAATCATTAATTTTACAAGCAACCCCTGTAACCGGACGTGGTCAAGATAAGGACACAGATTGTCCGGAGATATATTTATCTAATTTAAACAAAGTTTATCCAGAAAGTTGTGGTAAATAATAAGCAGTATAATAATGGACAATAATTTTTCTCATTTTTTAATCACAGGTGCTAATGGTTTTATAGGCCGTAGACTATCTGAATATTTAAAAAATTTAGGATGTAAGATCACCGCAGTTTTAAGAAGCAATCCGGATAATGTTCCATATAATCTTTGGGATCAAATAATTATTCATGATTTTAATCAAAACGATAACTTCGCTAAACACCTGCCAAATATTATTAATAAAAATATTGATGCTGTTATCCATTTAGCAAATATCGCTCATACTAACAATCCTAGTTTTAGTTTTTCAGATTATTGGAAAACCAATGTAATATCCACATTAGATTTATTAGATTTTTCTGTACTAGCTAAAGCTAAATCTTTTTTATATTTAAGCAGTATTAAAGCTGTTGCCACCCCCAAAGATAGTGTTTGCCGAGATGAATCTTATAATGTCTGGCCAGATAATCAAGATTTTTATGGAATAACTAAACGCACAGCAGAAGAATTACTACAAAGATCTTATCATCCAAATTTACAAGTATCCGTTCTACGGCCAAGCTTAGTATACGGCCCAAATTTAAAAGGACACTTAGATTTACTGATTAAAGCACAACAGCTGTTACCTAATTTACCAGATATTAATAATAAGCGCAGCATGGTACATATTGATGATTTAATTCAAGCGATATTGCTTGCTATAAAAAATCCTAAGGCTAATCAAAAAATTTTTATTGTTACTGATAACATGCAATATTCAACCAGACAAATTTGCGATCACATAAAAAAACAAATTTCAAGTAATACTTTTTTATCTAAAATAACGATCCCGTATTTTATATTAAACATAATGGCTAAATGTGGAGATTTCTGCCAATTAATGTTGGCAGAAAGATTAAGTCATAAGTTTTATTTCAATTCTCAAATGCTAGATAAGTTGTTGGGCTCTAGCTGTTTTGATGCTACACAAATTAAAAACACCCTTAATTGGGAACCCAAACATACTTTTTTTGATGAAAAAATATAATTTCGCCTGATTAAAAAAGTCTTGATTTTTTGCAAAATATGCGGTTACAATAATAATTAGATTGATTTAGTAATACAACAAGAATAAAATTTTAAAGTTAATATAAAGTGTGGCTTTTTACTTTTTTCAATTAAACAATAAAAAATTAAATATTTAGATCTTACTTATAGCTTCGTTGTTATAGCTTTCGATGGATTTATGGTGAATTAATTATATGTTATTGAGATTAAAAAAATATCAAAAAAATGAAAACATCTGCCATCCAGAAAAAATTTACAATTTCTCTCCTGTAATTAGCAAACTCCAGTTAGCAACCACTAGTACATTAGTCATTTTTGAAATAAATGATGTATTGATAATACCAAGCAATCATGATGATGATTTTAGTTATCCTTATCGCGCTAAATTATTAACATCAATGCTAACCCGACTGAAAAAAAACGCAGATGTGCTACAAAGCATTATTCTATCTTCAACTAAATATGTTTTGGTAGATGATGAAATAAAAAATATTTTTAATATTTTACAATCAAAGCACATACCAGCTATTGCGTTAACCTCTATAAATACTGGTAAATTTGGCATTATACCATCCATGGAAAATTTAACGATCAAAACATTAAAAAATGTTGGCATACCATTTAAGGCTTTAGCTACAAAATTCAAAAATACTAGTAAAAATCCAACATCCCCCAACGAACCTCTATTAAAATCTGGTATTGTTTTCACATCCAATTTTGATAAAGGCGAGGCTTTAAGCTATATGTTTCGTAAACATAACTATTATCCAAAAAATATTATATCGATTGATAATAACTTAAACAGCTTTGAATCATTAAAAACATTATGTATGGAATTAAATATCAATTTTTGTGCATTTGACTATAATAAGTCGCCTTTGATTCCACCACCTACTATTGATCCACAACTGGAAAAGCTTCGTTTTGAAATATTAGAAAAACAATTGGTTTGGCTAAGTTATAAACAATTAAATAGTATTTTATTTCACACTACTACTGGTCAAATATAAAGATAAATTTACTAAAAAATAATATATTTTGTACTACAATTTTATATTTATTAATTATAATAATTAGTATGTTATCATTTAAAAATAATGGTTTTAGCCAAATGTCAGTTTTAATTAATCTATTAATTATTATTATACTATTAATTTTATCTTTGCTGTGGCAAACCCATAATACCGACAAAGAACAGGCTAAATTTAATTACAATATAGCCAAGGTATTAGCTAACGATATAGCTAACAAAGTGCAGCTTAATTATCCAGCCACAATCCCAGCTAATGATATTAGCTATTGGCAACAAGCTATCCGGGAAAACTTACATAACGGCTTTGGTGAAATAACTATTATGAACAATAATTTAACCATCAAGATTAATTGGCAAGATCTATCCAACCATAAAAAAAAGATAATGATTACTACGCTTTTATTACCTTATAAACCATAGCGATACAATAATGATGACAAGCAATAAACAAAATGGCAACAGCAGGATCTTAATTATCATTATTTTTCTTACTGCCATATTGGGTATCATGACTATTGTATTTAGTATTAAAATGAAAAATTCTCATAAAATTAAATGGCGTACCCTAGAGGCCCAGCAAGCTAGCTCTAATGCTTTACTGATTGCTAAAAGCATGTTAATTACTAATTCTTTAGAAAACAATTGTGTGAATACTTCTGGATGTCCATTTTGGGGGGGGCATCATAATATTCGTTTGACTAATAAGGACGGCACGCCAAATAAATTATGGTGGCATGCAAATTCTTACGCAATTATCGGCTCCAAGCATAATTCGAGATTTATAATTATACAAAAACCAAATAATTCCTATAAAATCATAGCTTTTGCCGAAGATCTATCTGGCTCTCAGGCAATTATTTCTGCTGGTTATGTGTTTAATGATTGCTGATATATTCAGCTAAACACATATTTAAAGCTTGCATATACAACAAACAATCTATTGAATATATGTCAAAAATTGTTTATATTACAAAATTATTTATAACAATAATTCAATAGCTGGGGCAATTTACTATGAAATATTCAGATAATAAAAAAATTTTCTTAAAAAGCATTTCATCAAATAACGACATGGCTTTAAATGCAAAAAATTTTAATGCTGTTGATTTACCAATGATAATAGAAAGCAAAGGTGTTACACCTAAAGCTAGAAGTTTTTTTCTAGTTTATAGAGAAATTATAAAAGGCAAATATAAATCTGGAGAAATAAAAATAATTGCTTTAAACGGTATAGATTTTGATTATTGTACCAAAATAGACTTTCCATGTTCTGGCGGCACGATTGGTGTATTAGAATCATCTTTTACCAATAGTGTAACTAGTGAGCTATTTAAAAAATTAGCTGATCTAAATGGCGAATTCAGCAACAAAGATAAAGATCACGACATTAATAAACATAGTGAAATGGTAAATCTGGCACCAAGAATTTTATAATAAACAATAAAGCCACTTAAAGTGGACCATATGGGCCCATATCCATCTATAATAATTATATAAATTAGCTTTTTGTTAATTTATAATATATTACTATGGCAATAAAAATTTATCATAAAGTTTTAATCAATATAATTTTAGTAAACATATTTATTATATTGGCAGTTATTGTTAGTTTGGACGCAAAACTACCAGCTGCTGCGATATTAAAAGATGTGAAATTACAAGTACCGCTAAGAGTTTATTCCATAGATCGAAAATTAATTGCAGAATATGGTGATAAGCGGTGTACGCCAATATTTTTAACTCAGATCCCAGATGATTTAATCAACGCTGTTATTGCCACAGAAGATCATAGATTTTTTACTCACCCAGGGGTTGATATTCGCGGCATAATTCGTGCTGCAGTTTCATTAGTAACTACTGGCAATAAAGAACAAGGTGGCAGTACCATAACTATGCAAGTTGCTAGAAATTTCTTTTTAACCCGTAAAAAAACTTATTTGAGAAAAATTAACGAAATTCTATTAGCACTAAAAATAGAAAAAGAGCTTAGTAAAAATGAGATCTTAGAACTTTATTTGAACAAAATTTATTTTGGCAAACATGCATATGGAATAGCTGCGGCCGCTCAAGTTTATTATGGTTGCAAAGTAGAACAACTATCTTTGGCGCAAATGGCTATGCTAGCTGGTTTGCCACAAGCACCTTCTACTATAAACCCAATTAATTCCCCTCAGGCTGCCCTCAAAAGGCGTAACTTAGTATTAGACAACATGCTCACTCATAATTACATAACCAATGAACAATACGAAAAAGCTAATTTAGAACCCATAGAAACTTCTTACCATGGTAAAGCAATCGAATTAGAAGCACCTTATATTGCTGAAATGGTAAGACAAGAATTAGTAGATCGTTTTGGGGAAGAAATTTATGACAGAGGTTACGAGGTAATTACAACAATTCATAGCAATATGCAAATCGCCGCCAATTCAGCATTAACCAGAGCACTATTAGAATACGATGAACGCCATAATAGTAAAAAATTATTACTTAATGAAGAAGAAGATGAAGAAGATCCGGCAGATGATCAGATTGCACATAAAGCAACTAACATAACTAAGAGCCCAGAAATAGAAGGAGCTTTAGTGGCTATTAACCCAAATAATGGTGCGGTTTTGTCATTAGTTGGCGGTTTTAGTTTTCAAAAAAGTTCTTTTAATAGGGCAACTCAAGCCGAAAGACAACCAGGATCAAATTTTAAACCTTTTATTTATGGTGCAGCATTAGAAAACGGTTTTACAGCAGCAACAATACTTAACGATGCCCCAATAGTACAAGAAGGATCGCTGTTTTTAGATGATTGGCGACCACAAAATCATACCAAAAAATTTTATGGTCCAACTACCCTAAGAACCGGAATTATTAAATCCAGAAACTTGGTTTCTATCCGCTTACTACAAGCTCTTGGTATCGATAAAGCAGTAGAATTTATAGATAAATGCGGATTTTCTTTACACAAACTACCAAAAACTTTATCTTTAGCTTTGGGCACCAATCTAGTAACTCCGTTAGAACTTGCTGCTGGATTTAGCGTGTTTCCTAATGGCGGTTTTAAAGTTACTCCTTATTTCATCGATAGTATTTATGATTATCAAGGGAATATTTTATTTAATATTAATCCGCCAGAATTGATCCCTGCAATTAGACCACAAACTGCATACTTGATTACATCTATGCTGCAAGAAGCAATAACCAGCGGAACTGGTAAAAAAGCTATGCAATTAGGAAGAAAAGATTTAGCTGGCAAAACAGGTACCACTAACGACCATTTTGATGCTTGGTATACTGGATACAATCGTGATCTAGTGGTCACTACTTGGGTAGGATTTGATGAACCAAAATCTATAGGTGAATATGCCGTTAATACTGCTCTTCCTATGTGGATATATTTTATGGAAAAAGTATTAAATCAAATGCCGGAATCACCACCATCTCAACCAAGTGGCTTAGTTTCAGTAAAAATCGATCCGGATACTGGATTACTAGCACGCCCAGATCAAAAAAATACCATCTATGAAATATTTACTACCGACACCGTACCAACTGAAATGTCACCATTAGCCACAAGTGATGGCCAAGATATAACCAATCAAGATAATATATTTTAAGTAACTTTGGCTGGCTCTACATAATATTTATTACGACCAGTATGCTTTGCTGTATATAATGCAAAATCTGCAGCTTCGAGTAACTCTAAAGAATTGTTCATTTCTGGATTAGTAACTGCAACCCCGGCACTAATTGTTAAAATATTACTGCAAGCCGAGCCTTTATGCAAAATACCTAAGTTAGATATTGATTTAATTAGCTTGTGAGCTATCTGTAATACAGCATCAGTAGTCTCGTGCGGCAACAATACCGCAAAAGTTTCTCCCGCAGTCCTTGCGATATTGTTACTATATTCTGCTGGTAATTCATTTTGTAATTCTTTAGCTATTTGTTTAATCCTTTTATCGCCAACATCAGCACCATAAATTTCGTTATACGCCCTAAAGTAATCCAAATTTAATAAAATTAAAAAAATTTCATAATTTGCTTTTTTAGCTTTAAACCATTCGGTCTCCAATTTTCTATAAAAAGTATTCACATCACAAATACCAGTCATAACATCTTTTTTGTTAACATTTTCTAATGCATGATTAGCGATAGCTAAATCATGAGCCATTTCAAAAATATCATTTTTTAATTCTTGGTGTCTTTTAGCAGTTGATAATTTATATAATAATTGAAAATAATTTATAGGCTTCAATAAAAAATCATCTGCTCCACAATCTAATCCTTGCTTAAAATCATTTTCTACCATAACTTCCGCCATCAACACTATGGTATTCCACACAGCACTACCACCTAATTGACGTATGTTATAAACTAGTTCTATACCAGAAATTCCAGATAACTTACTATTAATAAACAATAAATCAGGACATTTATTTTTACATATTTTTAGAACATTTTGTTCGTTAAGAGCTTCAACGACAGAGTGTCCTAATTCAGCTAATTTAGCAGCTAACCAGGTACGGTGCTCTACGCTATCATCAGCTACTAGAATGTGCATCTTCTTCCTTTACTAGACTTAATAATGAGTCAGAAGTTATATACCCTGGAATTATCTTACCATCTTGTAAAATTATACTTGGAGTCGCTTGTATTCCAATTTTTCTAGCTAAATTTAATTGGCTTTCTATCGGATCATTTTTACAGGTTAAGGTAGAAACAGTTTCTCCGTTATTCGCCATAGAGAATGCTTTATTATGATTTTTAGCACACCATACTGATACCGATTTTTTATAGCTATCGGACCCAACCCCTGCTCGTGGAAACAATAAGTATCTGACCTCTAAACCTGATCCCACTGCTTTTTCTACTTCTTTATGTAATCGATTACCATAAGGACAATCTAAATCGGTAAAGACAGTAACAAACCCTATTGATTTTTTTAGCCCCCAAGAATTACGCTTCGGCTTAAAAACAATCATTTTATTGGTAGGAAATTTATTTAATTCTGATTTTCTTATCGATCTTTTAGATATCTCTGTAATATTACGATTATTTTTGTCTATTTTATTCAGATCTAATAAATCTCCATAAACAAAATATCGACCTTCTTGTGAAATATAAAACACTTCTAAATCTGAACTAGAAACTATTTTATATAAATTAGAATCAGGAACAATATCAATAGTTGCATTTATGATATTAAATTGTGGATTTATTTTCTTGATAGCAACATCTAAAACAGCTAACTGTTCCTTAGATACATCAGCCGCAACAACATTGGCATAAAAATACAACGCTAATAGTACGATTAACTTCCATGTTTTCATAAATATATCCTATTATTTCATGTATAATTTTTTATTTCTTAATTAGCCTTTCTTTAATACGCGCCTGTTTCCCTGACTTTTGTTCTAAATAGTAAAGCTTAGCTTTGCGAACTTTTCCTCTTCTTTTAATTTCAATGCCTTTTATTAATGGGCTATGAGTTTGAAATATGCGGTTTACTCCTTCTCCATAAGAAATTTTTCTTACAGTAAAAGACGCATTAAGACTTTTAGGTTTGTTTTTGGCTATAACCACCCCTTCAAAAGCCTGTATTCTAACTTTGGCACCTTCTGTTACTTCCACTTTAACAATTATAGTATCTCCAGGACGAAAATTGGGTATACCCTCCGTCTTCATCTGCCTGTTTTCTATCTCTGCAATAATATTACCCATTTTTATACTTTTAATACCTTTGTTTTTGCTGCTATTTTCAATTGTCATAACCTTACCCTCCTAATAAATCTTTACGTCTAGCCTTAGTACGAAATAATCTTTGCTCTTGTCTCCAATTATAAATTGCTTGATGATCGCCACTTAATAACACTTCTGGAACATCCAAACCACATATAGATTTTGGCCTAGTATAATGAGGATGATCTAATAATTGATCTTCCCCGAAAGAATCTTCCGACAAAGAAATAGGATCGCCTACAACACCAGGTATCAATCTAATTATTGCATCTATAAATGTCATAGCTGCCAATTCTCCGCCACTTAAAATAAAATCACCAACCGACCAGTCGTCATCAATAGCTAATTCACAAAACCTTTCGTCAATACCCTCGTAACGTCCGCAAACAAATATTGCCCCTTCTTGTAGTTTAATAATCGATCTAAGATCTTTTTGCACTATTTTTCTACCTTGGGGAGACAAAATTATAGTTGGCACTTTTTTTAAATGCTTACTTTGTTTTTTAGCTGCAATTACCGCATTTAACAACGGATCTACTTTCATAACCATGCCAGGACCACCGCCATAGGGCCTATCATCAACACTACCGTGTTTGTCTAAAGTATAATCTCTAGGATTATATAGATTTAATTCCACTAGTCCACGGTTTATAGCACGTTTATTAATACCATAATCTTTTATGGCCGCAAACATCTCTGGAAATATGGTAACCACACCAAACCACATAATTTATTACACATCCCAATTAACAATTATTTTTTTAGTAGTTAAATCAATAGTAACAATAAATTCTCCGATTTTATATGGTATTAAATATTGGCTACTATTTCCTATACTTTTATCTATTTCAGTATCTTTCATCTGTACTACCATAACCTCGTTCGCTGCAGTTGCAAACATATGATCTACGACTCCAAGAAATTTATTAGATAAATTATAAACGCTACAATCAATTAAATCTGCCCAATAATATTGATTTTTTGCTAATTTTGGCAAATTATTTCTTTCGATGGCTATTTTTTTATTAGTAAAAGTTGCAGCTTTAGTACGATCTTCAATTCCTGTAAGTAAAACTAATAACTTGTCTGTGGATTTTTTTGTATCCAAAATACTTATAGGAAATTTTTCAGTAATATTATCGTACTGATTATCTACAAAATACCAATTTTTAAAACGAAAAATATTTGTTTTAGGATCAGTATAAGAATTAACTTTTAACCAACCATTAATCCCAAAAGGAGCACCAATACTACCAATAACAATTAGACCGCTTGTTGAGCTATGGTCTTGTCCCATTCCTTCACCAAACTTTTAACCCTGGCAGACAGCTCGGCCCCAACCGATATCCAATAATTAATTCTTTCCCTGCTAACTTTCAACCTAACAGCTTGACCTTTAGCAAGTGGGTTAAAATAGCCGATTCTTTCTAAATATTTACCATCCCTAGGGCAACGCTTATCAGCAGCCACCACATGATAAAAAGGCCTTTTTTTAGCCCCACCCCTTGATAAACGTATAACAACCATAATTACCTCTTTTTAATAAATGCTTTTAATCTTTAAAACAACTAGAAAAACTTTCCGCCAAATTATTAATCAACTTAAAATAACCATCTGCCCCCAAATCTTGATCAGAGCCCAGTGGATCTAATATACCAACTTTTAACTGTGCATTCAAATCTTTAGATTTTAATAGATAATCTAGCACTTTTGAGCTAAATTGTGGTTCTTTAAAGACGCACTTTATCCCTTGATTATTAATTAAATCGTGAATAACTAACATTCTCTGAATACTAAGTGGTATAGCTGGATTATCAGTTATAACTATCGGAGCCTGTAGCCCATAAAATTTTTCAAAATATTGATATGCATCATGAAAAACTAGATAGTTTCGATGCGATAACAATTTTAATTTGAGCCTAATGCCCGAATCAATGCCTTGCAACTTTATTACAAAATTCTTCCTATTCGTAGCATATTTTTTAGCGTTGACTGGATCTAACTTAGCTAAAGTTTGCTCTATAGACCTGACGATAACTATAGCATTCTTTGGAGATAACCATATATGCTCATCTAAATATTTCTTATTTCTAAATGTTAAATTATTTAAATTTCGCAAATCCTGGACAGTTAACAGCTTATCTGCAAATTTTTGTTGTTTTAATAATTTGGTTAAAAAAAATTCTAGCTGATCCCCCCCCCAAACAATTAAATCTGCCTGTGCTACCAACTTAATATCACTCATTTTTAAATTATAATCATGAGGAGAAACGTTACCATGCAACAATAACACGGGCCTATTAGTAGTACTAATGCCTTGCACCATAGCCATAACTAAATTATATAGTGGTTTTATTGTTACAACTATGCGAATATTACGACTTTCCGGTATGCTATTAGCATTAGCTAAAATAGCTGTTGCAAACAAATTGATGCTAATAAATAAAATTATTTTTATAACACACAGTTTTGACAGTTTTAAGCGTGTATATTTTTTCATAAAAAATTTATACCTAAATTGAAAAAAAACATAATACACTAAAATGCTATTACGAATAAACAGTTAAGCTCGCAACATTATGAACAACCATACAATAATTCCCCTAATAAAAGTAGAAAATCTTAGTGTTAATTTTAATAACAAAACAATATTAAAAAACATTAATTTTGAAATAATGCATCAACAAATTATTACCATAATAGGGCCAAATGGTGCTGGTAAATCAACCTTACTAAAAGCCATTTTAGGTTTTATTAAGCCATCTAGTGGAAAAATAATTACACATCCTAACTTAAAAATAGGATATATGCCACAAAAAATTTTTTTCTCGGAACAAATTCCTATCACTGTGATTAAATTTTTAAATTTAAACAACAACCTTAACATTAAAGAAAATATAGAATTAATACAATTGAATAAAGAATTAAATATCGAACAATTATTAGATAAATCGATACATAGCCTATCTGGCGGAGAACTACAAAGAGTATTATTAGCTAAATCCTTACTTAATAAACCAAACTTATTAATACTCGATGAACCAACTAAAAGTATCGACGTTAATGGCCAGGCGGAATTTTATAAATTATGCTCTAATTTACAAGAAAAACTACATTGCGCTATTATAATGGCGTCTCATGACCTAAATATCGTAATGTCCGGGATTAATTTTGTGATCTGTTTAAACAAACATATTTGTTGCCACGGATTACCTGAAACAATTAGCCAACATAAAGAATTTATTGAATTATTCGGCACCAACTTAAATAAACTAGCATTTTATGCCCACCACCATAACCACCAACACTTATTAAATGGAGATATTAAAGGGGAGAATAGTGACTGATTTTATCATAAAAGCACTGCTCGCCGGTATTGGAATATCAATTATTTCAGGACCAATCGGCAGTTTAATGATCTGGCAACGCATGACATATTTTGGCGACACTATAGCCCACGCCTCCCTGCTGGGGATTAGCATTGCCACAATGTTCAATATTAATATATATTATGGATTAATTTTTACTTGTGTCATAATTGGAATAATTTTAACTATTCTTGCTACTAACAAAAAATTTACCAACGATACTACCCTTAGCATCCTGTCACATTCTGTATTTGCTGCAGGATTAGTTGCTGCCAGCTTACTAAAAAATACCAGAGTAGATCTTTTTTCATTCTTATGCGGAGATATTTTGTCAGTCACAAACTATGATCTAATTTTGATTTTTATAGTAGATATTATCGTGCTTATTAGCTTATCGTTTTTGTGGGAAAAATTAGTTTTTATTACTATTAACCGAGAATTAGCTATCGTTGACGGAATAAAAGAATCTCAAATACGTTGGATCTTTATTTTACTAGTATCTCTAATTTTTGCTGTATCAATAAGATTAGTTGGGATATTGCTAATCAATGGATTATTACTCATACCATGCTCTATCGCCAAAATTTGGTCCAAAAGCCCAACTCAAATGGCAATTTTAGGCAGCATATGCGGTTGCTTAACCATAATTTTGGGAATTATTGGGTCTTTACTTTGGAATGCACCCACGGGGCCCGCAATTGTCGTCAGCGCAGGTTTGTTATTTATGTTAAATATCCTTATAAAAACTGTAATCAAAAAATTTTTTATAGCACATTAACCCTGTAGGCAAAATAATATAGCTATGCTATATTAAATCATTATATTTATATTATGTTTTAAAATTTTTTAATTACAGGAGAATTTTGCATGGCAGCAATAAAAAAAAGCGCTAAAAAACCACAACATAAAACTAAAAAAGTAGCAACAGCAAAAGCTAAAAAAACTCACCATACTAAACCAAGCGCATTAAAAAGCATTCTAAAAAGCGTAAAAAATGCGGTTAAACTCTCTCACACTCCTAAAAAGCTTCCACCATTAGAGAAAGTAAATAGTGCTTTTAATAAATCTCAATTGATTTCCACCTTGGCAGAACGAGTGGATCTTAATAAAAAACAAGTTTCTGTAGTTATGGATGAATTTTGCAAAATTATGGGTGTCCACCTTAAAAGAGGCGGCCCAGAAAAATTTGTTTTACCCGGAGCTTTTAAAATCGTAGTTAGAAAAATTCCAGCTAAAAAAGCCCGTAACGGTGTTAATCCATTTACCGGACAACCTACTGTTTTTAAAGCAAAACCTGCCTCTAGAAGAGTGAAAATTATCGCCCTCAAAAGCTTAAAAGACATGGCAGTATAATTTTTATCTAGCTTTCACCTCACGCAAGCTCCGTGATTGATATAATTCATGGAGCTTACGGCATGCTACTCTTGATCTGGTTACTTCATAAAAAGAATTGACAAATGATGCCTAATTAATATAGATTTTCAATATATGTTTTTATGGAATTTATTTTGAAAAAATCATTAATAATTATAGCTTATTTAACCCTAATATTATCAGGATGCGGACAAAGCGGTAGGTTATATTTACCTCATGAAGCTGAAAACAACAGCTCCAACAACCAAAATCCATGATAGTTAATTTTACTAAAATGCACTCTTTGGGTAATGATTTTATAGTCATAGATGCTATCACCCAAAACATTAAGATACACAGTAATTACATAAAAAAAATTGCTGATCGCCATGTTGGCATCGGATGCGATCAGGTTATCTTATTAGAACCACCAATACACCCTACATCTGATTTTTATTATAAAATATATAATCCTAACGGTAAAATGGCCGAACAGTGTTTAAATGGAGCCAGATGTGCAGCCAGGTTTGCATTTGACTCGGCTCTTGTTAATAAAAAATTTATTACTGCAGATTGCTTTGCCGGAAAAATAACTTTTACTATAGAAGACAACCAATTAATTACTGCTCATATAGAGAATACTAATCCAATTATCAATCCTATCTTATTAAAATTAGATAATTCTGATGTTGCGGGTCAGATATATAATTTATCTATCGGTAATCCACACGCAATATATTGGCTAAATAACCAAAATGAAGAACTCGATTTAGAACACGATAAATATATTATACTAGCTAACAACATCGCAGCTCAAGAAATGTTTGCACAAGGAATAAATATTGGTTTTGCTAAATTAATTGATTCTAGCAATATTCGATTGCGAGTTTTTGAACGAGGAGTAGGAGAAACTTTGTCATGCGGCACCAATGCTGTAGCCACTTTTTTAGTTGCCAAACATCTAAGTTTAATTAAACATGAAGCCAATATTTTATTTAAATTGGGCCGACTACAAATAAAATTAGATAATAATAAATTAATAATTACTGGACCAGTTAACTCAGTATTCTCTGGAAAGTTCAAGATTTAAAACAATATTAATTTTTTAACAAATGTTATTAATGATTGCGTACCAAATATAAATCGCATAGTATAATATCGATAAACATGTATCTGTTTGTAAATATAATTATTAAGGAGTTGAGTATGGTAAATAATATTACAAATTACAAATCAATAAAAATAAATTTAGCTTTGGCTTTTGGATTAAGTATCCTGTCTTCTTTCTCAGCTTATGCTCATGATTCAGCGTATAAAGGATTAAAATATGGCACTAAAACCGACCCCTATTGGTTATCGCTTAGTGGCGCATTAAAATTGGACCAAAGATTATTTTTCGGAGACAAACGCGGCCAATTACATAACGGTGCCAGCATTAGAGAATTTAGTTTAGATGTGTCCGGTGGTATGGGTAAAGATGTTTCGGTGGCTTTAGGAGTAAGCTTTGACTCAGCAACATCTAAAGTTAGCGTGGAAGACGCATACGTAACCTATACCGGTTATAAAGGCTTTGGAGAAAATTTCCAAGTATCTATCGGTAAAGTTAATCCTACCTTTTGCCTAGAAAATCATAGTAGCGGTAAATGGATTCCATTTTTAGAAAGAAGTTCTGTGACTACAGCTTTTAGACCAGATGCAGGGCTTGGTATCAGCGTTAATAAATGGCAAGACGATTATTCATTAAATGCAACTATCACTCAACCAAAACCTAGCAATGTTACCAATGATGAAAAAGGCAACGAAGTTAAACATTCTGATCGTCTGCAATACAATGCTAGAGCTACCAAAGCGCATTTCTTTGGGGTTAACAAATTAGTGCAAGCTGGTATTTTTGGTCACTTTAAAGATGATGGACATAATGGTTTAGAATTCTCTACCCCACCAGAAGCTAAGGCTAGACATTCAACTACTATGTTGCTTAATACTACAACCCCTGGAGATAAAGGACAAAGAATTAAGGCTAATAGCCATTACACTATTGGTGCTGAAATTTTAGCGCAAGACGGACCATTGAGCGGCGAAATTGAATATCAACACACTAAAGTTAATCGCGATCGAGGTCAACCAGGCGGCAATTTAAATTTCAAAGGTTATATAACAAACATTAACTATGTATTAACTGGAGAATCTCGTAATTTTAAAAATTCTAACGGTACTCTAGGACAAGTAATTCCTAACAGCACTAATGGAGCATGGGAAATATCTGGTCGTTATGATTATATAAATCTAAACGATAAAAATATAGTTGGTGGCGCAGCTCATCACATGGGTGTTGCTACAACTTGGTATGCAAACTATAATTTTTCTGTTACCGGAGAATATATTAGATCTAAAATTGCAAGAAGCTTTACTTTAGAAAAATTAAAAGTAGATACTATAGGAGCCAGATTACAACTTGTGTTTTAAATGGATAATTAAAACTTTCACAATTAAAACAGTGCAACATTATTTCAGATTGGTTGCACTGTTTTGTTTTTTAATATTACTCGGCTCTTTATTTATCGAACATGTTTTGATGATAGAACCCTGCATTCTTTGTACTATTCAAAGAATAATGTTTTTATTAATTCTAATCACATGTTTACTTGCCTTAATTACAAATATTTTATGCACTAAAAAACCAACTATTCAAAATACTATAACCTGGCTTTGTTTAACCACTGTCGGTTTATACGCTATCGCCGGCACCTTAGTTGCTGCAAGACAGTCATGGTTACAAATTTTTGCTAAACTTAGCATTCCCAGCTGTAGTGGCGGGCTCACACAATTGTTAAAACAATATAGTTTTTTTAAGATTATCTCTATGGCTATTGAAGGCAAATTAGAATGTTCGGCTATTGGCATGAAAATTTTAGGATTATCTTTAGCTAATTGGGGATTTATAAATTTTTTAATTATTTTATTATTTCAGCTGTTATTTATTTATAAATTTTTATCAACTCGAAAAAAAAATTAAATCTTACCTTCCGTGTGATTAAATAAATTTTGAATATTTTGCTTATGCTTCAACAAAATTAGCCCACCTAAAAAAATAATACAAATAGCGAACTCTGTAGGTAAATACAAGTTAGTTTTAATATGCAAAGACAATATACTTATTAATATAGCCACAATAACTGCACTAATAGCCGCTAAAGATGAAATTCTAAATACCATAAATGTAACCACCCAAGTTATAAGACACAATAAAGATAATGGCCAATAAAGTGCCGATATTATCCCCAAAGTAATAGCCACCCCTTTACCCCCGCGAAAACTAAAAAATACTGGAAATAATTGTCCTAAAAAAACCGCCAAAGCCATTATTGCAACAACTAAATTAGGCATAGCTAATAATCTGGCAAACCATACAACAGCACAGCCCTTCAATACATCTAATAACAATACGCTAAAGGCTAATTTTTTACCGGCTATTCGTAATACATTAGTTGTTCCTGGATTTTTAGAGCCTTGTGCTCTCGGATCTGGTAAATTGAATAATTTACATAATAAAATAGCGGTAGATATAGAGCCAAACAAATATACACAAATTATTAACATCAGCACTAATTTAATATTTAATGGAGTTACCATGATACACCAACACACAATACATAAAGATATAATTTTTATTAATGATTTGACGGTCAATACTACCATAGGCCAAGAAGTTTGGGAAAGAGAAATAAAAAAATCTATAGCTATCAGCACATCTATCATCACGAGTTTTGCAAATATTAATCAAAACAGCTTACTACCAACAAATATTGATCATAAATTACTTATTAATTTAATTAATGAATTTTGTATTAATAATACTTTCACACTATTAGAATCATTAGTTATAGGTATAGAACAATTAATCGTTGCTAAATATTCAGAAAACATACTGGCTTTGCAAATTGATGCTAAGCAACTATTTCCAACAACTAATGTTAAAGACATCGGAGTCAGCATTGCAAGAACTTACACCAATCAGTAACAATTATAGCATTAAACTTTCTAATTATATTAAACAAAAAATTCATAAATCAGGCGGCATGATATCGTTTGCGACTTTTATGCAATCGGCGCTTTATGCCAAAAATTTAGGATATTATAACAATAAAGTTTGCGTAAAATTTGGGGAAAATGGCGACTTCATAACGGCTCCAATGTTAGGGGAACTATTCGCACATTGCGTTGCTAATCAATGTTCAGAAATTTTTAATAATATTACAGAACATAATATTTTAGAATTAGGATCTGGAGATGGACAATTAGCTTACCAATTGATTAAACTATTAACATCAAAATCAATACCAAAATATAACAATATTCATCTTGACAATTATTTGATTTTAGAACCTAGCAAAGAATTACGACGTAGACAAAAAAAATTATTGCTGAATAGCAATTTAGATCCCATCTATAAAAACAAACTTTATTGGATCGAAAAGTTACCAGAAAATTTCAAAGGAATCATATTGGCCAACGAAGTGCTAGATGCACTACCAGTACATTTATTTAAAATTCAAAACAATCAAATTTTTGAAATATCCGTAACTTTAAAAGAACATAATTTTTGTTTTATAACAACTAAAGCCCCTACCAATATTTTAAATAAAATAATCAAGCTACCAATAGCTAAATCTAATTATACTCAACAAGCCTATACCTCTGAAATTTGCTTGTTAATTCCAGATTTAATTCAATCATTATCTAAAAGTTTAAAACAAGGATCTATTTTACTGTTTGATTACGGATTTTTAGAGCATGAATATTATCATCCAGACAGATCTAGTGGTACTTTAATGTGTCATTATCGACACCAAACTCATACCGATCCATTTTTCTTACCAGGACTACAAGATATAACCGCCCATGTGGATTTTTCTATGGTTATCCAATCAGCTACCACCAACGGTCTTATAGTTGAATCATTTGCGTCATTAGCTAATTTTTTAATAGCGAATAATTTAGAATTTTTTTTTACGAGGCAAAGCAACAACACTAATCCATCATACAAAGTACATCAAGAACTTGGTGTTTTAATTTCTCCAGCTGAAATGGGCGAAATATTTAAAGTGTTACATTTGAAGAAAAAATAATATGAATTATGTATAATTAAATTGCCATCCTTGGCAAACAACTTTCCTGTAATTATTAAATACAATATAATTTATTAACAATATTCAAAACAATCATAAAAAGCAAGGCCTTATATAAAGCATGGCTATTATCCTACAAATAGTTCAGCCATCTCGCACAATATAACAATTATTTAGCTACAAGTAACTTATATCTATCTACACTACAGTAATAGTATGGAAAGTGTAACAAAATGTGTCAACCCGTGGTTGCAACAAAGACAAGAAATATTAATAATCCTGAATAATTTAGCACGATTATTACCTAACAGCTTAAATAAAGAGGATATTTGTTTAACTAATTTTTTTCAATTGTTAATAGACTATACTTGCGCAGGACATTTACAAATTTTTACTTTGTTAATAAAACAAAATGTAAAAAATTTCATATCAATCAAAAAAATATTACATCAAATAAATTATACCACTAATTCTATTATTAAATTTAATTACAAGTTTAATAAATTCAAAAACATCTCTACGAATGACATCACAAAACTATTGGAACAGTTTGCTAATCGCATAGAATTAGAAGATTTATTATTAAATCATCAGCCAACCACTATTCATAAAAACCAAATCAATTAGTTATAGAGAATTCATTACTAATTTTTACAAAATCAGCAACAGTTAACTGTTCTGGACGGATCTTAGGATCTATCCCCAAATTATTTAAATCATTAGCACTACCATATTGTTTTAAGGCATTAGATAAAATTTTTCTTCTTTGACAAAATGCAGCTGTTACTAATTTATAAAAATGATCATAATTATTAGCTTTATCAGGCAAAATTATGTGTGGTACAAAACGCACAAAACAAGACTCCACTTTAGGGGCCGGATTAAAAGCATTACTGCCAACATGAAACATGATATTCATTTTAGCATGATATTGGGCCATAATACTGAGCCTACCATATTGTTTATTATTTGGGGCTGCGACTAATCGTTCTGCCACCTCTTTTTGCAATAAAAAATGCATGTCATCGACATGAACCGCATAAGAAAATAATTTAAATAATAATGGCGTAGAAATATTATAAGGCAAATTACCAACAATTCTGACTTTATTATTATCTAATAAAGTCAAAAAATCTACTTGTAACACATTGTGATTTATGATCTTGACCTGATGATTAATGATCTCTGTTGCGAATTGATTGGTGAGTTTAGCACATAAACTATCGTCAATTTCGATTGCAATTAATTTGGCACAGTTTTGTATAATGTACGTTGTTATCGCCCCCAGCCCAGGTCCAATTTCTATTATACTTTGATCTTTCTTCAAATTAATCGTTGCAATAATTTGATTTATAACGGATTGATCAGTTAAAAAATTTTGTCCCAATTGTTTACGTGGCTTATGATTACTTGACAACAACATGTATAACTACAATAAAATTTCAACCTTAGCTTCGTCACGAATTTTCTTTAACCAAATTTCCAACATATCATTAAATTTTTGCTCTCTTAAAATGTCTGCAATACGGTGGCGCATAGCATCGCTAGAGTTACTAACATCGCGACTACCGGTAACTTGCACTAGATGCCAACCTAATTCCGTTTTAAATGGCTTGCTAATCTCCCCTGTTTTTAATTGAGTAATGATTTCCCAAAATTCTGGCATTACTGATTTAGATGTCACCCAACCCAAATCACCACCTTTAACTGCCGTGCTCAATTCTTCTGATTTTTTTTCTGCCAATTTAGCAAAATCTTTGCCTGCTATAATTTGTTTACGCAAAATTAATAAATTAGCTGTCGCTTCTTCTTCTGAGGTATTAACCCCTGGTTTAATTAAAATCTGCCTTACCCTAAACTCTTGATAATCATTCTTTTCACCCATGCGCTTATTATGTAATTTTATAATATGTAATCCACTAGCACTGTGGATCGGTCCTACTACCTCGTTTATTTTCATATGTGCAACATGTTTTACAAAAATAGTTGGTACTTCATTTATTTGTCGCCAACCTAAATCACCACCTTCTAATGCATTAGCACCGGAAGAGTAGGAAGCAGCTAATTGTTTAAAGTCCTTTCCTTGTTTTAATTCGTTAATAATTTTATTCGCCTTAAACTCAATTTCTTTTAACGCCGCTGAATTTGGTTTTTCTGGGGCTAAAATCAAAATATGTCCTAAACGATACTCTACACCACTGTTATCTTGGCCAATAGGTGAATTCAAATAACCATCTATGTCTATAGCAGAAATTCTGATTTCACTACCAACCTCGCGTTGTTGCAGCCTTGCTAATGTCAGTTCCGTTTTTACATGTTCTCTAAATTCCTCAAAACTCATGCCATCTTTTTGAATTTTTTGTTTATATTCAGCAGTAGTTAATTGATCATTTTTTGCCAAATCAATTATCGCTTGATTAACACTAGTGCTGTCTACTTCAATAGCAAATTGTTTAGCTAATTGTAACTGAATATGATCTAAAATAATTTTATTTAAAACTTGCTGCTCTAGAATCTTTGGCGCAGGCAATTGGATGTTTTGTTTAGACAAACCATTAATTACCAACTTGGTTTTATTCGACAATTCAGATAAAGTAATAATATCTCCGCCAACAATAGCCACAACTTTATCTAACGGCTGAGAGGCATATGTTATATTAAACACATGCCCAGCAATAAAAAAAGATAAACCTATAAGTTGCAACAATTGCTTGGCTAGTAAGGATAATGATTTGCTGTGTATAATAATTTTATTACTCATTTTTGTAACCTGCTTTATAACCTATATTATTAAAATTTTTCCTGAGCTTTATAACCAGCTATTTTACCAGATAGGTAATTATTATCTAAGGTACCCACATCAGTAAAGCCTTTAAAAACTATCTGTGCTAAAAATTTATTATCATACCTTTTTTGTATAAAATTTTCAGCAGAAAATAAACTTCTAGACCACGCCATACGCAAAATAGTACAGCAACCGTGTAGTTCCACCCCAGCTAAACTATATACTGGACGCTTTTGATGTAAATCATAATCAAATTTGCCTAATAAATTTATATCATCCTTTACTGCCCAAATCATAGAAGTTTGCCATTGACGCTGAGGAACTGAAGTAAAACGTACATATTGGTAACCTAAATTAATAATTTTATCATCATCCAACTTATATTGGCCAGTCACCGTGCTGCTACGTGTTTGATTTAATGTTTGCTTAACTACGTTAGCCTCTAACGATATCTCTCGGGTTAAATGATAATCAAACAACAAGGCAATTGGTGACCATCTGCCAAATTGTAAATTTTCCCCTAAATACGAGGTTAAACCATGAAAATATCTAGCCCTAGCTATGGCAAAAGAAGCTTTTTCTTCTCCATCAACCGGCAGCAACCCGGTTTTAAGCCCAAAAGTAACTTGATTAGCATCTGATAATCTATCTACGCTGCTATAACGATTATCTCTAAATAATTGGTGATAATTAAAATCCATAGCACCACTATCAAACACCGGATAACGATTTTGCCCAACTTTTGGTACGTAAAGATAGTATATTTTTGGCTCCAATGTCTGTGACCATTCATTGCTAATATTTTTAGCAAAATGTAATCCGCTATCAATATCTAACATCGGAATAACCCTAGATGGGTTGTTTGGTTTTTTAATCAACTTGTCAGCATGGCTAAGCTTTAAATTTTGATAAGATAATAAATCAAATTGTAATCTTGGTTTTAAATAACCATAGTTTTTATAGATCGGACGCTCCAAAGTGGGACGAAAATGCATACGCTTACCGATAGTATTAGTTGGTACGTTATTTACAGAACGCAACTTAAAGTCTACATAACTAACATTGTATCTAGTAAGATATTTTTGTGGCCAATATAGATAATTCGAACTCCAAGCAATTTCCGGCATCTTTTTATATTGCTCGAGTGCCACCGGTCCTTCAAATGAATATAAGGTTTGGTACTGTAACGCCTTAAATACTAACATCCCGTATTTATTATAGTGCTCTAGCCTAGCAGATTGTTCAAGATGCAAAGAAGAAGCATGCATTATTTCTTCTAGATTTGATCCAGCATTAGCACCAAGAGCAGATCCTCGATTAGTATTGGAAATTTTACTGATAGAATTCAAACTAACTTGACCAATATCTTGACCAAAATCTTGTAAATAGTTGTCATCACTAACTTTATTATAATTTATATGTAAACTAGAATTTTTTTGCATCGCTGTACTGGAAGACAACCATAAAGCATATCGACTAGTACGACGTCGCAAATTACTATAGCGCATATCGTTAGCTGTTATTTGACCAGGATCTGAAATTTTAGTATTAACAAAATTCCTATAACTAGTATCTTTAGGTAAAAAATTAAATCTAAATATTCCCAAAGACTTATGAGTTAAATAGCGAAATTGATTGTCCAGCTTATATCCTCTTTTGCTTAAATAAAATGGTGATATAGTATAATCATAATTTTCAGCCATGTTCCAATACCAAGGCATGCCAAAAACTACACCATGCTTCGAGCTGGTAGCCAAAGTAGGTACCAAAAATCCAGATTGCCGCCTTTTATCAATCGGGAAATTAACATATGGCCAATAAAATATTGGCACATCTTTTATATACATTTTTGCATGCCAAGCCTCTCCTCGGCCCGCAACTTTATCTATTTTTACTTTTTTTGCAAATAATCGCCAATTATTATTGCCAGGACTGCAAGTGGTATAACTCGCATCTGGCATTTGCATAGTATTATTGTCAAAAATTTCTATTTTAGCAGCATCGCCAGTTGCGTGACGATTATATATTCTATAATTAGCATTGTAGATAACTTTATAGTTTTCTTGTTGTAATACGGTGGCATTACTTCCTATCACACGCAACCCCGGCTCGGTTAATTGGACCAAGCCATTTGCAGTAAAAGACTCTATTCTACCATCAGAATTTTGTCTAACTTTAGCATGATCGGCAGTTAATTTTTGATTATTTTTAGCAATAACCACATTACCATCAAAACTAGATAGACCTTTAGATACCAACTTAGTGCGATCAGAATTGATAATTAATGTATCGACCGGGTTATTTTTAGTTATTTCTAATGGATATACTGGTTCTAAATAATACCCATTACATAATTTATTCGCTTTTTGCTTACAACTGGGAAAATATCGCCAATCGCTATCATCTATTGGTTTATTAACATCTGCCCACAAATTAGCAACCATAACAAATAAAGATATGGCCACGACCCGCATTCTTAATTTGTTGATTTGCATACACATTCTTAAAAACATTTTATTAATTACATAACAGCTATCTAGAATATCAGACCCATGTATTCTATAATTTGATTCTATACTGGGGTATGGTCCTTCAGCAAATAAAATTTTTGGTTTACCAATATGAAATACAGCAATACTACCACTGAAAACGATAATAAAATCAATGATTGGATACAATCTATTAGTTTAGATCTTCACTTGGGGGATAATTGGTCTATTCAACCAATGGTCGGAGACTGTAGTGTAAGAAAATACTATTTATTAAAAAATAACCAAATCAACCCATTAGCTACTGCCGCACAACAATTTGTCATTATGCAAACTCCTATTGATAACAGCATGAAAAATTTTATCAATATTGCAAAATTTTTAGCTAATTTAAATTTGCCGATTACAATTCCCACAATTTATGCCATAAAATCTACCCCACCGGTTGGCTATTTGTTATTAAGCTATTTAGGAGAAAAGTTATTATTCAAAAATTTAAATCATAACACGGCCAGAACTATATACAAAACAGCGTGGCAAGCTATGGCCAGCATTCAATTAAACGCTAAAAACATAAGTTTACCAGTTATGGATCGTAGATATATAAAAAAAACATTATTATTATTTAAAACATGGTATTTAACCACTCATTTACATTTAACTAATTTATTTAATATAAATAGTTTATTAGATAATCTAGAAGATTACTTTGTTAAAATTTTCGCCTCTCAGCCACAAGTATTTGTTCATGTTGATTACCATTCAAAAAATTTACTTTTACCAATAACCACTGATAAAAACATGATAGGAATTTTAGATTTTCAAGATGCCATGCTGGGACCAATAACTTACGATATAGTTTCATTATTGCAAGATGCTTATTTAGTTTGGCCAGAAGACCTAACAGAAACCATTTTATTTGATTACTACGATTATTTAGTGGAACATAACCCGCAATTTAATGTTACTAAAAATCAATTTGTAAGATATTTTTATTTAACCGGCCTGCAACGACATCTTAAAAATTTAGGTATATTTGCTAGAATGAAATATTTTTATAAAAAACCTGATTATTTACAATATATACCTAATTTATTGCATTATATCCATAAGACTTGTGATAAATTTCCAGACCCAGAGCTTGGCATGATAAAAAAATTATTAATAAACACTACTACTTGCCATACAACCGAAGCGTAACCATGAAAGCTATGATCTTGGCGGCTGGTATCGGTAAAAGAATGCTGCCATTAACTGATAAAATACCAAAACCATTAATTCAAGTTAATAAGAAATATCTAATCGAGTACTCCATATTGGCTTTAAAAAAAGCTGGAATTAATCAATTAATAATTAATGTACACCACTTGGGTTATCAAGTTAAATCAATGTTAGGTGATGGATCCAAATGGGGAGTCAGCATTAACTATTCAGAAGAATCTGATTTACTAGATACTGGCGGAGGCATAATCCAGGCAATTAATAACAATTTATTAGGCGAAAAACCATTTGTGGTCGTAAGTTCCGATATTATTACTGATTTTGATTTTAACCTCTTGATTCCACAATTATCTAAACTTGCTCACCTAATTTTAGTACCTAATCCTAGTTTCAAATTAAACGGGGATTTTAATTTAGTAAATAATGAACTCCGATTACTTGATCATAATAACCCCGGATCAAATTATACCTATGCTAACATTGGAATATTTGATCCAAGATTTTTCTTAAATCCAATCGATAAAATTGTGCCGTTAGTCAAATTTATTAATAGAGCAATAAACAATAACCAAATCACCGGTGAAGTTTATTATGGTTCCTGGAAAAATATTGGCAACTTATCAGATCTGCGATCTGTAAATGTTACTTCTTAATATTTTAGTCTTAGCCTTGGGCTATCATAAGAATCAGAACTAACGCTACTAAGTACATCATTATTATCAGAATTAATTATTTCGCTAGTTAAGCTAGTATCGGTACTAATGCTGTTATTACTGTATATTCTAGGTAAATATCCAAGATTGGAAGTATAGTTATAATTGTAATTAGTAAAAAATAACAATAATAAATCTTTTATCATACCACAATTACACTCAAAATTATCGGGTGGTAGCATAACTTCAGCAGAACAGAACTCAGCTAACCGATTGTTGTCAGAGTGAGGTTCTACGACCCTGACAACTTTTATATTTTTACTTAATTCATCTTCCATACTAACTTACTCTAAATAACAGCAATTGGCTGAAAATGGTATATTAACCATAAATTTCTGTCAAAATAACTTTTTATATTGCCTATAATATCTAAATATGTCAGCATATATGATGATAAATTTAACATTGCACTTGTTTAACTAAATAATGGAAACCACTAGTTTAAAATTAAAACCAATTCCCTCGACCATCCAAAGAGGAAGAATGTCTCACCAACAGCAACACGTTTTTGCAACGGAGCTAGATAATTATTGTATTGATTTTAATAATATAAAAAAATTAACTAGCCTAGAGGCTAACCTTATATTTAACAACTATTCTAGACTAATCATTGACATAGGCTTTGGTAATGGCGATCAATTATTGCAATTATCCGAACAGCTGCCATCTTATAATTTCATCGGAATAGAATTATATAAAAAAGGCATAGCTACTTTAATCAAGAATATTAAACATAAAAATATTAAAAATATCAAAATTATTTATGGGGATGCTAAAGAATTATTAAAAAATTTTGATAATCAACTAATATTTAAAGTACAAATTTTTTTTCCAGACCCATGGCCAAAATTAAGGCACCATAAGCGTCGGTTAATTAACCAGGATTTGTTAAATATTATTAAACATAAACTACTACCAAATGGGATATTACATATTGTAACTGATTCCGATAACTACTCTAAGCATATTATTCAACTGATGCAAAGATTCCCGGAATTTAACCACTTACAACAACATAATATACAGCGCCCAACAACCAAATTTGAAAAAACAGGCCTATCACTAGGAAATAATATCTCCGATATGGTTTTTGTATTACAATCGAGTATATAGAAAAATAAATATAAGGGTTGAACATTGTTAGAACAATCAATGAATTTAAATATCAACATTATATTATCCCTCATTATTTTAATATTTACAGCATTTTTGTTTTTTTCTAGTATTTTAAGAACAGATGTGGTCGCTGTATTGATACTTGTGATTATCGGGATCACTAAACTATTACCACCCGAACAACTTTTTTCTGGATTTTCCAGTCAAGCAGTCATATCTTTGATAGCTATCATGATTATGAGCTATGGTTTGGAAAATTCTGGGATCAGCCTAGTGGTTGCCAAATGGTTGCTAAAAACAGGAAGAGAACATCCAAAAAAAATTAGCCTACTCTTAATGACATTATCTGGCTTATTATCTGGATTTATGCGGAGTATTGGTACAGTAACCCTGTTATTACCAATAATAACAAAAATTTCAACAAGAACTGGCATCACAAAAAAATTTCTCCTGTTACCTATGACTTTCTGTGCAATTTTAGGTGGATCTTTAACCATGGTTGGATCAACTTCGTTGATTATCTTAAACAGCTTGCTCGCCAATATTAATCAATTTGCTAATCTTGAACATAAAACTACTATCAAGCCTTTTTATTTATTTGAAGTATTACCAATAGGTGTTTTGCTATTATTCTCTGGGATTATTTATTTATATTTCATTAGTAAAAAATTAAAATCTTCCGATAACCCAACTATAATTAGCGGCGCAACTAAAGCATACTTTCAAAAAACTTATTCTAAAGGAACAGATATTTACGAACTAAAGCTAACCAATAAAAGCCTAGTTGCTAATTCAACATTAAGGCAGTTAGAACAAATGCTACCAAATAGCATCTCTATTTTAGCGATTTGCCAAGATCAAGAATATTTTTTCCCACCGCTAAGAAAAACTTTAATTAAGCCAAATGCCGTGCTTGCAATTATGGGAGATGCGGAAACTATCAAACAATTTGCTAAAGAGCATGATTTGAAAATATTACATAAATTAGATATTTTCGCAGAAATTTTACACCCAACTAAAGCGGGTTTATGCGAAGCGGTTATTCCACCCAGTTCACAATTAATCGGCAAAGAAGCAAAAGAATTACATATGAAAAGAGCATATAAATTGCATGTATTAGCATTATTCCGCGACAGCAATGTTTATAGCGGCGAAGAATTAAATGCCCTTATCCTGCGCAGCGGTGATACTTTGGGAATGTTTAGCAATTGGGAAGCATTAAATGAATTCAAAAAAAATTCTGATTTTTTTGTATTAACTACTTCTTATCCATTAGATAAATTTTATCCTAAAAAAATGCCTTTTGCCTTAGGTTTTTTTTTCTTATCTATTTTTTTAGTAATTTCCAATTGGTTGCCAATTTCAGTAGGATTATTAATTGGTGCAGTTGGGATGATAGCAACTGGCGTATTATCTATTGATCAAGCATACAGTGCTGTTAGTTGGAAAACTATTTTTTTAATAGCAGGCTTAATGCCGTTAGGATTGGTGCTAGAAACTACGGGAACTACAGAATGGCTGATTGCTATTATAACTCAAAATAATATCATTACCTCTCCACTTATAATGCAAATTGCTTTAATAATTGTATCTGGCGGCTTAGCTTTAGTTATATCTAATGTAGGTGCTACAATATTTTTAGTACCCATCGCACTAGAGCTTGCTAATACTGTTGGAGCCGATCCTAGGATTTTTGCTTTAACCGTAGCATTATCCACTGCTAATACTTTTATATTCCCTACCCACCAAGTAAATGCTTTGATTGCAGGACCTGGTGGTTATTCTGCCAATGATTTTATGAAAATTGGTGGCTGGATGAGTCTTATTTTTGTAGTAACTATATTTGTTGGCTTAAATTTATTTTTTTAAAATATAAAATGGGTATAACACATGCACGATTTAAACTTAATACAATCTATTGCCATTTGGACTTTGCCGGTATTACTAGCTATTATCGTACACGAAGTGGCACACGGATATGTCGCAAATTTACTTGGAGATCAAACCGCACTGATGCTAGGCAGGCTAACATTAAATCCTCTAAAACATATTGATCCCATAGGTACCATAATCATGCCATTAATCTGCATACTGGCAGGTAGTTTTATTTTTGGCTGGGCAAAACCAGTTCCGATAAATTCTAGAAATTTCAAAAATTTCCGTAAAGATACTGCAATGGTTGCAATCGCCGGGCCTATGTCCAACTTGTTTATGGCAATTATATGGGCTGTATTTGTTAAAAGTATAATATTATTTATACCTAATACTCTGATGCCTATAGCTAGATTGTTTTTAATCCATATGGGGTATGCTGGAATTACTATAAATATTTTATTATTGGTGTTAAATTTAATTCCTATTCCACCACTAGATGGCAGCCGAGTTGTGGCAAGCTTATTACCACAGAATATGGCCGATATTTATGGCAAGATTGAGCAATATGGATTTATTATTTTAATCATTTTAATGTACACCAATGTACTATCTAGAGTTATAGTGCCACCACTTAATTGGATCCAAAACAATATTTTTGATTTTTTGTCAATATAATATATTTAACTTATTCTGGTATTACAATTGATCTTGATCTGCAAAAGCAACCGCACCCCACCCATGATCATGAGATAAACTTATATCAATTGTAGTTAATCTATGATCTTTAATACATACTATTGGTGGACCATGGCGTGTAGCATTATTAACAATAATATTTGGTCTAATTATTTCTATCTGTTGATCCAACCCACAAGATATAAGAAATTGTGTAGCATGCCATCTAGTACTACATGATTCTTTAATATGATCTTCTGAATCGATAGCAAAAATACTGTATTGAATTTTATCCCAAGCAGTAAATATTTTATTATTACTTAATAATACTGCAACAGCATGCACTGTGTATTTATCGAATTGCCATTTAATTGCAACTGTTTTATTTTTATAACTGACAAACCCTGTAATAGGCTTGTTATAATTATTAAATTTAATAACTGCAACATCTATATCAAATGTTATGTCAAATTTACTATGAGAAAATATTAATTCAGGATTTTTTTTTTGACATGCTTTAAAGCTAGCTTCTTTAGCTGCCCAAATAGCCCACATTATATTTGATTTATGCTTAGGGCTGGTAACAAGTTCTATAATATTTTGTTCTGATTTAGTAAATACTCGCTTTACAAATCTTTGATCTAAATATTTAGATTTAGCTCTTGCGGTAGATAGATTTACAATATCGTTACCTAAGCTTGATTCTATTGGTGACATAATTAAATTTTCCAAAATTAAATTAATAGACATAATTATATTATCTAGTATAAAATGGCTTTATACTATTTTTTGTGTCAATTTAGGGATAATTATATGATGTTAAATATTCCAAATAAAGATTTTAACAACATGCAACCTTTGCATAAAGAACAAAAAGAAGCAATAGCATTATTATCTATAGGTACATTTTTAGAACACTTCGATTTATTGTTATATATTCATATGATACCTATATTAAATGAAGTATTTTTCCCAAAAATAGATCCCAAGTTTGCAACTTTATTGTCAGGATTAGTATTTTGTTCCACTTATATTTGCAGACCATTTGGAGCTCTTATTTTTGGGTATTTGGGCGATAATTTTGGTCGCAAAATTCCTGTGGTTATAACAACTTTTATAATGGCATTATCGTGTATTACTATTGCCAATCTTAAATCTTATGCTGAAATAGGTATTGCGGCAACTTGGATTGTAACTATGTGTAGACTTGGGCAGGGTATATCTTCCCTCGGAGAAATAGTTGGTGCTGAAATTTATCTTACGGAAAGTATTAAGCCGCCTCAACAATATTTTGCAGTTTCTTTAATGGCTTTTTCCGCAGCAAGTGGGTGTGCTGCGGCTCTTGGTATAGCCTCTTTGGTTACGTCGTTTGGCTTTAATTGGCGTATGGGATTTTGGTTTGGTGCTTGTATTGCTCTAGTAGGGGTTATTGCTAGAACAACACTAAAAGAAACAAAAGATTTTGCTGATGCCAAATTTAGAATAAAAAATCAATTAGAAAAAAATAATATTTCAATAAATATCATAAAAAACAATCCCGTAGTTAAAGAAAAAATAAATAAAACCATAATTTTAGCTTACTCTTTAATACACTGCGGATGGCCTTTATGCTTTTATTTAGGCTACATACATTGTGCTAGTATATTAAAAAATTCTTTTGGGTATACTTCTGAACAAGTAATTCATCATAATTTTATGTTATCAATAGTGCAGTTATTTGGATTTTTCTTTTTAAGAATATATTTAAGCCGTAAAATGGAACCATTAAAGATCCTTAAAATAATTTTGTCAATTTTTTCTGGATTTATATTGTTTTTACCATATCTATTAAATAATTGCAGCAATCCTATGTTTTTGTTTATAATTCAATCATTTATAATAATTTTTGCTATCGACATGGCCCCTGGGACGTCAATTTTTTATTCTTACTTTCCAATATTTAAACGCTTTACTTATGCTGGACTAGCATTTGGTATATCTAGAGCGATAATAAATGTAGCAATTACTTTCGGTTGTATCTTTTTTACCGAAAAATGGGGATATTACGCACTCATGATAGTTATAATTCCAATTCTAATCGGCTACACATTTGCAATATATTATTTTGATGATTTAAATAAGGCAATCGAAAATTATCATAAGAAAAACAATAATATTGTTCCTCTAACAAATTTAACTGAAGCTGGATAGAAAAACAAAGACGACTTAACATATTTTCTATGTCTTTTAATTGACAGTAAGCCGCAACAGTTAAAAAACTTTTTAAAGTTTCTAATACGGTATGTTTAATTTTATCTATAGATTTAACATTAATAGTATGCAAATTATGTAATCTATCGAACAACTTTATAATTAATCCATCTTTTTTTTGCTCTGCGTATAATTGTTCCAGTATTTCTGTAGATGTAATTTTTTTACCAAACCTTATTCTGGTTAAATCGTTAACCTTACTGGCAATCTCTGGATTAAAAATTAAACCGATCATATCCGACGTAAGCTCAGTATCTTCGATAGTATCGTGTAATATGCTAACAACCATAGCTTCTGTGCTAAATAAATAATTAGAAACAAGATAAGCTACTTCTAGTGGGTGAGAATAATATGGTTCACCAGATATTCTTTTTTGAGATCCATGATATTTTTTAGCATAATAGATTGCTTTCTTTACCTCTGTAAGATTTACTTGGTCGTTAATGCAGTTATTTTTATTTAAAAATATAATTTTTGTTATTAATCTATTTGCATAATAACAACATTCAAATTTAGATTCCCAACAATTTAGATCATGCATATCAATCACCAACGGAATGTTTTACTCTATTGTAAAAAAAACTTTGTTATCATATTCTATAGTATCTTATGAATATTATAAAAATAAATAATTTTAATATTATGTGTGGCCACGAAAGAGCGATGAGAGAGCTGTACGCTTCTATATTTGATGAAAAAATTTATGATTTTTCAACTGCCAATCCAACACCAAATATAATAGATGCCGGTAGTAATATAGGCATCGCAACCTTGTTTTTCAAAAACAAATATCCCGGCGCAAAAATTTTATGTTTCGAGCCAGATCCATATAATTTTCCAGTTTTACAAAAAAATATAATTCTTAATAATTTAAATAATGTAACGACAATTGAAGCGGCTTTAGCTAAAAATACTGGATTTACATCATTTTACGGGGAAATAGATAGTTGTGCTGACACTAGGGGTAATTCTATTAGTAAACTTTGGGGCCAGCAAAGAACTACTACAAAAACGGCAACCGTTAAAGCAGTGCAATTATCTTCTTATATTAATCATGAAATTGATTTGCTAAAAATGGATATTGAAGGTGCGGAACAACAAGTTATAGAAGATATAACTAAAAAACTATTTTTAATAAAAACTTTAATTATAGAAGTACATGAAGCACAAAAAGTTTATTTTGATAATAATTTACAAACTATTTGTAATATTTTACAAAATAATAATTTCAATATAACCATAGAACCTTCTGATTATTTGCAAAACCCAACTAAAAATACCATTGAGAAGTGGGTAGAAAAAGTAAAACCCAAATTAACCGTAATTAAAGCTATCAAAATATACTAATCAAAGTTTATAACATCTTGGTTGACTAATAAAAAATATTTAGTATAGTGTGCACAATTGGATTGTTTTCTAATGGAGTAGTATATGGGCACATTTGGTTTTTCGTATGGGGCGTTTGGAGAATTATTACAAGGAGTATTACCAAATGATAGGCATTTTTTAGTTACTTTACCTATTAATATAAAATCTAAGGCTTACTTTAATCATCAGCCTAGCAAAAAGTTTATTGTTTATCCTGATTGTAAAGAAAAAATAAAAATTTTTATTAATTTATTTTGTAATTATTATGGTATTTCTTCTGGTGGGTATTTATCTATAGATAGCGAAATCCCAATCGGCAAAGGTTTGTCTAGCTCTACAGCAGATTTAATTGCAGCTTTCCGTGCTTTATCCAAAGCATTTAACATTAATTATTCTCCCGAATGTGTAGAAAAATTAATGCGTCAAATTGAACCTTCTGACGGATTATTATACGATGGCGTTGTTGCTTATTATCATAAAGAAGTTTCTTTGTTGCAAAAATTTAATTATTATCCTGATTTAATTATTCTTGGTGTAGACGAAGGAGGTAAGGTTGATACCATAGAATACAATCGAGTTAAACAAAATCCATCTATAGAAGAAAAAAATGAATTTAAACAATTATTATCTCAATTTATTCAAGCAATAACAAAAAAAGATTTAAAAACTATTGGCAGTATAGCTACTCGTAGTACCGAATTAAACCAAAAATATAACTATAAACCATCGTTTAATAATATATTAGAAATTAATTATGCAATTAATGGTTTAGGCTTAATATGTGCTCATAGCGGTACCTATGTTGGAATTTTATTAAATAAATTAGATATAGATTTAAATGCGAAAATCAATTATTGTCAGCAAGTATGTAGTAAATTAAATAAAAAAATGGAATTATTTCATACCGTAGAAGAAGTAAGTTATGCAGCAATGTGTTAAATATTTAGCAAAGAAACTATCTGAATCAGAGACTTTCTGGTTAAAAAAATTTGAGATGAAATTTGGTAATTATAGAATTTATAATGATATAAGGAATAAAAGTATGAAAGGGATATATTTTTTCTGTTGCGACCCCAACAAAGATCCTGTTGCATCAGGAATATTTAATCAAGTTATTAACATGTATAATTTGCAAGAAACCACACATATTTTTGATAATCAGCCGGTATTAAAATATGTGGACTTAAAAGGTAATGAATTTTTGTTTGCCAAAACAGAGGAGGTATTAAGCCATAATTATATAAAATATTTATCACAATTAGAACAATTGAATGATAAATATGATTTTGCTGGTATTGTAAATTGGCACGAAGGCAAAAACGCTCCAAATCAAATTTTAACTGTGCATACTAATAGCGATGTTGCTAGTGGCAATTTTAGTACAGCTAATCCATGGTTGAATAGAAATATCATTCAAGCTATTGAGAATAATAGGTTGTTAGCCGGGCTAAAAGAATTTTCAACTAAAACAGAGGCTACTCATTGGTCCGGAGTTACTTATCAACAGCCTGCAGAATTAATACCACAATTTACTGTACCTTTGGTTGATATAGAAATAGGTAGCTTACCAGATAGTTGGTCTCATCCTATTGCTGCTGAAATTATTGCAACATCTTTAACTCAAGTGTTTGATAAAATTGATCAAGAAGAGGTTATGCCAATTTTGTATATTGGTGGAGAACATTTTGATCAAGATCTTACCAATATTGCTATTAATGTGAATTTCCCATTTGCTTTTTGTCACCATTTACCTAATCAATGGTTTAAAGATTATGCCGCCAATCAAGAGGTGGGGTTTAAATATTTAACCAAATGTAAAGATAGTATTATAGGAGATCTGCGAGCTATATTTTATCATGACGGTATGAGCGGTCCGTTAAAAACTATGGTAAAGACATTTGCTGAGCAACATAATATACCAGTATTTAAGCATAAAGCATTAAGAGACCCTGATAAATTATTAAAAGAATTACTGAGCAGATCTGTGTCTGGGAGTCGTCCCAGGCCTCGTATATGAATAGCATAAATGAAAATTTTAATTTTATGCTCAGACGGGCCACATAATAAATATTTAACTTATAGGATAAATAAAGAGTTTCCAAATGTTATTACTATAGTAGAGATTTCTAATTTTAAAAAAAAGCGTTTGCTTCTTAAGCATAAATATAAAGATTATTTATATAATCTTTATCATGATGTTAGAAGAAATTTAATAGGCCATAATAAGTATCGAGAAGATTTTTTTATTTCTAAAATACATGAACAAGGATGGAATAGAGACAACAAATACCATATAGTCGATTGGGTAAATTCTGAACATGTAAGACAAATACTTTGCAATATTAATCCTGATATAACTATTGTTATGGGAACTTCGATAATTAAGCCTGATATATTAGATTTATTGGGTGCAAATGTAATAAATATTCATGGTGGGTATTTGCCTTATTATAAAGGAAATCATTGTTGTTTTTTTGCATTTTATAATAATGAATTCGATAAGATTGGATCTACTATTCATTTTGTTAATAAATTTATAGATCAAGGTGATATCATAGATGTTGTTGTACCGGAAATCACAATCAATGACAATGCAGAAACTTTGTATTGTAAGGCTGAATTAGCGGCGATAGAAAAACTTATTGTGTATATAAAAAATTATCAACTTGGTATAGATTTTCCTCGAATTCCGCAAAAAAATGTAGGAAAAATATATTATACTAGAGATCGTAAGATATACCACGAAATAATGTATTTCTTTAAAAGAAAAGGTTTGTTTAAATATTTACAAAATATCGAATAAATTAATTGCATAGCTGTCAACCTGGTTTTGTAGCAAAATAGGAATTGATATAAAGTCCAGAAATAATTAAGCAGGTTGCTACGATTTTCCACCAATCTAGGGTTTCATCTAATAGTAAAATTGAGCTAACCATGCCAAATATAGGCACTAACAAACAAAAAGGTGCTATGGTTGAAACCGGATATTTACTTAATAATATATTCCAAATATAAAATCCTAAAAAAGTCGCAATATAAGCAATATAAACAATAGCTAACATGGATATATAGTTATGTTGATAAAAACTATTTATTATTTGTTCTGTTCCTTCAAAAATTATTGACATCAGCAATAGCAATGGCCAGGCAAATAATCCACCCCAGACAACTAAACCTATAAAATTACTAGTATTAAATTTTTTCGACATAATGCTGCCTGTTCCCCAAGCGGCGGCCGAAGTTAAGATTAGGACAAAACCAATTAAGGAAACATCTCCGCTTAAATTCATACCAATTAAAATAATACCAAAAAAAGCAATTATGGAACCAATAATTTGCTGAATATTTATTGTTTCTTTTAAGAATATTATAGCAAGAAATATACTGAAAAATACTTGGACTTGAAATAACAATGAGGCAATACCTGCGGTTACCCCCATATTAATGCCTAAAAATAATAGTGCAAATTGTAATGCAAATGCAGTTATGCCATAAACTGCAATTAATTTGATAGGTACAGCTGGTGGTTTAATAAAGAAAATTGCTGGCATACTAACCAAAAAAAATCTTATAAAAGAAAACAGTAATGGTGGAATAAATTTAAGGCCAAATTTGATGACTACAAAATTAAATCCCCAAATAGCTGCTAATAAGATACTCATTATTAAATGTTGTATTTTCATAATTGCAATCCTTTATATTTATGTAATAAACTAATTTACAATCCTCAAATTAAATTTTTATGCAAAGTAAAAAAATTTGTGATTTAATATGCACCAAATGTTGTATCAGCAGTATAAGGATATATGAATGAATAGCCAAGCTATAGACTATACAAAATATTTAGATTTTAATTATTTATTTGCAACTTTTTCAGACTCAATTCTTTTACCTAAAATTATCCATCTTAATAACAATCTTTATGCTGCTGTATTTTCTATAATGAAATTATTGCCAGCCAAGTACATTATCTCTTCTGCTGTTAATAGAGGAGAGATTAAAGAAGGTTATACTATAGTAGATACTTCTAGTGGTACCTTTGCTTTAGGTATCGGGATTATTTGTGCAGAGCTTGGTTTTAGATTTAAGATTTTTGGGGATCCGGCTATTGATCCCGTTTTAATTCAAAGACTAGAAGATTTAGGCGGCAGTATACATATAAGTACTAACCCTAAAAACCCAGGTGCTTATCAGAAATTACGATTAGAAGCACTAAATACTTTTATTTCACAAAATACACTAAGTTACTGGATGAGGCAATACGATAATTTAGATAATTATAAATCTTATGCAATTGTTGGAGAACTAATACTAAAAACTTTAGGTTCAATAGTTAATATTGTCGGTACTGTAGGTTCTGGCGGATCTACTGCTGGCATAATTAAGGCTATTAGATTAAAAAATATTGAT
This sequence comes from Francisellaceae bacterium UBA6186, assembly GCA_002422785.1. Classification (GTDB taxonomy): domain Bacteria; phylum Pseudomonadota; class Gammaproteobacteria; order UBA6186; family Azoamicaceae; genus UBA6186. Next base: position 52,613 of record DITK01000053.1, read on the forward strand.
GCTAAATTAATTGGAGTTGATACGTTTAATAGTGTTTTATTTGGTCAGCCTGATGGTAAAAGAATATTAAGGGGACTTGGCAACTCTATTATGCCGAAAAATCTAAATCATAGTTGTTATGATGAAATTCATTGGGTGGCAGCAAACGATGCTTATTATTACACCAAATGGTTATTTAAAAACAAGTCCATTTTTTGCGGGCCAACTAGTGGTGCAGCATATCAAGTTGCTAATTATTTAGCAAAAAAAAATCCACAAGAAAAATATATATTTATTGCCCCAGATGAAGGTTATCGTTATCTTACTACAGTTTATAATGATATTTGGCTGAAGCAGCAAGAATTTTATAATACCAATATTACGGTAGAGCCAAGTTTAGTTGAGTCACCATTATATGCAAACAGTCCTTGGACATCTATTAATTGGAGCAGAAGAACTTATCAACAAGTATTAGGTAAAGAATTAAATGCATAGTAACTTTAAACAAAAAAACATTGCTTTTATAGAAAGCAATACTACTGGAACAGGAAGAAAATTTTTATTGGCAGCCAAAGATCATGGTCTTACACCAATTTTTATTACCAGTAACCCTGGTAAATATAGCTTTTTAGCAGAAGAATTAATACAGCCGATTGTTTTAAATACTAATTCCAATCAAGATGTCTATCAATATTTAAAAAATATTAGCAATTTGCAAGCAATTTTTTCTACATCAGAATATTATATAGGATCGGCCTCTAGCTTAGCTAGGGATTTGGGGCTGTTATATAATAGCCCAGAGGCTATAAATCTTTGCAGAAATAAATATTTATTGGCAGGAAAATTAAGACAATATAATATAAATTGTCCTAAAACCATAAAAATTGATTCCGCCGAGCAAATAAATAGTATAGAAAATAATTTTTGTTTTCCTGTTGTAGTAAAGCCAGTCAAAGGATCTGGTAGTGTTGGGGTTAAATTATGCTTTAATAAACAAGAAGTTTTTGCACACGCAAAATTATTATTTAATGATGATAATTTAGAATCTCGTTGTGTGGTTATCCAAGAATATATTGCAGGAGAAGAATATTCGGTTGAAACGCTAAGTTTTAACCAACAAATTAATATCATAGGAATAACGAAAAAATATTTAGGAGAGCCGCCTTTTTTCTTGGAAGTTGGCCACGATTTTCCTGCACAATTATCCAAAGATCTTACAAAAAAAATAGAAGAATTAGTTTCAAATAGTTGCCACAAGTTAGGCTTGTTATGTGGCCCCGCTCATACTGAAATAAAAATTAAAAACGATATTCCTTATATTATAGAAATTAATCCTAGGCTTGCCGGAGGCATGATTCCAGAAATTATTAATCAGGCTACTGGTATTGATTTAATAACACAAACTATAAATTTATTAATTGGAGAAAAAGTTAATTTAACTAAAAAAAATCAACAATTTTCAGCTATTCGTTTTATAGTGCCAAAGAATAATGGCACCATTAAATCTATTAAATTAAACCATGACAAGCACAAATATCAATTAGTAGATTTTAAAATTAATAAACATATAAATGATGTTGTGGTTTTACGAGGAGACTTTAGAGATAGATTAGGGCATATTATTGTTAAAGCAGATACTTTGTATGCCTGTCAACAATTAGCCGAAAGATCTATCGGATCTGTATTATTAGAAATAGAACCCAATCAAATTATAACAGAGCAAAATATCAACACTGGCAGATTAAAAGATGTGTTACTGCCAGAAATTCAAGAACTGATTAATAAAAACAATATTGTTGATGATACTATTAAAGAATTAGAGATTTTAGCTGATATTGATGAAGCTCATATTATGATGTTACTTATAACTAATAACATTGATAGTAATAAAGCCAAGATGTTATTACAAGAAATAACAACTCTTAAAACTGACAACTTTGATCCTGTAAAAAATAATAATGCTCCTAGGGGTATATATTTATTGTATGAGAATTATTTGATTCAAAAATTGGGTATTAATGTTGCTGGGGATGTGCATATAGCAAGATCTAGGAATGATATCAACGCTACCAAATTTAAATTGAATTTACGTGAGCGATTTATACACATTTACCAAAAAGTTTGGCAATTAAGATCCATATTAGTAAATTTATCGAAATCACATGTAAAAACATCTATACCAATTTATAGTCAGTATCAAACAGCTTTACCAGGAACCTTGGGACATTATCTGCTGGGGATAGAAGCTGGTTTAACTAGAGAACAATCAGCATTACAAGCTATATATACTGATTTGGAAATATCTCCTCTAGGGGCAGGAGCTGGAGGTGGAACTTCTTTTGCTATAAATCCAGAAATTACCGCAAAATTTTTAGGTTTTAGCTCTTGTGCCAGCAATTCTCTTGATGCCAGTGCTAGCCGCGATGTGTCACTTAGGATGTTATCTATATTATGTAGTTGCTCTATGTTATTAAGTAGGTTTGTTGAAGATTTACAATTATGGTCGACTAATGAATTTAAATTGATTGAATTTCCTGATTATCTTTGTGGTGGTTCTTCTATGATGCCACAAAAAAAGAATCCATATTTATTAGAAAAAATTAAAGGCATGTTATTATCTATGCCTGCAAATTATACTACTTGTTTATTAATCATGTATAAAGTACCCTTTGGCAATTCTTATGAAATCAGTACCGAATCATTAAAACCTATAAACAAAGCATATGATGACTTTATTATAATTATTAATTTATTATCTATTATTATTAAAAACATTAATATTAAACATGAACATATTAAAAAAAATCAATTGGAAAATTTAACTACTGCGACTTATATAACAGATCTTCTGGTTAGGAATAAATACTGTAGCTTTAGGGAAGCTCACCATAAAATTGGATCGATAATAAGAGATGCTTTAGATGCTGGCATAGATCCTCATGCGGCTATTTATGCCTTTTGCGATCCGATTATTAATAAATTAGATTTAGATCCTTTAAATGTAGCCTTACAAATTGAATATGGTGGTGGCCCTGGGTTTAATTCCACTAGTAATCAATATTATCGAGCAATCGATAGATTGAATAAACACGGCGTATGGTTGACTAATAAAAAAAGGGAATTAGCTAATTGTTATTTATACAGAAAGAATAAAATTAAAGAAATTATTGCAGAATAATTTTATATTAGTCTGTTGCTATTTTAATAGCTTTACCTGAAAAACCAATTCCTATAGCACAAATATTAATAATTTTCCTAGATTGCAGCTCTGTAGTATATTTAGATTGTTTAATTTGCATTAATGCTGTCTGTGCAGCATGCTCTAATTTTGCTGGATCATTGATAACTTTAAATTCCATAACAATTCCAAGCTGCTTAGGATCTTTAGGAATAATTAACAAATCATAACGCCCATCGCCAGATTCTCTATTAGATCTAATTTCATGAGTGTCTTTCAACCCTGCCAAGATCCCTAACATTAATCCTTGATAAAATATTTCTTGTGTAGTTTTGCTAGTATCATGGTAACTTACCATCTCTGCTATAATATTTTGTAAATTTAGCTCAAATACTGCTACTTGCCCAGTAGTTAATGCGACTAATAATTCTTGATACCAAATTATTCCTCGACTACCAGATAACCATTCTATAAATATTTGTTTATATAAAAATTCTACTTCTTTGTTTGGGATCGCTAATTCACACAAATTACCGTATTCAGTAAAATTAGAAGATATTACTTTAAGATATCCTGACATTAAAAATAAACTCCAAATACCTGATCTATTTTTTTGCAAATCTAAAAATACTATGTGTTCATTAACTACTTCTGTAATGGCCTCCCCTGTAATTAATTTAGCAATTTTGTCTTGAGTATTTAATTCGGAAGTGAGCAATAGATCTCTAATTAAATCATTACTGCTAGTATTAATCCAATATGGCTCTATTTTTCCTCTTTTTTTAATAAATTTAATAATAGACCACGGATTATAAATTGTTGTTCCACCAAAATTATAACCATTATACCATTCTTTGGTTTGGCTAGTGCTATTAGGCAATTTAGCCGTAATCAATAAATCACTAACCTCTGTTTCAGTAAACCCAAAATAATCACAATAATTTTGATCTAACACCGAGTAAATTTCTACGTTGCTAAGGCCTGAGAATAAGCTCTCTTTTGATACTCTTAAAATTCCAGTTAAAATTGCTCTTTTAAAAAATCCATTGTCTTTTAATCCGCTACTAAGTAAATTCCTCATAAATGAGATTAATTCTTCATAGTAATTATGTGAGTATGATTCCTGAATTGGGGTGTCGTACTCATCAATTAATATAATAGCTGGCTGATTAGTTACTTTGTTAATAAATTTAGTTAATAATTTAATGCTTTCATCCCAACAAACTGGATCAGCTTTTTTTTCTAAAATCTTTTTAAACAAATCCCTCTCTTCTGGATCTAATTTTTCGCTATGTAATAAAAATCTATATTCTGAGTAAACATTGGCTATTTGTACTTTGATATGTTCATAACAGGAATCAAAAGTTTTATACTTGGCGTCTTTTAGGGTAATAAAAATTACTGGGTATTGCCCCTGTTCTTGCATGCAAATCGTATCAGCAGCAATTTTTAGTTCATTAAACAAATCTTTAGTTAATTTGCCATTTACAGTGTTAGCAAAAAAATGCTGTAACATCGATAGATTCAAAGTTTTACCAAAACGTCTTGGACGAGTTAAAACAATTACTGGTGTGCTATCACCTATAATTTCTTTGATTAACAAGGACTTATCAACATATAAATATCCTTTGTTAGTAAGAGGGTTTTTATATGTAACTAAAGAGCTAAAATCACTAACACCTACGGGTAAATGCATAATTGGCCTAAATTTTATTGTTTATAATACAAGCATATTTATGCAAAACACTAGCAATTAAGGTTTGATACGGCAAACCTTCGTAAACTGCCTTCTCTTTGATCTTTTCTAGATCTATTTTCGACAACCTAATATTGATCCTAGCTTCTTTCTTAATATAACGACTAGCTGCCTTTTGAGCCAACTCTTTTTCTTTAGCTACATCAGGAATACTGATCGAATGTTTATCATTTAGATTGTCTTCTAGATTTTTTTCATAAGAATCTAGCTTGTTTACTACAGTCTTCTTACGAACGCTCATACTCCACCCTCCATTAGCTAAATTTAGCCTATTGTGTGCCTTTTGTCAACCAAAGAATCTAGTGGGACTTGAGGTAACGTAAACAACTTAATTAACTGGATGAAATAATAGCAGATTTGTATACAGCCTATGATACAGTTGGTTTAAGCCAGGAGTTATTAAGTCAGGATACACTGTTATTGGCTGATTGTTTAATTTGCCGAAAAGCAATAGCTTCTGGGAAAAAAATTTATGAAGGCAAAGTTAATAATCCTCGAAAAATAGTAACATTAAAAAATGAAAGTGATTATGTTAATAATAGACATTAAGAATCTTATAAAACAAGTATATAAATGTAACATTCACGAAGTCCCGTGTTTTGAGCCTTACATGACTTTTATCGAAGAAGGTAAAAAAACAATTGAAGGTAGAGTTGGAACTTCCTATTATACAAAAATCAGATCAGGTAGTATTTTACGTCTACATAACAGAAAAAAAGAAATTTGGTGTGATGTTACACGTACACATGCCTATTCGACATTTAAAGATATGTTAGAAAAAGAAGGACTTAAAAACATGCTTCCTCAGGCAAAATCTATAGAAGAAGGGGTAAAAATATACAGAAAATTTCCAACTTTTGCTGAAAAAGAAAATAAGTTTGGAGCTTATGCTATAGAAGTTAAGTTTATTGACCTGGAAAAATTAAAACAAAAAGCTATTGTTATTACCTCTAAAGAAAAACGACCTCGCAAACAGAACGATGATTATGGACAAGATCGCTAAGGTGCACACCCGATGCGAACCCCAAAATCATATCCCAGCAAAATACTCTTGCTCCATGCCTACTAAATTTTGAATAATATGCTTAGAAATACCTCGAATATTACGTAATTCAGAATGATTGTTATTAATTATTGCATCTTTAAAACCAGGCTCTAGCAATTTTAATTTACAATAAAATTTATCCCGTTTATTAGGAAAATTACTGCTATATTTTTGAGAACTACCACGCAAATAAACACATAAAACCCTAATATTTGGCACTTCGTGGATTAATTTACCAACCCCATAGGTAAAATTTTGGGTGTCAACCCTTCCTTCATGCCCCCTATGCCCTTCTGGAAATAACATAGTATATTCGCCTTTAAGCAACAAATATTTAGCTATTTTTATCGGTTGATTGTTAATTGTTTTAGGCGCACCTACATCAATAAAAATACATTTACCAATGTAACTAATAAATTTATAGAAAAAATTTTTCTTCATATGCGTGGTTTTAGGGAAATTCCAAGCCATAGTATGAAAATTAATTAGATAATCTCGACAAGAACTAAATGCTAGAGTTAGCAATACAGAATCTATATAAGTTAAATGATTAGAGCAAATGAGCAATGGATCAGAAGTTTTTTCCATTATAGACTTAAATTGTTTACGGATCTCTTTAATTTTTAATATACGATAGCTTTTAATTATAAATAAAAACCACCAATAACCCGAATAAAGCAAAGAAAACGCAACAAAACTTATAGCCCGCTGCAACAATAACTTGGCTTTTATGGTCTTAGAAATACTCATTTGACTCTAATGTTAGTTTAGCTCCGCTAATAAAATACTGTTAACTGATTTTTTGTTCAATAACAGCTATAGCATCCCCAATAGTACGAATTTTATCGGCTAAATCGTCGTCTATTGCTACATTAAATTTATCTTCAATGTCAATCACAATATCAACAAGCCTAGCAGAATTTACGCCTAAATCTTCGATAAAACGTGTTTCTTTAGTAACATTTTTTACAGCATCATTTTTACAATAGGGCGTAATTATTTCTACTAAATCATTTAAAATTACAGTAGTATCGACAGCATTAATCTCCACAGTAGTCTCCTAAATTTTAAAATAAAACTTATTTATCCCATCTTTTGAAAATCAAACAGGCATTAACATCTCCAAAACCAAAACTGGCTTTCGCCACAATATTCAAATCTATTTCTATGGTTTTCTGAACAATACTACCGGAAAATGGCTCCAGCTTAAAGTGAATATCTTCGCAATTTATTGAACCATGAACAAAGCCATTAGTTAATTGTAAAATAGACGCAACACATTCTATAGCACCAGCCGCCCCTAAAGTATGACCAATTAAAGATTTAGTTGAATTAATAAGTGGAAATTCTTCTGGTTTGCAATTTAACGCAGTTTGCCAATTATTAATTTCTAAAGTATCCGCCATAGTTGCAGTTAAATGTCCATTAATTAAACTTATATCCCTAGTACTAATATTTGCCATATCAAGTGATTTTTGTATGCACCTAACCACACCAAATGGATTGGGTGCCGAAATACTGCCTCCATTTCTTTGGCCACCACAATTTACATGAGTTCCAATAATTTCAGCATAAATCTTTGCCCCCCGTGCCTCGGCACTGTCTAGACTCTCTACCATCAAAATACCGGCACCAGCACCAGGCACAAACCCAGAAGCCGTTGCACTCATCGGACGAGATCCTTTTTCTGGAGTATCATTAAAACCCCTAGCCAATACCCGCATCGCATCAAACGTAGCCCAAGTATATTGAGAAATGCCTTCTGTAGCTCCAGCTAAAATACGTTTAGCAAGACCTGCTTTTATAGCCCAAAAAGCATTACTAATGGCCTCTGTTCCCGTACTACAAGCACAAGAATTGGTCGTAACCTGCCCGCCCAAACCAAGTAAACCACCAATATTGGCACTCGATGCACTCGACATGGTTTGCTCCACCATAGTTGAACCTAGTCTTTTTACTTTTTTCTGATCAGTAAGTGGTACCACATATCCACCAATCGTTTCGCTACCACCCACCCCAGTTCCAATAATAGCTCCTGTATCCCAATCAGTAATATTGGAACTAGGATCAACAACTTTAAAACCAGCGTCTAACCAACAATCTATAGCCGCAATCGCTGCAAAAATCATGCTGCTATTCATAGCTATTAAAGCCTGTGAAGATAAATATTTTTGTTTTAAAACATCTATATTTTGCGGAATACCAGCTAACTGGCAAACAAAATTTAATTCTTGTAATAATTTAGAATGACGAATACCAGATATCCCTGTTCTTAATGCCGCCTCAAACGCCTCCAACCCATGGGCGTTCGGTGCTATAACCCCAAGCCCAGTAATAACAACTCGATTAGATTTCATACAGAAACTCCCATGCCAGACGCCAAAGCTGAAGCTAATATATTTTGATCTTGATCATACATTTCAATTTGTGCACGTAACTTCATTTTTCTCCAAAAAATTTTTTTTGCTTTTACTGTAATAGTATCTCCCGGGTATACTGATTTAAAAAATTCAACTTTTGCATCCGTAAACATGGTTATCCAATTTTTGATTTGATCCGCCGGTAATGACATCGACAATAAATAAATGCCAAATGCTACCACCCCAATTTGACACATAGATTCTAATAAAATAACCCCAGGAGTTATAGCTTTATCCGGGAAATGACCAGAATAAAAAAATTCATCTTTTTTAAAATTATAGGTTCCACAAATTTCGTTTTCATTAATATAAATAATTTGATCAATAAAACGAAATGGTTTTTGTTGCGGTATATAATGCAAAATTTCTGTTGGCGTTAATGCTATAGTTAACATAAATTATATTCTCTCGATCAATGTTTTTCGCAATTCGCTAGCTTTCAATTAAATTTCCCCCTACCGCATTATTATCTAAGTGAGGGTAATTACTATACTGTATCCCAGTAAATACTCCAACTCTAGCATCTTTTATAACATATATAGCCTGTCCGTCGACAAAAACATTGGCAGAACCAATAGCAATTGAAGATCCTGCCGATTTTCTTTGTACTAACCTTTTAATTTCTACCTCATATGTTACTAATTTATTGTGAGGACGAATTTGGCCAAAAAAATCTACCTCTTTGACGCCCAATGCTCTTCCCGCACCTTTCGCGCCACAGAGAGTAGCATAAAATCCTATCAATTGCCAAACCGCATCCACCCCTAAACAACCAGGCTGCACCGGATCGGCACGAAAATGACACTGAAAAAACCAATCACTTAACGAAATATCCTGCTCTGCTACTATTTTACCTTTATTACCAATGCGTTCTATCTTAGTTACCCTATCAAACATCAACATCGGAGGAGCCGGAAGTATCCCACAACCTTCAAGTGGCGGATCCTTTACTAACGAACCCCACGCAAAAGCTAGCAATTCCTGTTTATTAAAAGAAGTTTTTTTTAAATAATCATCATACTTAATTTTCATAAATGTTTATGTAACCTCGATAAGCATTCCGCCCCAAGTAAGGCCCGCCCCAACCACAACTAATACAATTTGATCACCTGCCACAAAATTAGACCAATTTTGCGATAATACCGTAGGTGCACCAGCCGCCCCGCAATTACCAAACTGATCAACATTATATAAATGACGATCTTCTGAAATTTCAGCCATTTTACAAATAGCACGTAACATCATGAGATTGGCCTGATGACCAATAAAATAATGTTTATTCTTTGCAACATTAGATTGTTTTCTAAAATGTTCAACAATTGCAACCATTTTTTTAATGGCAAATCTTTGTACTACTGGACCCTCTTGATAAAAATGTCCACCAGCCGGAACAGTTATGGTATTGCAAGATGCTGGGTTAGAACCGATCATGATACTAGATATAAAAACATTCGATTTATGTTTTTTAGAAACAATTATAGCCGAGGCACCGTCACCTAATAAAACTGCAACTTTTCTATCAGTAAAATCAACACAACGAGTCATATTTTCTGGTATAACTAACAAAATATAGTCAGGTAAACTCTCAGCATCCATTTGATTAATAAAATTCATATGCACCGCAAACGTCGAGCATGCAGAATTAATATCAAAAGCCGGAGCATTAATACCTAATTCTGCCGCAATCATACAAGCCTCTGCAGGCAAAGAATACTGAGGTAAACAACCACCAGCAATAACCATGCCAATGTCTGTAATTGATAATTTAGCTTGCTGTAAAGCACCCTTAGCAGCCATCGCCCCCGTTTGGGCATTAGAAAATTCTATATGAGAGCCAGTGGTTAATGGAGATTTATTATACGTTTTATTAATATAGTCTAACGATAGTACCGTGCGTCTTTCTCTGATCCCAACTCTTTCCATAATCCACTCGTTACTAGTGCCTATGTTTAAATCAGTAAGAAATTGATTATCAATAATGTTTGTGGGGTGAAAATGTCCGATGCCGTGAATAAAAATCATAATGCTTTGTTTCAATATTTACTTATTTACATTTCTATTTTTATGATAATTAATACCATAGCTAAATTTTAATTAGCGATATGTTAACAGTTCTTTAATTTTTAACAATGTAGTATTTTTAGTTTTGTCGCAAATTTTATTAATAATTTCAATGTCTTGTCAAAACCAATTAAAGTTAAATTAACAACTAATACTATTTACCATAACAAGATTATTTAAAGTTAGATCGTCATAAAGTAGGTCTAGGTGATTGTATGTATATATTACTAATTTGTTGTTTACTAGCTAATAAAGCAGTTACTTGCTGCAACAGCAAATCAGCTTGCTCCACTAATTGTTTTGTTTTTACTAGTTTAGGAAAATCCTGCTCAATTTGTTGAGCATTGATCTGACTTGCGGCTAGATGAGATTGTAAAACATCGGATGTACTAATTAATGACATCTTCTTATCTTTTAAATAATTAATATCGTGCAGCAATCTTTCTAAAGCGTGCTTAGCTTGCTCTGTGATTTGTTCACGTGCTTCTTTGTCATAAGCCGGATTATTAAGTATATCTGGATTATCTAACCATAGAGCCATTTGTAACTGCCTGCTTAAATACTCACATAGATCTTCCGTTACACTATAAGAATTATTAAATGCTTGGATAGCTTGTTGTATTGCAAGATCTGGGTATGTTGTAAACCTATGCTGTAGTTTTTGAATAAGATCTTGTTGCATAGTTAATGTTCGTTGTTGCACAGCCGCAGTATCTATTCCTTGAAAATTGCCAAGGCCTAAATTAACTAATGTATTTAAACCTGAGATATCACTTTTTTTCATTACTTTCATCCTATCATGTTAAGCGCATATTCTTAATTGTCGATCAGTTATAATAATCTTCAATTATCATTTTAATATTACTTTCTTAATACATTACCAACAAGAGAATTTTTTAAAATTAACAGTACTGTTTCAATTATATAAATACCTTACTAATAGTTTTAACATTTGTTACTGATTGAATATTTACACCGATAGATTTAAAAAATCCACGTAGTGGTGATCCTGGTCCTACCTCTACTATAGATTTAGTATGTTTAATAAAATTATCCATATTTTCTCGCCACTTTACACTACCACTTATTTGTTTAGTTAAATGATTAATTAACGTGCTAACTTGCATGTCAGGATAAAAACCACCACTATAATTAGAAATAACCGAAGTTAAACTATCAGTATTAAATTGATCTTTAAATTGTAGCAAATAATCGTGGAAAATTGGTTCTATTTTTTGCATATAACGTGAATGAAACGGTGATTTAGCCAACAAATATACAACTCGCATAGTTTGATCAAAAAATATTTTTTCTAATTGAACAATAGTTGCTTGCACGCAGCTTTTATATCCGCTCAAAACTACCTGTTGCTTAGAATTATCGTTAGCTATATCAACCCCAAAAGCACCAGCTATATTATTAATTTGTTCTAAAGGTATTGGATCCATAATTATGGCTGCCATGCTACCTTCTTCATCTTTAGCTACCACCGATTGCATAAGTTTGCCACGAAAATGTACAATTTTTACTGCTATATCAAAAGGTATTACCCCACTTGCTACCAATGCTGCATATTCACCTAACGAATGACCTGCAAAAAAAATCGGAGCAAATTTATAATATTTTTTTAATACCTCATACGTAGCTATTTCTAGTGTCAGTATACACGGCTGAGTATATTCCGTACTATTTAATTTAATTTCGTTATTTTGACATATATCATACAAATCAAACTGCAAAACATCACTAGCTATCGAAAATATATCCCTAGCTTCAGGATAAATTTCATTAAAATCTTTACCCATCCCTAAATGCTGAATACCCTGGCCGGGAAATACTACCCCGTCAAAATGCATACTTTGTCTCCCATAATCTATTTTATTAGTATCTCTGTTAATTAAATTATAAAATTAATTTAGCCAAAGTTTTCTGGTAGCTTCCATACAATCATCTCTAATTGCTTGACGAATGGAAAACATTAACCGATTCATGAATGATACATTGTGAATCGTAATTAATTGGTATACTAACAGTTCTCTGGCTTTTAATAAATGATGCAAATAACCTTTTGAATACATTAAGCAGGTTGAACAAGGACAATCTATCTCGATTGGTGTGTTATCTAGTTTAAATTTACTGTTAAATAAATTTATATGGCTTCTAAGATTATCTTGTAATAAATTTGGTGGACGCACCAAAGCACCGCCATGTCTTGCTAGCCTGGTTGGATGGACACAATCAAAAGTATCTACCCCTTGGGATATACCAGAAAAAATATCATTAATACCTCCAATTCCTAATAAATGCGTTGGTCTTGTGGGATCTAATTTTGATTTAGTAAAACCAACCACATCATACATTTGATCTTTACTAGCACCTAAAGAACCACCTATCGCTTGTCCAAAAAAAGGATTATCGTTAACAAAATTACAGCTTTCTTGCCGTAAATCTTCGTATACCCCGCCCTGTATAATGCCGTAAAGAGCCTGAACACCATTATTATTAGCACTAAATTCCTGTAAGCTACGTAGCCCCCAACGATGGCTTCTTTCCATCGATTGTTTGGTATAGTTTTTATCAACATGAAATGGTGTACACTCATCAAAAACCAGCACTAGATCAGCTCCTAAATTACGTTGAATTTCCATAGCACGCTCTGCTGTTAAAAGATGCATTTTCCCATCAAGATAAGATCTAAATAAAGCGCCATCTTCAGTAATTTTTAACAATGTTTTGGGGCGATGATTATGACGTTTTCCTTTAATCTCGTCCGCTATCGATCCATGTCCTAAACTAAAAATTTGGAACCCGCCGGAATCTGTTAACATCGGACCATCCCACCCCATGAATTTATGTAATCCACCAAATTTAGCAACAACCTCGGATCCAGGCTGAATCATTAAATGATAGGTATTGGCTAGAATAAATTGTGTTCCACTATTTTTCATATCACACGAGGACACAGCTTTTATAGCAGCTTTGGTGGCACAAAAAATAAATGCCGGTGTTTCTACTACCCCATGAGGTGTTAATAAACTACCTAAACGTGCTTGGTTATTTTTAGATGTATAATTAATGGTAAATTTAAAATTACTGTACATGTTTTTACTTACAAGTTAAATTTAACGGCTGAAATTTATAGCTTATATAAATCATTGGCGTAGATAGTATGGTAATAAATCCTTGAGTAATTAAAGTCCAAAAAATGTACGTATATAAAATAACGGAAAAACTTGCCGGATTTGGGGATAATAGATTCCAAGCTAAAAAATTAAATAAAAAAGTATCCATAGTAGTTGCAAAAGTAATTAAAATGATTGTACGCAACCATAAATATTTTTTATTAGTAATTTTACTTATTGCTTGAAATACCCAAATACCAGATAACTGGGCCACAGAAAATGATAATAAACTCGCTAATAACAATCTAGGAGATGGGCAAAATAACAAATGCATGGCATTATCAGCTAGCAACATGTGTTCTGTGCCTGCTCTAATTGTGCTAGGGGAAATAGGTTGATGGCCAACCGCAATAATCATTAATAAAGTCATTAAAATTTGTGCTGCAAAACAAAACCAAATATTATTTTTCGCTGCATTTTGATCGTAATGTTCAGCTAATATGCCACTACATAAGTAAGTGCTAGAAAAAACTACCGTACCTAAAGCCACCGGCCCACTACTGAAAGATAACTGCATCCCTTTTAAAACTTGAATGTTAGCTGCCAAAACCGCTACAATGTTGTAAAGGTATAGTCCTTGTTTGCCGAAAAGCTTAAAAAGCAACAACATAGCCATAATACATACTGCAAATAAGATTATAGAAGTTGCTTCTACTGGTAAACTTTGTAGTACTTCTATGAATGGTATAACAATAACTTTATCCATGCCGCCAAAATATACTAAGTTGTCTTAATTTTCAAATAAAATTTTTGCTTGTTTTTCAAAAGTAAAGCAGTATAATTGTTCCTTGATTTATATAACTAATTTTTTTTATTAGATTATTTAAATTTTAGCAAGGGTCGTTAGCTCAGTTGGTAGAGCAGTAGGCTTTTAACCTATTGGTCGAAGGTTCGAATCCCTCACGACCCATAACATAAAATTTATTGGAAGTCATATGAAGACTATATTTAGGCTAATTTTTACATACGTTATTTTGTATCAACATAACGCTATAGCTAGAAATATTGGCGAAGTAGCTGATACGCTATTCTCCGGAACCAATATATTAACTAGATTTTTTTGGGTCGCTTCTATATTAGTCGGGGTATTCCTATTAACTGGATGTATGGTTCACTACAAAGAACATCGTAACAACCCAAAATTAGTGCCTCTTTCAACCGTTATTACTTATTTAATTTTAGGTTTAATTGCAATTAGTATCCCTTTTTTGAATAGACTTTTTGGAGACGATGCGTACGATGCAGTAAACCAATCTACTAATAGTAGATCAATTTTTCATTATTCTTAAAATAACACCTAAATTCTTATGTCATTAATATCTTTAACAAATTGATCTAATTCAATTTGAAATTTTTTAATTTTATTAATATTGGATTTTTTTGCTATTTTTAATGATTGCTCAATTTTTTGCGCCGCTGCTGGTAAATTATTATGAATAATTAATAATTTAGCCTGAGTGAACAAACCTTCTTCTGGCTCATTTAGCTGCTGATAACAACCTATTAATAATTCATATATTTTTGGCTCTTCTATAAGATCATAAATATTGTTTTTGTTATAATTTTCCAAAATATTTTTAGCATTAAATGGTAAATTTAATTTTATTAAAGTTTGGGCATAAGCTAAAACCAATGGTAAATAATCTGGAATAATTTCGATTAAATCAGCTAATTTATCTTTAGCAATATGTGGCGTAGTATTTGATAATAATTCCGCCAAAGATAATTGTATAATAATATTTTCTGGATTTTTTTTGATTAATTCTGCGAAAATATTTTCAGCTTCAGAGTTTTTATGCAAGTCTTGTAATACTAAAGCTTGTTCATAACGTAACAAAGTATAATTACTATATCGATGATTTTTTAAGCTGTTTTCAATTTTGTTTAGCAAATTAGTTTTATTAGTATTGAGATATACATTAATTCTAGCCTTTATAAGACCATAATCAATATGATCTAAATATTGTTTATAGCCAGTTTGTTCTACCCGGTTATAAGCATCAGAGATCCTTGACGCAAAAATTGGATGGGTTAACAAATATTGTGGTATTTTTTGGTTATCACCACTAAACACGCTAAACCTTTCAAAAATATTAGCCATAGCCCTTGGATCAAATTTAGATTTATTTAACAATTGTATACCAATACGATCAGCTTCCTGTTCATTTTCTCTAGAAAAGGTTAGCATTCGTTGCATATGCCCACCAAGAATTGGCATAATCAAATCTGGGACACCAATTGCAATAGCGGCCGCAGCTTCGGCAATAGTTAAAGGTATGAGCTTATTATGGTGCAATAATTGCCTAACAGAATGTTTTTGAGTAATGTGGCTTATTTCATGAGCTAAAATTGCTGCCAGCTCACTTTCTGTTGCCGTAGTTTGGATTAAACCCGCAAAAACTCCAATATTACCGCCAAAGAATGCAAAAGCATTTATTTCTGTACCACCAACTATAAAAAAATTAAACTTACTTAAGTCTACTTGCTGACAATTGGTTAACAAACTATTGCCTAAATGATTAATATAGGCATTTATAATTGGATCTATATGAATTATTCCAGCCTGTCTTAACTGGTGAAGCCAAGTTTTACCTATAATCATTTCTTCTTTGCTGGAAATAACTAACTGTGTTTCGTTACCAAAATTTGGTAACTTCTTAGCAACAGCTATATTACCCAGCAGTTCTAATGCTATAATCATTACCAATAATTCGATGAATGGTGTAGTATTGATAATATTAACTGATTTATAAATAAATTTTTTTATCATATTTTGTCTATGAGTACCTTAGATCTAACTACTTTAACATGTCCATGGACTATTATAAAAACTAAACAAGCGATGGACAAATTGTCTAATGGTGAAAATTTGTTAATCACGGTAACTGACCCTAGTTTTATAATAGATTGCCAAGTATACGCAAAACAGACTGGGCATAAGTTGCTATATAAATGGCACAAAGGAGACAATATTTGTTGCTTATTACAAAAAAATTAGGGGGCTTAAATTAAATATGCTTAATATATTTAAATCTTGGTATAAAAAGTATTTTTCTCATCCTGAAGCAGTCTTATTATTATTGTTTTTGATGGTAAGTTTTGGTCTAATTTTCACCATAGGAGAAATATTAGCACCAGTTATGACCAGCCTTGTAATCGTATATTTACTACAGTGGTGGGTAAATTTTTTAGTTAATCACAATATTCCAAGAAATATCGCTTATCCTCTAGTATATATAGTTTTTTTAGCAATATTTATAACAGCTATTCTAGTTTTACTGCCACTTTTGTGGAGACAATTCAGTAACTTATTTACTGATTTACCTTATATGTTACAAAATGCTAAATCTTCATTAATAAAATTAGCCGAGCAATATCCAGCCTACTTTTCTAAACAACAAATAGATACTCTATTTTTTAGTATGCTTAGTGATGTGCACGTTTGGGCTAAAACAAAAGTCTCATCTTCTTTTTCTTATATACCAGGAATAATTGCCTGGCTAGTTTATTTATTTTTAGTACCATTATTGGTGTTTTTTTTCTTAAAAGACAGTCAAATTATTATAAATTGGTTTGCAAGATTTTTTCCAAAAAATAAAAAAGTATTAAAAACCATTTGGCTAGAAATGGATAAACAAATCGGTAATTATGTTCGTGGCAAAATTTTACAAATAACTATAGCAAGCATCATTAATGGGATGGTCTTTTTATTTTTTGACTTAAACTATGCAATATTGATTGCAGCTATTGTCGGTATTTCAGAAATAGTACCGTATATAGGGGCAGTAGTTGTATCTATACCTTTAATTTTAGTTGGATACTTACAATGGGGATTTAGCTTAAAATTAGGTTATTTGCTAGGAGTGTATTTTATAATTCAAGCATTAGATGGTAACGTGTTAGTACCAATTTTGTTTTCTAAAGCCGTAAATTTGCACCCAATTGCAATTGTTATTGCTATTTTGTTTTTTGGCTCTTTATGGGGCTTCTGGGGGGTAGTATTCGCTATACCATTAGCAACTTTAGTAAAAACAGTATTAATGGTTTGGCCAATAGCCTCTGGACATACACGCTGATATTAACTTATATTTTAAGCTGGTTCTAAACTAGTATCTAAATTTAAAACATCACAATAATCTAAAAATGATTCTCTTAACGAGACAATATGCCTATCAGATGGAATTTTAACCTGAATTTCAATATTGATTAAATAAATATTATTATTGTTACGATGAACATTGACTTCTTTAATTGCAATATTTTCCCGATTAAAAAATTGTAATAATTTATTTAATAAACCAGGTTTATCTATAGTGGTTGCATGTACCATATAGTTTATATATTGAGCAGATTCTGTAGAATTAATTACGGTGATATGATTATTGCGTTTTGTATATACATGTAGTTGATGTTTATTAGTTAGGCCAGATAAAGATTTTTCTAATTTAATAATTTCATTCCATTTCCCATTAATCAAAGCACTAAATGCTAGATCTTGACCAAATTCAGTAATTTTAGTGTTTATAATATTACAGTTATGGGTGGCGATTAACGCAGTTAAGGTCTGGGCCATGTTATTTGAATTTTCCCCCATAGCAATCAAACTCAAATAACTAATACCTGTATTGGATACTACTTTGTTTGCTTTGGTATTTTTTAGCTTGTTGGTTAATTTACGTGGCTGCATTTTATGTGTGCCTATACAACAATAAGTAAATTTAGTACTCTTAATAGTTATGATTATACGAAATAATAATATCAAATTCTATTGAATATACGCTACCTAATTATACAAATAAATAAGTGCAATATCAGGTTATCAGGCTTTTTAATTTAGCAAGAGCGTATTTATAATCATAATCCTTAGGTTTAAAAATACTAGATCCAGCTACAAATATATCTACGCCTATGTTGGCTAAATTCGCAATATTTTCAATATTCACCCCGCCATCAATGCTTAATGGTATATGACAATTTAATTTTTTTAGCATTAATTTAATTAATTCAATTTTTGCTAAACTATTAACAATAAACTGTTGCCCAGCAGATCCTGGGTGTACTGACATAATTAAAATTAGATCTAGTTGTGTATAAATGTCTTTTATAACATCTATTGAAGTTTCCGGGTTTATAGCTATTCCAGCTTTACAACCACAATCTTTAATTAACTTTAAACTACGCTGCAAATCTATAGTCCCTTCGGGATGAATAGTAATATAATTTGCACCAGCTTTAGCAAATTCGATAATTAAATAATCAACCGGAGTTACCATTAAATGCACATCTAGGGTAGCTAAAATGCCACGTGCCCTTAAAGACTGACATACTAAAGGGCCGAAGGTTAAATTAGGCACAAAATGATTGTCCATAACATCTACGTGGATCCAATCGGCTCCAGCTGCTAAAACTTTTGTAACTTCTTCTGCTAATGAAGCAAAATCTGCTGATAAAATAGAAGCTGAAATAATTTTATTTCTAATAGCAATATTATATCTAGATGGCATTAAACTATAGATCCTAGTTTATTAAAGTATTTATGGCATTTATATTAGATATTAACAAATCAATCCCATTGACTTCAATGACCACAGTAAGGTTTAATAGGATTTTTAATATTTATGTTCATTTACTGTTTTGGCTAGATAGCTCAGTTGGTAGAGCAANNAAGGACTGAAAATCCTTGTGTCGTGGGTTCGATTCCCTCTCTGGCCATTAATAACATTAATATGTTAGTGCTGTAAAATATCGAACGATTATATCCACAGAGTTATACACAGAATTATTGGGGAAATTGTTTATTATTAATAATCATTTAATATTATGTTTAGTAATAATTAATATAAACAATACTTTGACAAACAACGTAAACAGATCAAAAAATCAACATCAGCAAATAGTTTGCTCTTTAAGTTATACACATAAAGATTGGCGTTATTTATCTCTAAATAAACAAAGGTTGTATCATAATACATAATTACTTTATATTGCAACAAAAATTATGTAACAATTTTTAAAAACAAAAATCGTCATACAAATCAATGTGTTACAAAAAAATCTAGTGCCTTTGAATAACAAAAAATAATAATTATAGAACCCATCAACACCGTAACAATTTTTATTTGCGTAATTCAGCTAAAATATTTTTATTTGTTATCCACAAGGTTATCCACAACTACGAGTGTAAATGTTTCTCATTTAATGAATATATTAGGCATAAATTAGACATACTAAATATATTTTAAATACCAGAACAAAAAACATGCAAAAATTAACTAGAAAAATTTCGTCAACAAACTTATCCACAAGAAAAATATATACGTCAATTTCTGATAAATTTATTTAAAATATTTATGCATACTAATATACTGCTTAAAGACCAATCATGGTTGTCGAAAAAATAATAGGAGATGGTTATGGACAATGACAACACCAATATCAGCACATCAAAAATTTTTCGTATAGGCCATAGAACTATAAAAAAAAGAAACCATTTACTGTTGCAAACAGTACGGAAAAGTAGATTTTTACGCCGCAATCCAAATAATTATAAAAAACCAAATATAACAACAGCGATCATAAATGAAGATAGCTAAAGTTGCTTTGTTTTCACAATTAAAAAAAATATTTGATTATATTATCCCTGAAATAATGATACCTCATGCTATTATAGGCACGAGAGTCATAATACCTTTTGGTAAAAAAACATTAATTGGTTTTATAGTAAATATAACCCATGAAACTGACGTTGCTCAAAATAAACTAAAGCCTATTATCAAGTTAATAGATTTAGAGCCAATTTTTTCTACATCGTTATATAAAACACTGCTTTGGGCTGTTAACTATTATCAAACTTCTATCGGATCAATATTAGATTGTGCTTTGCCAACATACTGCAAAGAAAATAAATCACCTAAAAACAACAACCTAAATACTATGGTAAAATATAAGCAATTAACTAACCATGATCCGGAAAATATAGTATTAAATACTGCTCAAAAAATTATTATCGATGATATGTTAACAAAAATTAATCAATTTAATGTCAGCTTATTAGAAGGAGTGACCGGCAGCGGTAAAACAGAAGTTTATTTACAGTTAACCGATGAAATGCTGCAGCAAAATAAACAAACTCTAATATTGGTTCCGGAAATCGGTTTAACTCCACAAACATTTCAACGTTTTACTAAACGCTTTGGCGATATAGAAATTGCTATCTTACATTCTGATATAAGCAAGAAACAACGCTACTTAAATTGGCTAAATGCTAAAAATGGCAAAGCTAAAATTATTTTAGGCACCAGATCCGCAGCCTTTGTTCCTATGTTAAATCCAGGATTATTTATTATTGATGAAGAACATGATTTATCTTTTAAGCAACAAGATTATCTACATTATATGGCTAGAGATTTTTTAATTATGCGAGCTAAATTTACAAATTGCCCAATTTTATTGGGATCTGCAACCCCCAGTCTAGAAACCCTATATAACGCTAATTTAAATAAATATCTACACTATAAACTACCAAATAGAGCCATATCTGCATTACCAAAAATTGAAATTATAGATATACGACATAAAAAATTATCAGCTGGGCTGTCTAATATGGCTATAACTGAAATTAAACAATATTTAGATAATAATCACCAAGTATTATTATTTATTAATCGTCGCGGTTTTGCGCCAGTACTTAAATGCTTTAGTTGTCAATTTATACAAAAATGTACAAGTTGCGATACCAATATGGTTTGGCATATCTATACTAATAAATTACACTGTCATCACTGCCAAGAAACTAAATCAATACCAGACATGTGCCCAAATTGTAATAATAATAAGTTGATGCCTTTAGGACAAGGAACAGAGCGCATAGAACAATTATTTCAAGAAATATTTCCAGCAGCTAATATTTCTAGAATCGATAAAGACTCTACTGCTAAAAAGCAAGATTTTAACAAGATTATATCAGATATCCTAGATCAAAAGGTCAATTTATTAATCGGGACTCAAATGATAGCTAAAGGGCACCATTTCCCCAATTTAGGACTAGTTGTTATAATTGATTTAGACAGTACACTATTTAGTAGTGATTTTCGTTCTACAGAAAGATTGGGACAGTTAATTATTCAGGTTGCCGGTAGAGCTGGAAGATGCAATTTAGGAAAAGTATTATTACAAACTTCTTACCCAAACAATCCTGTAATTCAGGCAATAGCTAACTATGATTATCATGGTTTTTCTCAAATATTATTTAAAGAAAGAGAAATTTCTGAATTACCACCATTTAGCCACCAAATACTATGGCGAGCAGAAGGCAGCAGCAGCAAGTCTTGTTTAGAATTTTTAACTAAAATTAAACAATTAGCTAATAAATTCTCTACGCAAGAGAAAAATTGTTGCAAAATTTTTGGTCCGATCCCGGCCATAATGGAGAAGCGTAAAAAAAAATTCCATGCTAGATTACTATTTCAAGATATTAATAGAAGTAAATTACAAAATTTAACTAGTTATCTTGTAAATTTTGTAGCTAATAACAAAATTTTATCTTCTGTAGCTTGGTCAATAGACGTTGACCCAAAAGAAATATTTTAAATAAAGGAGATGTTTTTGTGATAAATCTTAACGCAGCAGGAAAGATAGTAATAAGTTTAAAAAAAACTAAATTAAATCTAACAGAACAACGTATCTTGCCTCATAAAAACATTGGTGGGGTCATTTTATTTGCTAGAAATTTTGAGAATAAACAACAAATAACTAAATTAGTTACGATTATCAAAAAATTAAATAAAAATATTTTGATAATGGTAGATCATGAAGGTGGCAAAGTATGGAGATTTAACAATAAAGAATTCCCAAACCCCGGAGCCATGCACACATTAGGAGATCTGTATAATATTAACTCACTAGATGCTGTGGATAAGGCATATAATTTTGGTTATCACATAGCTCGTGATTTATTAAGCTGTGGCATAGATTTAAATTTAGCTCCAATTCTAGATTTGGGCACTAAAAATAGCGATGGTTCTTATATTAGTACAATAATAGGTAATTTGGGTCGAGCTTTTCATCAGGATCCAGTAGTAGTTGCCAGATTAGCGGCTAGTTTTATTAAAGGGCAACAAGATGCCGGGATGAAATCGGTAGGCAAGCATTTTCCCGGACACGGATCAACAGAATCAGATACTCATTTAACAACAACAATCGATTTAAGAAGCAAACAAGAAATTTTTAGTAAAGATATAGAGCCTTTTAGATTACTAATTACAGGTGATCCTTCAATAGATATTAAACCAAATACCTTACAAGCTGTAATGCCAGCTCACATCATTTATCCAGCAATAGATGAAAATCCAGCTGGATATTCTAAAATGTGGTTACAAAACATCTTGCGTAAACAATTAAATTTTAATGGAATCATTATTAGCGATTGTTTGTCGATGAAAGCTATTCAAGACTTTTTATATCAAAATCAAAATCGCCTAGAAATTAAATCTATCATGACTAATTTAAATATTACTAAAAAACAAGCGGTCAACTTAATTGCTACCACAAAAGCCTTGCAAGCTGGCTGTGATTTAGTCATTTTCAATGGTTTGCATGGCACGGATTTACTACAGTTATTAAATAATTTGGATCTTGTTAATATATCTTCTGAATCCACTGTGTCATAATGTATAAGTATGAATAATATGATTAAACAACGATTAGCATTATTAAAAAATAAAAGCCTCGCAATCTCTTGTGTGATTCCTTGCTTTAACGAAGCTGAAATAATCATTGTTTTTTTAAGAGAATTAATTTGTCATTTAGAAAAAATTACTGATAATTTTAAATTAATCATTATAGATGACGGCAGCTCAGATGATACTGTTGATCAAATATTAAATTTCAAACAATCAGCATCTCTAAAATATGCGCCAAATATTAAATTAATTCAATTATCTAGAAATTTTGGTAAAGAAATCGCTTTATTTGCAGGAATAGAATGCGCATCTTGTGATCCTAATAATGCTGCCACTATACTTATAGATGCAGATTGTCAGCATCCAATTACATTAATATCAACAATGCTAGATCATTGGAGCAATGGCTTTGATATGGTATACGGTATTCGTAATAATAGAGCAGATGAACCGTGGCTTAAAAGGATCCTAACCAAATGGTTTTATGGCCTAATGCAATCGATAACAAAAATAAACATCATTGCTAATGCCGGAGATTTTAGATTGTTAGATCAAAAAGTTGTTACAGCTTTAGCAGCATGCAAAGAACATAATCGTTTTACTAAAGGTCTTTATGCCTGGGTTGGATTTAAAAGTTACGGTATTGAATTTAAAGCTTACCATAGAACCAGTGGTACAAGCACTTTTGGTATAAAAAATTTAACCGATTTAGCTATCACAGGCATCATATCTTTCTCTGATATACCACTTAGGATCTTAAGTTTAATTGGTTTATGCATATCCGGTATAGCTTTTACATATGCATTATATATGATTATAAAAACTACTATTTATGGTATAGAGGTTCCTGGCTATCTTTCTTTAATGATAGCCATAATATTTTTTGGTGGGATCCAATTGTTTTCTATCGGTATTGTAGGAGAATATATTGCACGTATTTTTAATGAAGTAAAAAATCGACCACATTATATAATACAAAATATTTTTGATTAATAAATTTAATTGATACATAATTATTTTTGTTGTAATTTATTTAGTTGTAATTGTTCGATAGCATGGAAAAAATCGTCTTCTAAACAAGCTTTAGTTTGTTTTACTTGAGATAGTTCCACCTCTAACTGTTGCACTCTAGCTTTTTGTACAGTTAATAATTTTTGTAAGATCTTTATTATTCCTACCGACATATTTATGCCCTCCCATGGCATTTACGAACAGTAATAACATGACCTGTTATCAGATCTCTTTCAATGTCCTTATGATCAAAAATATTACAGATTTTTTTGCGAAAATGATATAGAGTTTATCTTACAAACAACAACTAAATAACCCTAAATGAATTGCTAGATGTATATTTTATTGATTAAATGTTAACAATTCAGGTATAATAGAATTATTTATTGGATGTACATATGAAAAATCTAGAAAAAAAAATAGAAACAATTTCTCTTGATTTAGATGATATTATTGCAAATATAGATGCCATTATTAAAACGCATAACCAAAAACAGCTATCCAAGAAAAAAAATTATTCCAAAAAATTAAAAATAGAACATTTAAACGATTTAGCACATATTATAACTACTGCTAAAAATATTGTAGATTTTCTGTTATTAGAAAGCACAGACCATGATCTTATAAAAAAGCCTAAATAAACAAGCAAGAGCATATCCATTCGAAAATAGTATTTTTTATCAATCATTTTAAGATTAGCCAAAACAGTGTTAAACTTTGGTAATTTTTTATAAATTACAATGTGGTAAATATGATATTCCAACTAACAGGCCGTCTAGCAGCAAAAAATGGGTTGCTTATAGTTGTAGATATAGGCGGTATTGGTTACGGTATTTTCGCTCCGATGAGCACTTTATCAAAATTACCAGAAATCGGTAAAGAAGTTTTATTACATACTCATCTTATTGTTAGGGAAGATGCTCATATTTTATATGGTTTTTTAGAAGAAAAAGAAAAATTTTTATTTTGCGAATTAATAAAGATATCTGGATTTGGTCCAAAATTAGCATTATCGATTTTATCTCATTTAAGTGTTGAACAATTTTTGAATATTATTATGCTAAAAAATATCTCAAAGTTAACAGACATACCTGGTATTGGTCACAAAATAGCTCAACGCTTAATAGTTGAGATGGAAAATAATATTAATAGCAAAAAATTTGCTGAACTACTATCATTGAATAATTCCGTTGTTAATGTTGATTATCCATTAATTATAAGTGAAAATGTTATTAACGATGCCCAAGAAGCTTTAATTTCTTTGGGTTATAAACAAAAAGAAGCTATTATAGCTATTAGGGCCGTAATAAATAATAAAGATAATAATATAATAAAGACCATCTCTAGCGAACAATTGTTAAGAGAGGCATTAAAAAATTTATCAAAAGTATATTATGATTAAAACCGATAATATTTCTAGCAAATTAATAACTGCATTGCAACAACCAAATCACAAACTAGATACTTCTAAGCTAGAACAAAAAATTCGTCCTAAATATTTAAGTGAATACATTGGCCAACTTAAAATTAAGCAGCAAATGGATATTTTTATTAATGCAGCTAAAGGTAGGCTCGATGCGCTAGATCATTTACTACTATTTGGACCTCCAGGGCTTGGTAAAACTACTTTAGCCAATATTATAGCTAATGAGTTAGGGGTTAATTTACGACAAACATCGGGTCCAGTATTAGAAAAAGCAGGAGACTTAGCAGCTTTAATTACCAATTTAGATCATGGTGATGTACTATTTATTGACGAAATTCATAGACTAAACCCTAATATAGAAGAAGTTTTATATCCAGCAATGGAGGATCGCAAATTAGATATTATTATTGGTGAAGGACCAACTGCTAGAGCGATTAAATTAGATTTGCCGGCGTTTACTTTAGTTGGGGCAACTACGAGGGCTGGATTATTAACCGCACCTTTTAGAGATAGATTTGGGATTATATTGAGATTAGATTTTTATTCTGATATAGAATTGCAGCAAGTTGTACAAAGATCGGCTAAAATTTTAAATATGAAGATTGAACCACAGGGAGCTTTGGAAATAGCCAGTAGATCTCGCGGTACCCCTAGAATTGCGAACAGATTATTACGAAGAGTTCGGGATTATGCGGAAGTTGTTAAACATAATAAAGAAGAAATTGATTCACTAACGGTTAACGAGGCATTAAATTTATTAGAAGTCGATACTTGTGGTTTCGATGCATTAGATCGACATTTTTTGCATATTATTGCGGAACAATTTGATGGCGGACCTGTGGGTATAGAAAGTATTGCTGCATCGTTAGGCGAAGACAAAGGTACTTTAGAAGATATCTTAGAACCATATTTAATTCAGCAAGGTTTTCTAGTCCGCACCCCTCGTGGGCGTGTGTTAACAACTAAAGCGTATCAACATTTACAAATAATTAAGGATCCATATGGAAAGTAATTTTTCATTTATTACAATGTTTTTTAAAGCTAGCTTTTTAGTACAGCTTGTTATGCTAGGATTGCTTATTAGTTCAGTATTAAGTTGGGCGATAATATTTAATCGCAGCAGATGTATATCAGCTAGGTCTTTAGTGTTTGATAAATTTCAATCATTACTCCATTCTGGGGTAGAGTTGTTAACTTTGTACAAACAGATATCAGCACAAAAAAATAAAATTGGAGTAGAGGCGATTTTTTTTAAGGGCATAAATGAATTTTTAAATTTATCTAAAAATAATCATTTTAAACCTAGTCTAATAGTTAAAGAAGTACAGCGTGCTATGGTCATAGCTTTGCATCACGAACATGAATTATTGGAAAAAAATTTGGCTACTCTAGCTACTATTCAGTCTATTTCTCCTTATGTTGGATTATTTGGTACTATTTGGGGCATTATGAGTGTATTTCATCAGTTGGGTCATGCTACTGGTCAAGCGACTTTGGCAGTTGTCGCTCCTGGTATTTCAGAGGCATTAATTGCAACTGCAATGGGTCTATTTGCAGCGATTCCAGCTGGAATTTTCTATAATAAATTTATTTGTAAAATTGATGGGCTAACTGCTAGTTATCAAAGATCCATGCAAGAATTAATTGGAGTTATAGGTAAAAGAATTTATTATCGTAATCAGCAAACATCTCAAATTATCTCTCAAACAATGGAAATTTAAAGATGTTAATTAACAACAAAAAATCTAGAAGACAAGTAGCAGAAATAAACGTAGTTCCTTATGTCGATGTTATGTTAGTGTTATTAGTTATATTTATGGCTACCGCACCAATGATTATGCAAGGGGTGCAGATCAATTTACCGAAAATGCATGCTAAGACTCTGGAAGGGAAAAAGGATAATTGTCCTATAGTAGTGTCCGTTGATTCAGCAGAAAATTTATATTTAAACATAGCTGCCAACCCAAATAAGCCGATTGATCAAAAACAACTACAAATAGAAGTCGCAGCAGCTATATTGCGGGATCCGTCTAGGATAGTTACAGTTAAAGCTGATCAACAAGTTAGCTATAAATCTGTATTGCATGCTATGGTGTTATTGCAAACTTCTGGTGTTGCAAGTGTTGGTTTAGAAACAGAGGGTGTATAAAGTTAAATATGACAAACAATTTTCATCATCAATTAGATAATAATAAAATTAGTAAAGATTTATTAAAATCAATACTGACCCATGGTTTGATATTTATTAGTATTATTCTGGTTGGTTTTATCCAAAATAAAACAATATTTTCTGATATCAATCCAATCCAAAATACAATTAACAATGAAAGTCAGCATCGAAATATTTATAAAAATATAGTGCAAGCAAATTTAATTGATGGTGACATGGTGCAGCAGGCATTAAAACGACAAGAGCTACAGGCTGCTGATAAAATAATTAGAGAAAAAAAAATACAGCAACAAGAAAAAAATTTAGCTCAGTTAACAAAAATGGCTGAACAAGAAATGTTGAAAGCCAAACAAGAAGCACTAAAAGCCAAACAAGATCGGGAACAGCTTAAAAAAGAGCAAGAAAGTTTGCAGCAAACCGCAAATAAGCTTAAAAATCAAGCTAAAGAATTATCAAGCCAGCAAGAAAAATTAGATAAATTAAAAGCGCAACAAGCTCAAAAAAAAAAGCTTGAAGCAACACCTTTAGCAGCGACATCAACCAATCAAAAAACCACTGATGTTAATCACAGCTCTACTTCTGCCACTATGCAATCCACTATCCAAACTGAAACTAGTAATTACCAATCAAAATGGCGTGCTGAAATTATTAACAATCGCAAAAAGACGATGTTTTTCCCTGAACATTTAGTATGTTCTATTAAAATAAAAATTATGCCTGATGGTAATTTAGCTTTAGTCAAAATTGAAAAATCGAGTGGTAACATGGCTTATGATTCCTTTTCTGAACAAGCTATATACAAATCGGCACCATTTGACATGCCAGTAGATCCATTAGTAAATCAAAAATTAGTAGAAGAGGAGTATATGTTTAAGTTTGATGACAGTACTTTTAATAATGATTAGTTTATTTGGATAAATTTATGTTGAAAAAAATAATTTTAGCTTGGTTATTGTTTAATTTAGGATTTTTAGTAAATCAAAGTTTAGCCAAAGTTATCCATATTAGAGTTAATGAAGCTCGAGATGTTGGCATCAAAATGGTCATTTTGCCTTTTAACAATCTTGCAAAATATAGTCAATCTAAACAAATAACTGAAATTATGAATAATGACTTAAATTATAGTGGGCAATTTAAAATACTAGAATTAAGTTTAGATGATATTGATACTTTAGAAAAAATACCACTTAATATAGAACATATTGATTTTAAATTTTGGCGCAATACTGGAGCTGAGTATTTATTACTAACTAAGTTATATCCATCTAGTGATGCGCAAAAATTAATAGTAAATTTAAAATTATTAGATTTATATAAGCCACTAGATGCCATCCATTTTAATACAGAAATAATTAAGCATCCGAATGAAAGCTCTCGTCAATTAGCACACAGGATTAGTAATATTATTTTTGAAAACTTAACTGGTATTAAGGGTGACTTTAAAACAAAAATTGCATATATAAAAGCTGAACGTTTAGGGGCGGAAAATCCAGAATATAGTTTAAATATAGCTGATTTTGATGGGTTTAATGAATATACATTATTTTCAGCAACATACCCTATTATGTCGCCAAGCTGGTCTCCTGACGGTACAAAAATTGCTTTTGTTTCATTCAAAAATCATAGATCTAGTATCAACATTGCTAATTTAGCCACTAATAAAATTAATGTTATTACTAAATATCCGGGAATTAATGGAGCACCATCTTGGTCGCCAACTGGAGATAAATTAGCTGTAGTGCTATCTAAAGATGGTTATCCTAAAATTTATATTTTAGATATAGCTAATGGTAATTTGCAAAAAATAACTAACGGTATAGCTATCGACACTGAACCTTGTTGGAGTCGTGATGCTAAAGAAATATTTTTTACTTCTAATCGAGGTGGTAAACCTCAAATTTATAAAGTTTTGTTGTCTGACGGTCAAGTTAATCGTGTAACTTTCACGGGCGATTACAATGCTACTCCAGTTTTAACTCCAGATAATAGATATTTAGTCATGTTGCATTGTAGAGAAAATTGTAGTAAAACTGATACAAGATTTAACATAGCGTTACAATCTTTAGATAGTGGTAAAGTTAAGATTTTAACCACCGCCGGGATGGAAGATTCTCCGGCTATATCTCCTAATGGTACTATGGTTGTTTATAGCACGAAACAAAATAAAGAAAGCAACAAAGTTTTGGCTGGTGTTTCTATAGAAGGTAATTTTAATAAATATTTGCCTATAATGGGTAATAGTAATTTAAAAAATCCAGCGTGGTCACCATTTTTGGAATAATGTTAAAAAAGTTAATTAGTCAGGGGGTTAATGTGTTACAAATTATTTATAAAAAATTTAATAGTATTAGTGTAAATTTATTGATTTTACTAATAAGTAGTTTATTAATTATTAGTTGCTCAAATAATAAACCTACCTACTTAAGGCCAGGTTCTCATTCTAAAAATGTTGATTCTTTTGCTTTTTATGGAGAAGAGATAACCCCTAACCAAGAAAAAGATCTGTTATCAGAAAATGTTATCTATTTTGGTTATAATCAAGACGATATTACACACCGTTATGAATTAGTATTATTAGCTCATGCAAAGCATATGATAGAAAATCCTAAATTAAAATTACGGATTGATGGCCATACTGATGAGCGTGGTAGTGCTGAATATAATATTGGTTTAGGCGAAAGAAGAGCTAAAGCTATTTTAAGATTTATAGAACTAAAAGGCATACGTAACGATAGATTAGTTGACGTAAGTTATGGTAAAGAAAAACCAGCAGCGATAGGGCATAACGAAGAAGCATGGCGTTTAAACCGTAGAGCAGAACTTACTTATGAGTAATTTAACTTTTAGCTACCGTTAAAAAATACAATAGGTGAATTAAATGCTATTACTCCGATTAAAATCAAATTTTTTACAGGTAGTATGTTGGTGTTTTGTAATTATACTATTTTTTGCCCATCAAGTTTGCTGGTCTAGATCATCGATCTCGGAACTAGAAGCCAGACTTGATGGCATAGAGAATAAATTAGATAGTAATTTAAATTTTGAATTATCTAGTAAAATGGAATTTTTACAAAAAGAGATCCAGGAATTGCGTGGCACAATAGAAGAGCAACAGCATTTAATTTCTAATTTAACAAGTGTTAATAATCATAAAGAAATTGTTTCAAATCAAACTAAAATAAACTTGAAAAATAATATATTACAACAAGATCAAGCTGCATATAATGCAGCCTATAAATTAATTGAAGATCAAAACTTTCCTGAGGCCATAGTTGCATTTAAAGATTTTTTATCGCAATTCCATGATAGTAAATATTCCCCTAACGCCACATATTGGCTGGGAGATTTATTTTTAACTGATCATAAGCTTGATATAGCAGCGAATTATTTTTTACAAGTTGTTGATAAATATAAAGAGCATGATAAAGCACCTGATGCTTTATTAAAATTAGGCATGCTAGAATTAGAACGTGAAAATTGGCAAGCAGCTAGGAATTATTTTTTAAAAATTAAGAAAGATTATTCTAATTCTTCTAGGGTACATATGGCAGATGCCAAATTAAAGAGCTTAGATCGAGACGCTAATTAACGTGATTACTCCTATTATTTTATCTGGAGGCAACGGAACTCGCATTTGGCCGCTTTCTAGATCTCATTACCCTAAGCAATATTTATCGCTACTAGATACACAACATACTTTATTCCAAGAGACCGTTTTACGTGTAACTTGTAATAAATTTAGTCCGCCTATGATTATTTGTAATAACGATCATCGTTTCTTAGTCGCAGAACAATTACAATTAATTAATATAATTCCATCTCATATAATTTTAGAAACTGAAGCTAAAAATACCGCTCCAGCCATTGCTATTGCTTGTTTATTACAAACAGATCCAGAACAATTATTGTTAGTATTGCCAGCCGATCATACGATAGAAAATTTAGAAAATTTTTATCAAGCCATAGAGGCGGCTCAACTTAATGCGCTAGATAATCAAATTATAACTTTTGGCATAAAACCTAGTAATCCCGAAGTTAATTATGGTTATATTCAACTAGGACAGCAATTAAGCAACAATAAAGCTTTATATCAAGTAGCTAGTTTTATTGAAAAACCTAATATTGATATTGCAAAAAAAATTTTTAATTCTGATCAATATTACTGGAATAGTGGAATACTGTTATTTAAAGCAAGTTCCATGCTAAAAGAATTAAAACTTTTACAACCAAAATTATTGGCTAGTTGTAAAAACACCCTGGATCTTGCAACGCAAGATTTAGATTTTTTAAGATTGAATTCAGAATTAATTTATAGTATTCCAAATAATTCAATTGATTATGCGGTAATGGAGCATACTAAAAAAGCTGTGGTTATGCCGGTTGATTTAACATGGTCAGATCTTGGGTCGTTCGATGCCTTATGGAATATCTCAAAAAAAGATATATATAATAATGTCATTATTGGCGATGTAATAATTAAAAACACCAACAATTCTTATATCCGAACAGAAAATCAGCTAATTTCTGTTATAGGATTAAGCAATATTATTGTTGTTGCAACTACAGATGCTATTTTAATTAGTTCCAAAGACCAAATTAATCATATTAAAGAACTGGTTCAGCAGCTTAAAGATCAAAATAGAACAGAGTTTTATACTCATAAAAAAGTTTACCGTCCTTGGGGATATTATCAAACTATTGATTTAGCAGATCGTTTCCAAGTAAAAAAAATTATGATTAAACCTGGTGCTAAAATTTCCAATCAAATACATTACCATCGCTCTGAACATTGGGTAGTAGTTAAAGGTACAGCTAAAATTACTAAGGGCGAAGAAATATTATTACTGCACGAAAATGAATCTATTTATTTACCCATGGGTATGAAACATCGGGTAGAAAATCCTGGTAAAATTGCGTTACATTTAATAGAAGTACAATCTGGATCTTATTTAGGTGAAGATGATATTGTTAGGATTGAAGATGAATATGGCAGATTTTAAGGCTATTAATTTAATAACTGATTTTTACATATAAGGATCCAATAAAAATGCTTTATGATAATATGTATTTCATGGAGATGGCTTAGAATGGTTTGTAGCAACATTTTCAGTATTTTTCTGTTTTGGTTCTCTTTCAAGCTTTATTTTTGCTCCAAACATTGGACCCAAGCCTAAACCTGCTGACAAATTAGCAGTATCTTTTTTTTCTGCACTACTAGCTTGCAATTTTCCAGATACAGCATTTACATCTTTCATTGCGATTTATTTGCTTTTTTTAATGCATTTTCATAGTAATTTTTTATCACAATAAATCTTGCGTCTTTGATTATGCCAGGGTTAAATTCTTGCTGGGTATCTAATATATTTTTAGCCTCTTCAAATTGACCTCTCATAACATGAACAGCCACTGCTGCTGCAGAACTTCTCCAATCTAGAAATGGCTTATAAGGATCCAACAAAAATGCTTTATGATAATAATCAATGACTTTATCATCTTCTTTGAACTCATACGATACAGCAGCTAACAGCAAATATATAACTGGATCCCGATCATACATTTTAAGTGCTTTTTCAAAATACTTCTTAGCATTATTCCAATCATTGGCATAAATAAAATCAGTTCCTAAAGCTACATACCCCTTATACCAACCAGGATAATCATTAATTATTTCTTTTGCCAAATCTATCGCTTTACATTTTTCATCTAGTTCTTGATAGGCTGCATGCAATAATGATTTATGGTATCTGATATCATAGTTTGCATTAATTATAGTTTTTTCTAAAACTTCCTTGGCTTCTTTATAATGCCTTCCAAGGCTCATATAAAAATCGGCTAAGATTAATTGATAACTACCATCAATTGAACAAATAGTTTCATAATTTTTCCATAATTGGGTTTTTTTGTCTCTAGCTATTGTGTTGTCAAATGCAATTTCAAAAGCTTTTCTTCTGCATATGCTATTTCCAAAATGAGGATAAAAATCAGCAAATGGATCAATTATTATTTCTTTAATTGGTTTTTTTTCAGCAATAGCTAAATTATACGAACAACATAATATCCACAATAACAATATGTATTTCATGGAGATGGCTTAGAATGGTTTGTAGCAACATTTTCAGTATTTTTCTGTTTTGGTTCTCTTTCAAGCTTTATTTTTGCTCCAAACATTGGGCCCAAGGCCAAACCTGCTGACAAATTAACAGTATCTTTTTTTTCTGCACTACTAGTATATCCAACACCAACCTGAGCACCAACTCCAAACCCAGTATAAGGGGTTACAGTAACTTGCACACAACTACTATTAGAACAAGCTTTTTTAGATTTAAATTCCCCTCGTACAACCACACCATCTACTGATACCTCAGCATTTACACCAACATTAGTTTGCTCTTTACTAATATTAATATGACCTTCAGCTTGCAATTTTCCAGATAAAGCATTTACATCTACTCTAACATCACCAACAGGTAATTCTGCATGTCCTGTAGCTAAATTCAAACCAACGCTACCGCCAATCGATCTTTCTATATTAATTCCGTCTTTATTTACAGATGATCTTGCATAATTATCACTGCAAACATAAGCCATCCCACCTGTTTCGATTCCCTCGGTCCTAGTTCTAAGAAAATACGCTGTATAGCAATGTTGATCATCTAATAATTTTGTTCCCACCGAACTGTCAATTTTAGCTGATGGTAATTCCCCTTTACGAAAGCTATCTTTGGCTTTATCCATA